>CAWUIH010000004.1:0-50985 GCA_963922495.1 uncultured Coxiellaceae bacterium | reverse complement strand
GTTGGAAATATCTAATGTTGCTAGTCCAATAGTTTGCTTGTGTTGATACAACGCCATTAGAATATTTTCGCGTGCTTCATCTAAAAGTGCTTCATCACTCACAGTTCCTGGAGTAAGAATGCGACTCACCTCCCGTGCAACCGGGCCTTTACTGGTTGCTGGATCACCTGTTTGCTCGCAAATAACAACTGATTCACCAGCGCGGACGAGTTTAGATAGATAATTTTCTGCAGCATGATAAGGAATTCCAGCCATTGGAATTGGGCGACCTGCGGATTGGCCACGTTGCGTTAAAGTAATATTTAGTAATTTTGCTGCTTTCTTAGCATCATCATAAAATAGTTCGTAAAAGTCTCCCATACGATAAAAAACCAATAGATCAGGATAGTCTGCCTTGATACGCAAATATTGTTGCATCATCGGTGTATGTTGGGGTTTAAGTTTTTCTGTTGCCATTACCATGATGTTCGCATTTTGCGCCACCTGATCTTTAGGGTCAATTTTTCTTGTTAGACTGCTGTGAGACTTGTTATGATTTTTGCATTTCAGCTTTGACATCATCAAGTATCGAGGAAAACTTGAACAATATTCCAATTTCTACGTTGAGCCACGAGTTAGGGAAATTGCTAAAGTCCAAGTCGTGGCAGATATCTGCAGCAGAATCTTGCACCGGTGGCGGTTTTTCTCAAGCAATTACTGAGGTAGTGGGTAGTTCTGCATGGTTTCAAGGGGCATTTGTCACGTATAGCAATCCGGCGAAAGAGGAAATGTTAGGTGTTAAACATGCTACGCTGGAAAAATTCAGTGCAGTGAGTAGAGAAACAGCACAAGAAATGGTAATAGGTGCTTTGCAACGTAGCCATGCTAATATTTCTGTGAGTATCACTGGCATCGCAGGACCTGGAGGGGGTTCACCACAAAAACCAATAGGTACAGTTTGGTTTGGATTTGCATCTCAAAAAGGCGAATGTCAAACAGTTGTGCAGCACTTCACCGGTGATAGACAAAATATCCGCCTATCGTCGATTGCTTTTGCACTGCAACATTTAATTGGAATTTTAAAATTAGTTTGAAAACTGAATATCATTACAGCGTAATTAATGGAATAATAGCTCGGTTACTATTATTTTCTTAAATTAGAATTAAGGAGTCGCGATGGAAGATCGAAACAAAGCACTAACCGCCGCCTTATCACAAATTGAACGTCAATTTGGAAAAGGCTCAGTGATGCGTTTAGGTGATAGTGATGCAGTCCGTGATATCGAAGTCGTTTCAACGGGTTCCATAGGTCTGGATATCGCATTAGGTGTTGGTGGTTTGCCGCGTGGTCGAGTGGTCGAAATTTATGGACCGGAATCATCCGGTAAAACAACATTGACGCTACAAGCTATTGCAGCCTGTCAGAAGAATGGTGGTACCGCAGCATTTGTAGATGCCGAACACGCGCTTGACCCCGTTTACGCTCAAAAACTTGGTGTCAATGTCGATCAACTGTTGGTATCACAGCCAGATACCGGTGAGCAGGCTCTTGAAATTACCGATATGCTGGTTCGTTCCGGAGCAGTGGATATTGTGGTAATTGATTCAGTGGCTGCTTTAACACCTAAAGCAGAAATTGAAGGTGACATGGGTGATTCACACATGGGATTGCAAGCGCGCTTAATGTCGCAGGCCTTACGTAAATTGACAGCAAATATAAAAAAATCAAATACTTTAGTTATTTTTATCAACCAAATTCGCATGAAAATTGGAGTTATGTTTGGTAGCCCTGAAACAACAGCAGGTGGTAATGCATTAAAATTTTATGCTTCGGTGCGTTTGGATATTCGTCGTATCGGTTCAATTAAGAAGGGTGACGAAGTACTTGGTAATGAAACGCGCGTTAAGGTAGTCAAAAATAAAGTGGCACCACCATTTCGTAAAGTGGAATTTGATATCATGTACGGTGCAGGCATTTCACGCGAGAGTGAATTAATTACCTTGGGTGTTGAACATGGTATTGTGGGCAAAGCGGGTGCTTGGTATAGCTTTGATGGTAATCGCATTGGGCAGGGTAAAGAAAATGTGCGGCAATTTTTGGTGGAAAATAAATCTGTTGCAGAAGAAATTGAACGTCGTTTACGCGAAAAGTTAATGCCGCAAGATCTTGATACACCGATTCAAGAACAAGAGCCTATTGAAGCGTGACAATAACAGGTCTCTATGAGCGCGCTGTTGCTTTGTTAGCACGACGCGAACATTCTCGACTTGAGTTGAAACGTAAATTACTTGCTCGCGGTTATGTAGAATCTGAAGTTGTTGCTGTGATTCAGCGATTGGTTGATGAAGGTTTGCAAAGTGATGAGCGTTTTGCACAAGCCTATATCAGAAATCGTATTAACTTGGGTTACGGTCCGAGATATATTACACAAGAATTACAGCTTCGTGGTGTGCACAGCGATACAGTTGCCCAAAATTTAAACTATGATGAAGTATTTTGGTTTAAGATGTTGGCCAAAGTATGGCAAAAAAAGTATCATGATTCATTGATGCGCGATGCGCGTTTTTACGCAGCGCAAACGCGTTTTTTATTACAACGCGGTTTTGATCCGCAGCTGATTTATCGCTGGATGGAGAACTTACGTGCCGAAACGATTGAGTAGCAATCAAATCAGAAAGACTTTCCTGGCTTATTTTACACAATTGCATCATACCGTGATTTCAAGCAGTCCTTTGGTACCCGCCAGTGATCCCACACTACTGTTCACAAACGCGGGTATGGTGCAATTCAAAGATGTTTTTTTGGGCTTAGATCAGCGCGATTATACACGTGCTGCTACAGTTCAGCGTTGTATGCGGGCAGGTGGTAAGCATAATGATTTAGAAAACGTCGGTTACACTGCACGTCATCACACCTTTTTTGAGATGCTTGGAAACTTTAGTTTCGGTGATTATTTTAAGCGCGAAGCTATTGAGTTTGCCTGGCGCTTTTTCACACAAGTGTTGGAGTTGCCACCTGAAAAGCTATGGGTCACCGTGTTTCATGAGGACATTGAGAGTGAACGGATCTGGTTAAAAGAAATTGGTGTTGATCCGTCTCGTTTTCGCAAGTGCGGTGAGAAAGATAACTTCTGGCAAATGGGTGAAACGGGCCCTTGTGGTCCTTGTACTGAAATTTTCTACGATCACGGACCATCAGTTGCCGGTGGCCCCCCTGGTAGTGCTAATGAGAACGGTGACCGTTATGTTGAACTCTGGAATTTAGTTTTCATGCAATATGAGCGAGATATCAGTGGTGCGTTGACACCTTTGCCAAAGCCCAGTGTAGACACGGGCATGGGTTTGGAGCGTATTGCCGCAGTTTTACAAGGTGTTCACGATAATTACGATATTGATATCTTCCAGATGCTCCTCAAATCACTATCAAAAATCATTAGTGTTGATGATTTGAACGATACTTCAATGCGGGTGATCGTTGATCATATCCGGTCGTGTTCATTCCTGATTGTAGATAGTGTGATTCCATCTAACGAAGGTCGTGGTTATGTGTTACGACGCATCATCCGTCGTGCAGTAAGACATGGGTATCGTTTGGGACAGCATCAGCCATTTTTTTACAAATTGACGACGGCACTTGTAACGCAAATGGGTGAAGCCTACCCAGAACTCATCAAGTCACAAGTATTGATTGAACAAATAATTAAGCAAGAAGAAATGCAATTTTCTAATACCTTATCTAGAGGACTTAAGATTCTAGATCAAAGTATTAATTCGCTTGAGGGTCATGAAATCCCTGGAGAAATCATCTTCCAGCTTTACGATACTTATGGTTTTCCGCCCGACCTGACAGCTGATATTGCTCGGGAGCGTGGTTACACCATGGATTATGCTGGATTTAATGCCGCAATGAACCGACAACGAGAATTGTCGCAACAGTCACAACAATTTTCAGTTGATCAAACTGAAAAAATACATATTGGTGGGGAAACCAAATTTGTAGGCTACGATACATTAAATGTTGATGGTAGAGTTACAACATTGTTACAAGATAAAAAACCTGTCAGTGTGTTGAATGCGGGTCAAAAGGGAGCTGTTGTACTGGACTACACACCATTTTATGCAGAATCAGGTGGGCAAGTTGGTGATACTGGCTACTTGTATTTTGATGGTGGCTCGTTTCGCGTTAGGGATACACAAAAACAAGGCAACGTTTCCTTACATATCGGTGAAGTATTAACAGGACAATTGCTGACTAAAGCTCAAGTTCATGCTGAGGTAGATGCTTCACGGCAAGAAGTCGTGTTGAATCATACCGCGACTCATTTGTTACATGAAGCATTGAGACGTGTACTCGGCAATCATGTTGCGCAAAAGGGTTCTCTGGTTGAAGTCAAACGTTTGAGATTTGATTTTTCGCACCCCAAACCTATGACCTTGAAAGAACTACAAGCGGTTGAGCGATTAGTGAACCAGCAAATACGGGCGAACGTTGTTTCGGAGGTCAGTGTGATGTCTCCTGATGAAGCCAAAGAGAAAGGGGCCTTAGCGCTTTTTGGGGAACGCTACGGTAAGCAAGTTCGTGTATTACGTATAGGTGACTTTTCGACTGAAATTTGTGGGGGAACTCATGCCAACGCTACAGGTGATTTAGGTTTGTTCAAAATCACTTCAGAATCTGCTTGTGCGTCCGGTGTTAGACGGATTGAAGCAGTGACTGGGCAAGCAGCTATTGTGTATGTAGAGTCAAAAGAAGAACAGATCAGCTCGCTGAGTCAACGATTAAAAACCAGTGATAAAAATCTCATACAAAAGTTAGATAGCTTATTAGAAGGGCATCGTAAGGTTCAGAATGAATTAATAAAAATTAAAAGTCAGTTATCTAATCAACAGGTGCTTGGGTTGGCTGAAAAAACCACCGACGTTAAAGGTATTAAAGTGATTGCTTACCGCATGATGGCAGGAGATCGTGATACCTTGAGAACCGCATTAGATCAATTAAAGCAGCAACTGGGTTCTGCAGCGATAGTACTCGCCTTGGTTAAAGGTTCTGATGTCCAACTCATTGCGGGTGTCACGAAAGATTGCCTTAACTACTTTAATGCCAGTGCTTTGTTAAATCATGTAGCAAGCCAGGTAGGGGGTCGTGGCGGAGGCCGACCAGATATGGCACAAGGAGGAGGAAGTGATCCGCAGCATTTGGGTAAAGCACTTCAATCCGTGGCTAAATGGGTTGAGGAAAATATTTCTGAATAACTTTAATTTAGAGGGATATGTCATTAATCATTCAGAAATTTGGTGGTAGTTCTGTTGCTGACGTTGAATGTATACAGCGTGCGGCTCGCATCGTTGCTAAAACTGTAGCATCAGGTTGTCGAGTAGTGGTGGTAGTATCTGCACTGCAGGGTGAAACCGACCGCTTAATCAACCTTGCTGGTAGTTTTGGGGAGTGTGATTCTAGAGAATTTGCTGCTATCCTCTCCACAGGAGAGCAAATATCTGCTGCATTGTTCAGTAATGCGCTCAAAGCGCTAGGAAATTCTGCTAAATCGTTTAATGCGCAGCAGTTGCAGCTTAAGACCCAAGGCACATACAAACAAGCGCAAGTTCAGAGTTTGAATGCCAATGTATTGAAAAATGCATTGTTATCCGATGAGATTCCAGTCGTTACTGGCTTTCAAGGCATCAATGATCAAGGTGAGATAACCACATTAGGACGTGGTGGTTCTGACTTAACTGCCGTAGCAATAGCAGCTGCATTGGAGGCAGATGAATGTCAAATTTTTACTGATGTTGATGGCGTTTATACTTCTGATCCCAATATAGTTCCACGCGCTAGGAAATTGTGTAAAATTTCATTTCCTGAAATGTTGGAGCTTTCTAGTTTGGGGGCTAAAGTGTTGCAGCCTCGATCTCTGGAGTATGCAGGTAAACATCAGGTGTCAGTTAAGGTGTTATCGAGCTTCAAAGATGTGCCAGGAACTCATATTACTTATGATGCATCACCGAGTGAACAGCCTCCGATTTCTGGAGTTGTATTCGATGCACATCAAGCCGTGATTACAATCCGACAAATACCAGAGCGTCCTGGCTTGGCAAGCTATATTTTCAGTCCCATTAGCCAGCTTGCAATTGATGTGGATATGATTGTGCAAAATTGCCCCTCCCAACACCGTCAAATTGACCTCAGCTTTACTCTAAATCGGGATCATTACTCTGAAGTGATCAGAGTCATTGAGCCGGTACTTTGTGAGATGGGAGGTGGTTATATTGACTCTAGTCATCATGTGGCTAAGGTGTCTATTGTTGGTGTTGGTATGAGGTCGCATTCTCGCGTAGCTTCAACCATGTTCAGGACCTTGAGGCAAGAGGGGATTGATATTAAATTAATCACAGCTTCAGAGATTAAAATTTCTGTAATCATTGAAGAAAAATTTCTAGCGGTTGCTACTCGTAGCTTGCATAAAGTGTTCAATCTAGAACAAAACTCAGCTAAAATTGTTGCCATATAATGCAGCATTTAGAATAAAAAACTTGATTTATCAGTCAATCACGTTATCATTTTAAGCTTAATTTAAGCGAATTTGCCCATTTCTAGCGGTAGGTTCAAAATTGTACTAAAATTATCTATATGGAGGTTGGTTCCCAAACGGGTACTAGGTAAGGACTCCTTAAAAAAGGAGAGGAAGATGTTAATTCTCACAAGACGTATCAGCGAATCAGTTATCATCGGAGACGATGTTAAGGTGACTATTTTAGGTGTGAAAGGTAACCAAGTTAGAGTGGGTATCGATGCGCCGAAATCAGTTTCCGTCCACCGTGAAGAAATCTACGAACGCATTCAGCAAGAAAAGAATAGTGGTCAATCAACTTCCGATGTTGATGGCAACAAAGAGGCTGAATAACGCTTTGATAAGCTTGGTGAAGTTCACACGGATTAAATGTCTGCCATGAGCTTTACCAGGCTTTTTTATAAGCCTAGAAAAAGTGGTTGAGTGTGATCAAATGATGTAACCGATTGATTGAACTCGCGTAATAAAAATTGTTGAAGTCGCCTCGTTGGTGATGAGAAGCATTTTTATATAGCGAGATGAATCAAGATAGGATGCCAGAAATCGTGATTTAACCGCCTTTTCTAGGATAATACACATTCGCAACGGTTTGCTCTTAAGTCTCATTCTGTTATCATGCACAGCCTATCCATTACGATAATCCTTGGAGAGATGGCCGAGCGGCTGAAGGCGCTCCCCTGCTAAGGGAGTATGAGGCGAAAGTTTCATCGAGGGTTCGAATCCCTCTCTCTCCGCCAATAGTTTGTCTCTTCTGAAACAATGATTGGTACGAAAAGTTTCCAACAGATTTTCTCTCTATGCTTAGCTGCTTTTTCTACGATTATGTAGTCAAGGAACTATGACTTATCTCTAAAGGAGTCATTTTCTGCTGCCCAGGGGGGTAGTAACCATTGATGTTCAGTTGTAATTTGACCTTATCAATATTTCCAGAGACGGTGATTACATTTTTTTCCACTTTCCAACTGTAAGGGTCAGCACGTTGGTCTGAACCATCTCTAATTTTCTTTTGTGTGTCGACGTCAGGATTTTTTGATTCGATAAACTCGATTTGTGCCCCAATGACTCCTACCTTCAGTGTATGTAGGATACTCTTTACCGAGCCTTTTTGTTTTTCTTCATTTGCGGTAATTTTCAATTGGCCCTCAATTACTTCTAAGGATTTAATAGTATTCTTACGAGATACGGTACAACCTTGATTTCTAGGATTAAACATAGAAAATAGCCTCATGAGACAACACTACCTCTTTCATGAAAAACCTATTTATAGCTTACAAAAGCTGTATTAAAGAAAAATTAAATAATAGCGCATGGTGACATGCTGAATTGTGTACCGAGAGTCAGTTCTTCCAACCTAAAATTATCTTCCAGTTTATAGGGATTATGGGCTGATGGATATTGTTCAGGGTCACTCTCGTGAAGCTGTTTGCTGCTTTCAGCATCCACATACGATATGCCTTCTGCATCTTTAGTGTCATTACGGTAGAATAGATAGTCACTGCCCGTGACGACTGCATCCGCTATTGGTTGTTGTGTTGCAGGTATAATGTCGTTTTGAGTTAATGCATCATCAATCTCAGTTAGCATATCGTGGAGACGATTATTGCGATGGCAGCAGTTTTTATCCGCTAGCTCTTGATTTGGTTGTAAATATATTGCAATGGTGCGACCGTCTTGGTGTGTGCCTAAATTTCCCGGTGATTTATGTTTGAAAGTTTTAATCTGATAGCGATCCAAGATTGGTGCCACTACTTTCCAGGCCTTGATAACATTACCTGGGCTTGTTTCATCAAGAGCGATGTGTAGTTTCCATCCATTTTCAACCTCATCATAATCGCCTAAAAAATACTGCGTATAAGAATCACCTGCACGCAACTGATAGCGGTCTGTGTTTAAGGAGTCGGAGAAGCTACCATAAGTATTTTTTCGGTCTGAGGAGTTGCGTGGTGATTCACGCCATCCTTGAGATGGCCTTTTTTGCTCAAGTTTGAGTGATGAAGTGGCACTACTTGATTCTGCATTCTCAAGGTCGGTGGCCACATCCAGCAAGCTTTTATTTTCTAAAGAATTATTATTTGAATGAGGCATTGAGTGATATCAAATAGGTGGTAGCTCATAAAATGCACAATAAATGTACACTAAAAAACTCAAATAGGGAATAAAATTTTTTTTTAAAGTCTATTTTTTATGGTTGGCACACTGCTAATATCCACATGTCAAATTTGTTTATGTGATGAGAATTTGCTTGTATGTTTTGGAAAAAATAAAATTTAATCAAAATGATAAGATTTCTATGAGTCGAATTTCCACTCTCTTTTGTGTTATGCTCAATCTATTATGGCTTGTTCACAATTGGCTGCAGTTAATTAATTTAAATGAGCGAACTCGTGAAATTGATTTTCGTCAAATAATAACACGAGTTTGCAATGATCCAACTAATGCTCACAGATGAGCATTAGTTGCGGCTCAGGACTGTTATCCTAGAAAAATCAGTTATACGTTTCATTTTTTGCGGAACTAATTCTTGAACGTGAGCTGATTACACTTATTGCACTTCTCTCATAAAAAAGTATCCTACTCAGAATTAAATATTTAAAACTTATTATTTACATAAAATATACCTATGTTAGTATGATCGTTGCAATTTATTTATAAGAAAAAAGGCCTTTATCTAACGTTATCAAAGTCCTTTTCTAACAATATTAGTTTGAATGGATTCTGAAGCAGTGAGGTAGTTTATGCGGTTTCGTGTATACAAAGATGGCATTGGTTGTGCTTTTTTAGGGTTAACGTACAGTTTTAGATTTAAAAATATTTTCAATAATATAGAGGCAATTTCTTCTTCATTATTTCAGTATTATTTGATTTTCCTAGCAGTCAACAAGCAAGTTAATGCTACATATGAATCAGACTATGCATTTAACGATCTAGTAAATTCAACGCCATATAGATACGTTATCCGTATTCCAGATGACGACTGTGATCCACGTTCTTCCTATGAGAGCGCTATCAGTAAGTTAGAGCAAAGCTTACAAGCGGGCGCTTGTAATGTGACAGAATTCAACCCTGATGGTGATTACAATCATAATTTTTATTGGGTATGGCGCTTATTTGAGTATTATGTTCCGCACGCTGATACTTATAGATATAAGTTGACTTTATATGCAGATCGCACACAGCCAGTTCGTTCACGTTTCTCCGACTGTCTAAAAGAATTAACGGAAAAAATAATTGACCCTGCACAACATATGCAGGACGCAAATAAGTGCGATGCTGAGAAAGAGTGGAAAAATACAAAAATACTGCTGATTAGTTTAGGTGCAGTCTTTGGTGCAATCATGCTTTGCTGTTGTTCTGTAGGTGTCTACAGCTGGATTTTAAGAGTGAGAAGCGGGCGGCGTGTTGGCGCAGAAGAGGACCATGAGATACTACTACCAGAAGCAGCAGACACAGAGGCACCAGACTCAAAAGTAGTAAACTCAGGATCAAATTCGCATGAAACAAAATCTAAACAGTCTTTTCTCTCGCCAATAGAACAATTTAAAGCCCTATTAGAAAATAATCCTAAGCCATCGGTATCTGAATTGGTAAATAAAGGCAGATCACTGGACCTGACCTACGAAGATATTCTGACTAATAGCAATATTTCAAAGGAGAACCTGAAAACGATAAATGAAAACGCCAACAGACTCGGATACGTTTGTATAATTACTCATGAAATTATGAATCAACCCGCTACGGCAGGTGACGGTTATAACTATGAGTTTGCTGCCGTGAATAAATGGCGTAAGATGAGTGGTGCTAAGAGTCCATATTTGAATATAGCAAATAATGATTTTAAAAACACAAAGCCAATAATAAATAGGAGTATGGGGTTAGCGATTAAGCAGTTTGTTGGGGATGCTATCAAATCTTATTCAAAGGGGTATGCTGATGAATCCAAATGTGATGATGATTTAAAAAAACAACCTCGTTTAAGTCCTTAGTAATCGTATGTGCCATCTGATAAATATATTAATTTAACTAATATACTAATAGAAATTGAGATTCTATTTACTTTAGCACTGGGTTTCACTCAACAATTATTAGTCTTCTAACGAGTTAAAATAATATTAACGTGGTTGGAGAGACAAATCCAACTACGATACTAATTGCACTGGAGAACTGTAAAGTATGCTTGGTGCATTCATGCACTGTTTTTACTTTCTAGGTTTTTTCAGGATATTGAATATTCATTATCACCAAAGTTTAGAATAATTCATGGAAATTAATCGAGTGATGAAAGACAAATAATATAGCGAAAATCTTGTCTATGAATCAGAAGTCACATAGCCGATGTAGCGGATGGTGACGAAGGTCGTGTTTGACCTGCTCCCAAAATCGCGTCTCCATCAAGAGGTACTTGTGCTTCAATATCATTCTCGTTGGCAAAAAAACTTGCTCCAATGGATACGGCACAAGGAACTGCGCAAAACAAGGCTAAGAAAAAAGTGCCGAAAAAAATTTCAGCGAAATTGTCTTCTGAATTAGAATGGTGTTGAGAGCCTCGAATAATAAGAATGACACCAATTAAGGTCATGACAAAAATTATGCACTTGAGTTCATCTTCACACACTTTTACTACTCCAAATGGTTATTAACTATTTATTACGCTTATGAAAAATACCAAAAAAAATCACATTTAACAATAAAAATATTATATTTTAGTGGTGTTGCAGGATGCGTCTTTAGAAGTATTTTCCTTTGAAAATAAATTCAAAAGTTCAGTGATTATTTGTTTTATTATACCACTCATAATCATAAAATCAGCATCAAGCTGTTGTAATGCCGATTCTGGTTCCATCTCCTTGGCTTGTTCGCGCAATATATCCTGAAACTTTATATTTTGGATTGTAAAATCGTGAGCAATAGTTAAATTAACTTGGTCATTCCACGATAGGCCGAGACGTTTTATTTCGCAGCCTTCTTTTATCAGTGTCTGGATGCTACTAGAAAATAAGTTTTGCTGTTGGCAGCGTATAGTGCGTAGTTGTTCGTTAGGATCTTGTAGCATCGCAGATTTTTCAATTTGAAAATGTGTGTCATTGTGACTATCTCGAACCCATCGCGTAAGTATTTTAGTAACGTTTTTTGTCTCGAACGCCGTTATGTCTATTGTGAGAGTTTTTTTCAGTAACTTTAAGAATTTTTCGGTAATTGACTTGTTGGTGGTGGAAAGCACGAGGGAATTTAATTCACAATCTATGTAAGCATAAACGCGAGACATTTTACTAAACGCGCGCGGCAACATTTCCATAGTGATGTCGTCTTTTAAATTCATTTTTTCTTTCTGGCGTACTGCACGTTGTTCTAATTCTTTAATTTTTGCTATACGTTTATCTAATTCTTGACGCACAACGATGGATGGTAGGATTTTTTCTTCTATTTTAAGACAAAAAAGCAAGCAATTATTGACTTGGCGGACAAACGGTGTTTCAAAATCTTCCAGTAAAGGCGCCCAGCCCAAGCTCAATGGAAAAGACGGAGGGCAGTGGGTAAAAGCTAATGCTTCGAGTTGTGGTATAAGCTGTTCAGCGGTTCGTGGTATTGCGACAGGTAATTGAAAGAGTTGAATTTGTTTAAACCACATAACTACTCCAGCAAGCACTAAAGAGAAACAATAAGAAGGCGCGATGATGCCATAAGTTTGACTAAAGTGCTAACTAATTTTTGCGAAGGCAATCGACGATTTAAGAGCAACCATGCTACTCTATGATACCGATAAACAAATTGAGGAATAAAACGACAATGTCGAGTCCTTTAGTGGGTGTGATTATGGGTTCTCAAACTGATTGGGAAACTCTCAGTCACACGACTCAAACACTTAAAAAATTGGGTATTCCTTACGAAGCTGAAATTGTTTCAGCTCATCGCACGCCTGACAAGTTGTTTAGCTATGCAGACGGCGCATCGAGTCGCGGTCTGGAGGTGATTATCGCAGGAGCTGGGGGTGCGGCACACTTACCGGGTATGGCCGCAGCTAAGACGCATCTGCCGGTGCTAGGTGTGCCGGTGAAATCCAGTGCTTTGCATGGAGTGGACTCATTATTATCAATTGTTCAGATGCCTGGTGGTATTCCTGTGGGGACTCTGGCCATTGGGAAAGCGGGTGCCATCAATGCCGCGTTGCTAGCCGCCAGTATTCTTGGAAACAAGTATTCAGAAATCAAAACTGCATTGATAAAATTCAGAGCGCAACAGAGTGACAGTGTGTTGCATCATTCTAAGTTGGATTAACATATAAAATGAAATTAGGCATCCTTGGAGGTGGGCAGCTAGCCCGTATGCTGGCTCTAAGCGCTTACCCCCTCAATATTGATACAATTTGCTTGGATCCCTCAGCTGAGGCATGCGCTAATGCTGTTACGGAAGTTGTGTGTGCAGAATATGATGATTGGGTTAGGCTGCAACCATTTGTCGAGCAGGTGGATGTTGTTACGTATGAAACAGAAAATATACCTATTAGTTGCGCTAAATGGTTATCACAACGGGCTGTGTTGTTTCCGAGTGTTGATATTTTAGAAATTGCTCAGGATCGATTACTGGAAAAAAAATATTTGAATGCGTTGGGAATACCGACTGCCGATTTTCTAGTAATCGATTCTTGCGATGAGCTGCGAGCAGCGGTTGATCGCCTGGGATTACCCGCCATATTGAAAACTCGTCGCTTTGGATACGACGGAAAAGGTCAATGGATGCTGCAATCGTTACAGGATCTTGAGGTGGCTTGGAATGAATTAAAGCATCACGCTTTGATTGTTGAAAAGTTTGTCGATTTTGATTTTGAGGTATCTTTAATTGCTAGCCGTAATCAGTCGGGGGAAATTCGCTATTATCCGATGACGCAGAACCAGCATAAGAACAGTATCCTGCATGTTTCAACTGCGCCATTTAGTGATGTTAATTTACAGCAGCAAGCTGAAATGCAACTCAAAAATATTTTAGAGCGTATGAATTATGTAGGCACATTGACTGTGGAATATTTTATTGCGAAAGGACAATTGATTGCTAACGAAATAGCCCCGCGAGTGCATAATTCTGGGCACTGGACTATCGAAGGTGCACAAACCAGCCAATTTGAAAATCATGTTCGCGCTTGTATGAGTTTGCCATTAGGCAGCACGGCAGTGAATGGTCATTGTATGATGTTAAACTGTGTTGGTTCCTTGCTACCGATTAAACCTTGCCTCGAAATTCCGGGGCTGCATTACCACGATTACGGGAAATCTCCGCGTGTATCGCGTAAATTAGGGCATGTGACACTGGTTGACAACGACAAGACACGTTTTAACTACAACTGCAAACGCTTAAAAGCATTGTCAGAGCAGTCGTAGATTGTAGCCACATTTGTGACATTGCTGATACATTGACAATGCATAAGCTATTAATTAGTCTATTGATTCGGTTGAAGCCTTACTCATTCTATAGCTGGTGAAAGTTCAATGAAAATAATGATTGCAGGTGCAAGCGGTTTAATTGGAACCGCACTAGTAGATAAGCTTACAGCGCAACACGAATTAACGCTTGTTGGAAGATCAAAATCTAAACTACACAAAAAATTTCCCAATATAAAAAACCTATTGACTTGGGCGCAGTTATCGACGCAACAATTGGCTAATCAGGATGTGGTTGTTAATTTATGTGGAGAAAACGTCGGGAAAGGACGTTGGAGTCCCTCAAGAAAACAGCAAATTATCGCTAGCCGTGTTGACACGTCCGCACAATTGGCACAGTTTTGTTGTGAACTGGGTTCAAGCAGTCCACGGTTATTGAATGCAAGTGCGATAGGTATTTATGGGTTGATGGATGATGTTGACGGGCAAAATAACACAATATTTAACGAACACAGTCCATTGCCAAAAAAGCCTACTGATTTTTTGAGTCAAGTGGCGTTGGAGTGGGAAGACGCATTGGCAAAGGCCGAAAAAGTTGGTGTGCGTGTCACCTATTTACGATTTGGAGTGGTGTTGTCGGATAGAGGTGGCGCATTGACACAGATGTTGCCCGCTTTCAAGCTCGGTTTAGGAGCAATTATTGGTAATGGTAAACAACCTTTCTCCTGGGTGTTGCTTGAAGATGCCATTGCTGCGATTATATTTTTAATTGAGCGCAAAGAGTTAACAGGCCCATTTAATATAGTGGCAGATGAGGTAGTCTCTCAACAGCAATTCGCTACGGAATTAGCAAGTGCTGTCAAAAGACCCTGCTTCATGCGGTTGCCAAGCGGGATGGTAGAAATACTGTTTGGGCAAATGGGACGAGAATTATTATTAAATGGTCAGCACATTGAAGCTAAACGCCTCGCAGCCGCTGGCTTTAAATTTACTCATCCCACTATAAAATCTGCCTTAAAAAGTTTATTTAATTAGTTAAATTATGATAAGAACCTTCTGATATGATGCTTTGGCTATCTGAAGGATTCAATGATAATGCTTTTGCTTCTTCCGGCCCGGGCCCGCTACAATACCAAAATAAACGTATTCTCGTCGTTGTACTTATTATTTTTTTGCTCAATTGGTGTTCTTCAAATCCGATTGTAGCTACAGAGTCTGCTATTGAGCTGACTCTCATGAAGTGTGGTCCCTTAGAATCAGAAATGTTCTGGTTTGAACTTTCTGCTCTTGCTTCAGATTGGGGGTCATTAACATAATTATCAGTACACTTTGCCCAGTGTTCGTATGCAGGATGTTCTGAAAACATGAAAACAGTTATAAGGGCACCAATAGCTAAGAGTGAAGATATTACCCATCCAACAGCAGTGGGAGAGCCCTGTGATTCAAAATAATATAATGAGCTACCAAGCGTTGTGAAGGTTACAATAATTAAATTTAGAAGCAAAACTGGTGCTGTTAAAGTAAAGGACGCGCATTGCCCAAGATGCGTTTTTGGAAGGAAACTTAATTTTTTAGGGTTCAGGCCTCCAGTAATCACTTTAGTGGATTGTGTTGTCAGAGTAAGCATGAGCTTTCCAGGCAACAAAATAAGGCAAATAATATCAGATGCTATCTCTGTAATCCCAAACTGTTGCTTAAGTTGACCTTTAGCGTGTAATAGTTGGATGCCCAATAACACCAAGGAACTTAGCGTTGACCAAATGCCGAAAAAGAAACCTAAAGAGAGGTCTTTGTAAGAGACTTTGGGTGATATACATTTATAATAGAGATTTTTAATGCTTGCTGGATATTTTTTGTAATTAAAGGTGATCGTTGAGATTAGGGCCGAGAATGTCAGTATTAACTGAAATACTAGGGAAGTTCTTTTTAGATAATCGCTATTAAGGTACTCTTCTTCAAACTCTACAAGTTTAGACACTGATGCATATGCATTTAAGCTGTCAAATAACACCCCTAGTAAACAGAACGGTAACAAAAATAATTGGATGTTTGATAAACGTTTTTCCTGCAGTAAAGGTTTCAGAGGTGTTTTAAGATATGTGGGCTGGTCACGCTTCAAAATCCATTCGTAAATGATGTCAAAAAATGTGTACATTGCTGGGCCGCGAGTCAGTGCGGTGTCAAAAAAGTTAGTCGCCATAGCCAGGCTTAGTTTTTTAAATTTGCTGATTTGCGGCAAAATTCCCACAGTACTCATAGAAATACCCATTAATGCACTTGAGGAAACGCTCTTCAGTAAAACAAAAACTGACATAATAGTGATTTTCAGTTTTTCGATTGCAGATCGAACATATGGATTGTCTAGCCAATAGAGTTGAGGGTCATGCGTCCTAAACTTAAAAAAATTCTCTAAGAATTCATCATCTTGGTTGTTTAGTAAATTGTCTACTTGCTGTATAAAGTTTTCTATTGTGTTAACGTAATTATTTAAATCAAAGGAAGGATCATTCAATTCAAATGGGAGTGAGAAAGTTTGTGGAACTGTATTTTCGATGTCACGATTTTGGCCAGCATTTAGAGGCAGGTTTAAATCATTGTGATTTGGTCTTGAGTCGCTATGATGACTTTTTACGTCATGAAGCTCAATCTTGGTACCATCATTGGTGTCGCCAGTATCTATCTTGATCGTGTTATCATCTTCTCGTGTTTTCAATGCTACCACGAGGTGTTTCAACCAGGCATTGCGTCGATGCAATAATTCTCTAATATGCTTTGCTATCTCTTTATGAAGTTCGATAGTTGCTTTAAAATCACGAGTTGTATTGGCAATGAGTTTAAATTTGTAAAATATTTCCCTCTCGAGATGGTGATCTACGAGTGATATCACGGAGACGATTTCTTCGTAATCCTTCATGCGATATTGGGGATTTTTGTCTATTAACTCATTACATTGTTTATGCCATTTTTCAAGTGCTTCTCTTTGATAACCTTGTGTAAGTGCTTGTTTATTTTCATCTTGAGGTTTCAAAAGCAGGAGCCTTATTTTACGAGCAAGTTGGATTAACTCTGGTAGCGACATGGTTTCAATTGGCCCAGTGCTGTTAATATCAGTATTCTGACTGTTGAGTTGCCTATACATTATAAATAGCTCCAATCAATAGCATTTGTTGATAAGTTTATTTTCTAGGTTAAAATGGAGTTTATGGCCAAAAGATTACCAATTTATTAAATTTTGTAGACCGTTGCTGGTATTCGTACTTTTTTCGTTCGATTAATAGTCAGTTAATGAATATATTCTCCAATAACCAATATCAATGCTGTTTTTGAGTGTATTACTTAAAATAACTTATAATGTTAATTAGGTTATGCAAACTTAGCCGTAGAAAGAAATTAATCTGTCTCAGAAAACTGTTGTGATCGAAAGAATACTGGCTGATGCTAGGCGAGTACTTAACATTTAACGATGGTATTTTGTATTGCCAGCATCGGGCCAAAAAAGCAGCTACAAAAGTATACACTGAGGCAAATTAGTTTGCTGTTTATATACTTTAATGGCAGAATGTAAGCAATTTTCAGGGTGGGTTAGAAAAATGTCCAAAAATGACCAGCAGTCTTTTGAACAAATAGCGGACTATCTTGTTTCTGAGGATAGAAAAATTATTCACTGTACTGGATTTTGGACACTGAAAGGATTGGAAAATCTTGAAACGCGACTGGAAAATGATCTTGCGACGCTATCTGCTGAGACACAAATTCGTTGCGAAAAAATTGACGCAATGGATTCTGCGGGCGCTATTTATTTTCAAGATCTGTTAGAGAATCTTAAATCTTCAGGAAAGACCATTCAGATTACCGGTCTTAGTGAACAAATTCAATCATTATTGAATTTATTACAACAAGATCACACCGAAATTCACCAGCCACCGTCTCCCCGAAAATCGCCGAATATACTTCACCAGATTGGGTTTGAGGCCTATAGAAAATGCTTGATCAGTATGAATTTTTTGGCATTTACAGGTGAAGTTTTTGTAAGTATTTTTCAGCTGATACTGCATCCAACTCGTATTCCTTTCAGAGCTACAATGAAATCCGTTGAAGAAATGGGTTATCGTGCTCTGGCCATTGTTGCACTATTGATTTTTTTGGTAGGGGTTGTATTGACTTATCAAATTGCAGTGCAATTACAGATTTATAATGTTGATATTTTTATCGTTGACATTTCTGGGATGGCGGTGATGCGTGAGTTTGGTCCATTGATTACCGCAATTATTGCCGCAGGAAGAACCAGTACAGCATTGACCTCTATGATTGGGACTATGAAGTTCAATGAGGAAATCGATGTGTTATTAACAATGGGCATCAAGCCGGTTGAGCGCTTGGTAATGCCACGAATTTGTGGATTGTTGATTGCAATGCCACTATTAATTGTTTGGGCAGATATTTTTGGTATATTGGGAAGTTTATTAATGGCGCGAAGCTCACTTGGAATTGGTGCAATTGCATTTTTGGAGAGGTTGCAAACGCTACCAGTGAGACATTTTTGGGTTGGATTAATCAAAGCGCCTATTTTTGCCTTAGTGATTGCGGCGGTGGGTTGTTTTCAAGGATTTCAAGTGACGGGCACTGCTGACAGTGTGGGAAGTAAAACCACTCAAAGTGCTGTACAGTCTATCTTTTTGATCATTATTGTCGATGCTTTTTTCTCAGTCGTCTTCAGTTGGCAGGGAATTTAATGCCAGCAATACAGACACAGCAAATGCAGCCCATTATCAAACTATCAAATGTTACTAATCGGCTTGGTAACAAAGATATCCATCGAAATCTCGATCTTGATATATATCCGAATGAGATAGTCGCTATCATCGGCGCTAGTGGCTGTGGCAAAACGACGTTGCTTCGTAGCATACTCATGCTGCTTAGGCCAATCAGTGGCAACATCTGTATCTTTGACATTGATATTACGCAAAGTACCGAAAAAGAGGCGCAAGAAATAAGGCGACGCTGGGGTGTCATGTTTCAAAGTTCAGCGTTGTTCAGCTCCTTAACGGTCCTTGAAAATACTTTATATCCTTTACAGCAATTTTCTCATCTTACGTGTAAAATGCGTGAAGAAATTGCACTTTTAAAAATCAAACTGGTAGGCTTAGAATTGGAAGCAGCCAATAAATTGCCTGATGAATTGAGTGGTGGGATGAAAAAGAGAGCAGCGATGGCGCGAGCCATTGCTCTTGATCCTGAATTGGTGTTTTTAGATGAGCCCACCGCTGGTATCGATCCAGAAAGTGCCAGCGAACTGGATGAATTGATGCTAAATTTAAGGGACAGCTTGGGATTGACCATTGTTATGGTGACACATGATATTGATACACTATGGAAAGTTCCAGACCGTGTGGTTTTCTTAGGTGAACAAAAGGTTCTCGCTGTTGAGCCTATGGAGCAGTTAGTCAACAATTCACATCCTTTAATACAGGATTATTTCAGCAGCGATAGGACAAGAAAACGCGTTACTCAACATACAGAAGAGGTCAATGATGGACACGAAGGTTAACTTTACAATTGTAGGGTTATTCGTCGTTTTACTCAGTGCTGCCTTGATAGTCATTGTATTATGGCTTTCATCTTTCTCGCACCGAAACAAAGTGTTCGATACCTATATTGTTTATATGCACGAGGATGTGGCAGGGCTGGGTACGCAATCGGCAGTGCGATTCAATGGTGTGAAAGTGGGATATGTCAAGAGCTTGCGTCTCAACGACAAGGATCCACAATTAGTGGTACTGACTTTGGCAATTGAGAAAGATGTTCCTATCACTACTAGCACTGTAGCCACTATCCAATCAGAGGGCTTGACCGGCTCAGATTATGTGGGTCTCAAAGGGCTGACTGCCCAAGCGCCGAAACTTATAGCGAAACCTGGTGAGAAATATCCCGTGATTGTTTCCGAACCCTCGTTGTTGTTGAAGTTAAGCACAGCGCTTGAAAAGGTAACCAAAACTGTGACTGATTTGGGGCAGAATGTTAACAAATTATTCGATGATAAAAATCGAAAATCAATCTCACATAGTTTGGCAAACCTAGATAAATTGACCACAACCCTAGTTAGGAATTCAGACAACATCAATGCGGCCATCGTTTCATTGAAAATTTTCCTCAAAAATGGTGCCACAGCCAGTCGTGAATTTCCCAGTTTAATAAAAAAACTGCAGACTTCCTTGGATTCGATTCAATTGACCGCCAGCGAATTTGCTAGAACTGGAAAACAAGCTACACATACCTTGGACACGACACATATTATGATACAGAATTTATCGTCACAACTACTGCCGAGTGCACAGCAATTGATGGATGAGGTGAATGCTACTATGACGAATGTTAATAGTATTATAGATGAAATGCAGCATAATCCTTCTATACTTGTTAGAGGAAAGTATCCACAACCCCCTGGACCAGGAGAGAGTCGAAAATGAAAGCTTTGAGAGCACTTTTCCTTACGGCGATTATATTCTGTTTGGCAGCATGTGGTCCTATTAAGACAATACCACAGACGACTTATGTACTAACTAGCTTCAAAGGTGTCACAACGCCAATGCATGTTGCGACTCGATCACGTACCTCAGTATTGATTACCAATACCATAGCCAGTGCGGGATATCGCTCTAACCAGATGTTGTATATGGTTTCACCATATGAGTTGAAAGCTTATGCAAATAACGTCTGGGCAGCTCCCCCCGCTACTTTTGTCACTAACATCATACAACAATCTATCATCGATCAGAGATACTTTTCTGCGGTGGTGGTTGCGCCTTTTTCAGGTACTGCAACTTATCGCGTTGATACTAAGTTGTTGAAGTTGCAGCAAGAATTTTTATTGCCTGAGAGTCATGTACGTATTCAGTTATCAGCCACCTTGATCAATAATACCACAAATCGAGTTATTGCCACTCATATTTTTGAGGTTGTGGTACCATCGCCAGGTAATAATGCTTATAGCGGTGTTATTGCCGCCAATAAAGGCATCACTGAAATTAGTAACAATTTGGCTCACTTTACGATTAATCATATTCATGTGATGTTACACAAACATTAGTTGAATTTACCTAAATTGCCACCATATATCCCATAGGAAAAAGCAACTTTGATAGCGTGTGGTGCTGTCCTGTGTGACTTTTATCCTAGAAAAAGCCGTTAAGCGCGATTAAATGGTGTACAGATTAATTGAGATTGCGTAATAAAAATTGTTGACGTCGCCTCGTTGGTGATGAGAAGCATTTTTATATAGCGAGATGAGTCAAGAGGGTATGCCAGAAATCGTGATGCAACTGCTTTTTCTAGGTTTATACTATCATTGTGACCAAGACTTCGATAGGATATCTTTTCGTACGGGCTTGAGCCTGATGCGTCCTTGGTGTTCAATATTGCCCTATGAGTGTATGAACGCGAGAGTGGCGGAATTGGTAGACGCGCTGGATTTAGGTTCCAGTAGGTTATCCTGTGAGAGTTCGAGTCTCTCCTCTCGCACCACGAAAATTAAGAGGAAAACGTATGTCGTCATCTGTTGAAATGTTGGAGGGCTTGAAAAGGCGCCTGAAAATTTCCATTCCCACTGAAGTCGTCGAAAAAGCCTATCAACAACGTCTCAGAAAAGTTGCTAGTACTGCGAATATTAAGGGGTTCAGAGTAGGTAAAGTGCCTCCGAGCATTATTGAGAAACGTTTTGGTAGTGGAGTGCGTAAAGAAGTTGCAGATGAACTAATGCAAGAAAATATTCAGCAAGCGGTTCAAGAACAAAAGTTACAAATTGCAGGTGCTCCAAAACTCAGTTATGAAGAGTTGTCCAAAGACAAACCTTACGAGTGCTCGATCGAATTTGAGGTCTATCCAGAAATTGTACTGAAGTCTCTGGAAGGTTTAGAGTTAGAACGCCTATCCGTCGATGTGACCGATCAGGATATCGATGTCATGTTGGATAAACTAGCCTTACAACAGGCTGAGTGGCAAGAAGTCGATAGAGTAGCTGAAAATCAGGATAAAGTGACGATTGATTTTGTTGGTACCCTTGATGGCACAGCATTTGAGGGTGGTACGGCTCAAGGCTTCGAGCTGGAGTTAGGTGCTAACCAAATGATTCCAGGTTTTGAAGAGGGTATTATTGGAATGAAAGTAGGTGATGTAAAAGATTTACCCCTAAAATTTCCTGATAATTACCACAGTGAGCAGTTAAAGAGTAAAAATACTGTGTTTAAAATCACCTTGCACAAAGTGACTGCTGCTCAAAAACCACCGATAGACGATATTTTTGCAGAAAAATTAGGAGTTAAAGGTGGTTTAGATGCTTTGCGCCAAGAAGCGAAAAAAAACATGCTTAAAGAATCCGAGCAAATTCTCAGAGAGAAATTGAAACAAGATGTGTTAAGAAAACTTGTAGAAGTTAATCCAATACAAGTACCCAGCTCATTAGTTGAGTATGAAATTAATCACTTGCAAGATATGACTCGTCAGCAGATTGCACAACGAACTCAGAAGCCCAGTGAAGCAAAAGAAATACCACTTCCTCGGGATCCGTATATTATTCAAGCACAAAAACGTGTCATACTTGGATTGTTATTATCTGAGTTTATTAAAAAGCATCAAATCAAGGCTGATGCCGATAAAGTGCGAGCCCATATTGAAGAATTAGCTGCTTCATATCATAAGCCAGAGGAAGTCATTTCTTGGTATTATAGTAATAGCAAGATGCTCTCAGAAGTCGAATCGATAGTTTTAGAGAGCCAAGCCGTAGAGCGACTAGAATCTGAGTTGACTATAGAAGATAAATCGATTAGCTACGAAGAAGCAATAAAACAGGCAAAAAAACTTAATGAGGAAAAGTAAATATGAGTAATCTGGTTCCAATGGTGGTTGAACAGAGTTCTCGCGGTGAGCGTGCCTACGATATATATTCGCGTCTTTTGAAAGATCGTGTAATTTTCATGGTGGGCCCAGTTGAAGATTACATGGCAAATTTGATTATTGCGCAGATGTTATTTTTAGAGTCAGAAAACCCTAAAAAGGATATCAATTTATATATTAATTCACCGGGGGGGGCAGTTACCGCTGCAATGGCAATTTACGACACCATGCAATTTATTAAGCCAGATGTTCGTACACTGTGTATCGGCCAAGCTGCTAGTGCTGGAGCATTAATTTTAGCTAGTGGAACTAACGGCAAGCGTCATTGTTTGTCTAATTCAACCGTAATGATTCACCAAGTATTAGGTGGTTTTCAGGGACAGGGTACGGATATTCAGATCCACGCAAAACATACGCAATTGGTCAGTGACCGTTTAACTAAAATTTTATCCCACCATACGGGTAAGCCTTTTAAGCAAATTGAGAAAGATACTAATCGAGACAATTTTATGACAGCACAAGAAGCTCAAAAATACGGATTGATTGACTCTATATTTTCAAAAAGAGAGTAGAATAGCTATTGTGATGTTGGAAGCTGCGGTTGAGTGAGGTGGATTGAATGAACGAAGAAAAAAATCAGATCTTACACTGTTCATTTTGTAATAAAAGTCAGCATGAAGTGAGAAAATTAATTGCTGGTCCTTCTGTTTATGTCTGTAATGAGTGCGTGGATTTATGTAACGATATTATTCATGAGGAGGAAATGGCACAAATCATGGAAGCCCAAAAAAAATTGCCAACTCCACAGCAAATACATAAGTCTCTCAATGACTATGTTATCGGTCAGTCTTATGCAAAAAAAGTACTTTCCGTTGCAGTTTACAATCATTACAAACGTCTCAGTAGCAGTATGGCTAAGCAAACGGAAGTCGAGATTAATAAGAGTAATATTTTACTGATTGGTCCGACGGGTT
Source organism: uncultured Coxiellaceae bacterium (assembly GCA_963922495.1). Taxonomy (GTDB): domain Bacteria; phylum Pseudomonadota; class Gammaproteobacteria; order Coxiellales; family Coxiellaceae; genus CAWUIH01. Next base: position 27,204 of record CAWUIH010000004.1, on the reverse strand, counting down.
CTGGTAAGACCTTGTTGGCACAGACCTTGGCTAAAATTTTAAATGTTCCTTTTGCTATTGCCGATGCAACAACATTGACTGAAGCCGGTTATGTTGGTGAAGACGTTGAAAATATCGTACAAAAATTGCTGCAAAAATGTAATTACGATGTTGAAAAAGCAAAAACAGGTATCATTTATATTGACGAAATTGACAAAATTGCACGCAAAACAGACAGTCCCTCTTTAACCAGAGACGTATCAGGTGAAGGAGTGCAGCAGGCATTGTTGAAATTGATTGAAGGCACAGTAGCTTCAATTCCACCTCAAGGTGGGCGAAAACACCCCCAGCAAGAATATTTGCAAGTTGACACATCAAATATCCTATTTATTTGTGGTGGTGCTTTTGCAGATCTTCACAAAATTATTCAGCATCGAACTGATAAAAACGGTATTGGTTTCACTGCAGAAGTACATGCTAAGAATGATTCAGGCATAGTATCTGATTTAATTTCTCAGGTAGAAACTGAAGATTTAATTCGTTTTGGATTAATTCCTGAGTTTATTGGACGCTTACCAGTGATCGCCACACTGAATGAGCTGGATGAGAATGCGCTTGTTCAAATATTGACCGCCCCTAAAAATGCCTTGACTAAACAGTATACCCGTTTATTTGAGATTGAGGGGGTGGAAATCGATTTTCGTGAGGAGGCGCTGCGAGAAATTGCTAAACGTGCTATACAAAGAAAATCGGGAGCGCGAGGGTTGCGTTCTATCGTAGAACATACCCTGTTGGATTTAATGTATGAGTTACCCGCTATCAATGGTCTAAAGAAAGTTGTGATAGATGCAAATACTGTGAGTCGGGGATCGCAGCCTATCTTTATCTTTGATAACAAAAATACAAAAAAGGTAGCACAAGAATAATGATTGAGGTTAATCATGTCTGAAGCCGTAACTGGAACCAGTTTACCACTTTTACCATTACGTGACGTTGTTGTATTTCCACATATGGTCATTCCGCTGTTTGTAGGGCGGAAAGAATCTATTAGTGCGCTTGAGTCTGCGATGGATCGCGATAAGCAAATTTTTCTAGTATCACAAAAAGATCCCAATATAGACGATCCCCAACAAGCTGACCTTTACGAAGTGGGTACCGTTGCAACAGTGTTGCAACTACTGCGTTTACCTGATGGCACGGTTAAAGTGCTTGTTGAAGGTGTCCAGCGCGCTCGCATGTTGAAAATGAGTAAAAAAGCAGACCATCTTTATGCCATTGTAGAGTTTTTGGATGAAGAAGGCGATGGGGGCAGTGCTGAAGTGTTAGCATTGGTAAGAACTATACTCAGTCAGTTTGAACATTTGGTAAAGGTCAATAAAAAAATCCCCCCAGAGTTATTAACTTCTTTGTCGGGTATCAATGATCCCGGTCGTTTAGCGGATAGCGTTGCAGCTCATATGACTATTGAATTAGAGTTACGACAGAAAGCATTGGAATCAGTTGAAATTAAACATCGCCTCGAATTGCTACAAAAATTATTGGCACAAGAGCTTGATTTAGTTGAAGTTGAAAAGCGCGTACAAGGTCGGGTTCGTCAACAAGTTGAGAAAAGTCAGCGGCAATATTATCTCAGTGAAAAAATTAAAGCGATTCAACAAGAATTGGGTGAGTTAGAGGACGGTAAACCTGTTGACGAGCAAAATCAGTTGCTTGAAAAAATTGAAAAAGCCGGAATGCCGGTTGAGGCTAAAGATAAGGCATTAGCGGAATTAAATAAATTAAAACTAATGCCTCCAATGTCTGCAGAGGCGACAGTCAGTCGCAATTATTTAGATTGGTTATTGCAAGTACCCTGGAAGAAAAAATCAAAAGTTAATAAGTCTTTGACCGAAGCCGAAAAAATACTTGAGGCAGATCATTACGGTCTCGAAGAGGTCAAACAACGTATTCTTGAATATTTAGCAGTTCAACAACGCGTGAAAAAACTGAAAGGACCTATTCTATGTCTCGTTGGGCCGCCAGGTGTTGGTAAAACCTCATTAGGTCAATCCATTGCTAATGCAACAGGCCGCAAATTTGTACGTATTTCGCTAGGTGGTATGCGTGATGAAGCAGAAATCCGCGGACACCGCCGCACTTACGTTGGTGCGTTACCTGGAAAGATTATTCAGAAAGTCGCAAAAGCTGAAGTAAAAAACCCTCTGTTTATGCTGGATGAAGTCGATAAAATGGCAATGGATTTTCGTGGTGATCCAGCATCGGCATTGCTTGAGGTGTTGGATCCAGAGCAAAATACAACATTCAACGATCATTTCCTGGAAGTTGACTATGATTTATCCGACGTAATGTTTATTGCTACTGCTAATTCATTAGATATTCCCTCACCATTATTGGATCGTATGGAAGTTATTCGTCTCGCTGGTTATACCGAAGAAGAAAAATTAAATATTGCAAAAAATTACCTTGTTCCGCGTCAGATGTCTCAAACTGGGTTGAAGAAAAAAGAGATGGAAATTTCTGATAATGCCATTCGGGTAATTATTCGAGAGTACACGCGAGAAGCCGGTGTTCGTGCTTTAGAGCGTGAAATTTCTAAGCTCTGTCGTAAAGTGGTGAAAGAAATTTTGACGAAAGAACCAAAAGCTAAAAAACAGACTAAATTACAGGCGATTACGGCGCGTAATCTTGAAAAATATCTTGGGGTCAAACGCTTCCGGTTTGGTCATGCCGAGGATAAGGATCAAGTTGGGCAGGTCACTGGACTGGCTTGGACAGAGTTTGGTGGTGAACTGTTGACTATTGAATCTCAGGTTTTGCCTGGGAAAGGTAAGTTTTTACAGACAGGTAGATTGGGTGATGTAATGCAAGAATCCATTCAAGCAGCGACTACAGTGGTGCGTAGTCGTGCTACTATGATGGGTATAGCCGATGAGTATTTTCAGGAGCACGATTTTCATATTCATGTTCCCGAAGGAGCCACACCTAAAGACGGCCCTTCTGCCGGTATTGGGATGTGTACGGCATTGTTGTCTGCCATTACACAAATTCCGGTGCGAGCTGATATTGCCATGACAGGTGAAATTACCTTACGCGGTGAAGTACTACCGATTGGAGGTTTAAAAGAAAAATTATTGGCTGCGTTGAGAGGTAATATTAAACAAGTGATCATTCCCGCTGAGAATAAGCGTGAGTTGAAAGAAATTCCCAGTATGGTGACTGAAGGGTTAAAAATCTATCCTGTCAAATGGATTGATGAAGTTTTTGAGTTGGCATTGCAACGCATGCCTGAAACTAATCTTCCAGAAGCAAAGCCCTCTGGTCAAACCACAAAAGCGCGTAAGGAAGATGGGCGTAGTCGAACGCACTAAACAGCACACTCTATCTCAATCTGAGATTGATCAGTTGCAGCAACACGTACTGCAACTCATTAAACACGGGCGGGAGCGGGTTGATGAAATAGAAGTAGCGGCACAATTGGAGAGTGGGTTTTCCGTTGAGGCACGTATGGGCGATGTTGAAAAGGTGGTTCATCACCAGGCAGTCAATATTCAAATCACTGTTTACCACAACCAATGCGTTGGTTCCGTCAGTATTTCTGATATGTCAAAGGATACCTTTCAAACTGCCTTTGAAAAAGCCTGTACCATTGCTGCTATGACACAAGTGGATAATTGTGCTGGGCTTGCGGATGCGGGGCAAATCGCGTTTTCATATCCAGATTGTGCCCTCTACCATCCTTGGGAAATTTCAGTGCCTGAGGCGATTAATATGGCAATAGAATGTGAAACTATGGCGCGCTGTCAGGATGAGCGTATTATACATTCAGAATCTGCCGATGTGACGACCATCAACGGTTTCGTTTTATACGCAAATTCCCTAGGTTTCTGTGGTAGTTATTCCAAAAGTCGTCATAGCTTAAGTTGTAGTTTGGTCGCGCAACATGATCAGCAAATGCAAAGTAATTACGACTACAGTGTTGCACGAAAATCAGATTGCCTTGCCCCTATAGAAGAAGTTGCAAAAATGGCAGCAAAAAAAACTGTAGCTGGCCTTGGCGCACGCAAATTGACTACACGTCAATGTCCCGTTATTTTTGATGCGGGCATTGCTAGAGGATTATTAGGCAGTTTTGTTTCCGCAATCAGTGGCAGCACGCTGTATCGCAAAACTTCTTTTTTATACAATCATCTCGGTAAAAAAATCCTCCCCAAGCATATTAATATTTGGCAAGATCCACATCTCAGGTGTCAGTTAGGTAGTCGCCCATTTGACAGTGAGGGTGTAACCACGCGTAGGCAAGATTATATTGCTAATGGAGTACTTGAAAATTATGTGCTGAGTAGTTACTCAGCTCGTCAACTTGATATGGCAACCACCGGCAACGCTGGTGGAATTTGTAATGTTTTTATTAGTTGCTCTGATTGCTCTTTACAACAGTTATTTAAGGAAATGGGGAGAGGCCTTTATGTGACAAGTGTGATGGGGCAAGGCGTCAATCTTATGAACGGTAATTATTCTCGCGGTGCAATGGGTTTTTGGATTGAAAACGGTGAAATTCAATATCCAGTGGAAGAAATTACCATTGCAGGCAACCTTAAAGACATGTTTCATGGCATTGTTGCTATCGGTAATGATATGGATAGTCGCAGTGTCATTAAAACGGGTTCCATTTGGATTGATGAAATGACGATTGCCGGTGATTAAGTTTTGCTTAAACCTAGAAAAAGCAGTTGGATCACGATTTCTGGCATAGTATCTTGATTCATCTCGCCATATAAAAATTTTTCTCATCACCAACAAGGTGAACGCGACAATTTTTATTACGCGATCTCAATCAACCTGTTACAAGATTTAATCGTGCTTAACGGCCTTTTCTAGGTTAAATCATCCATACTCTTGAGCCATTCACGAAACTCTTTGCTGATATCCTGACGATGTAATGCAAAAGTAATGGTTGCTTTTAAAAAACCGATTTTGCTGCCACAGTCATAGCGCTGCTCTTGGAGTGGATAAGCTGTTACATTTTCTTCATGTAATAATTTGGCAATGGCATCGGTTAATTGGATTTCTCCCCCGAATCCTTTTTCCAAATGTTCTAGGTGCTGAAAAATTCTAGGATTAAAAACGTATCGTCCAATAACTGCTGAGTTTGAGGGTGCTTCCTCTGGCTTGGGCTTTTCGATGATGTTTGTGATCCTCAGGTTGTTACCGATGATATCTTCGGTAAGTGATACAATCCCATATTTGTTGGTTTCTTCATGAGGAACTTCTTCAACCGCGAGTACACTGGAGTGCGTGGTCTGATGAATATCTATCATTGCACGTAATGTATTTCCTTTTTCGGGATTGATTACATCATCCGCTAGCAGTACGGCAAAAGGACGATCTCCAACCACATCTCGAGCGCATAAAACCGCATCTCCAAGGCCCGCTGGATTATTTTGGCGAACATAACTAAAGGTAACATTGGCGGGTAATAGCTCGCGCACCACTTTCAGTGCCTGCTTTTTACCTTGTCTCTCTAGATGTATTTCGAGTTCATGATTGCTATCAAAGTAATCTTCAATAGCACGTTTGCTGCTACTGGTTACAAAAACTAAATGCTGAATACCCGCATCAACAGCCTCTTTAACGACATAGTGGATAATTGGCCTATCAACTATAGGTAACATTTCTTTAGGTCCAGCCTTGGTAATAGGTAAAAAACGAGTACCCATTCCAGCAACAGGGAAAACAGCTACTTTGACAGGATTACTCATAATATTTTTCTACTCCTAGGATTAATGACCTGATTGATTTTTGTGATGGGAGGGTTGTTTTTTCGCTATACAAATCTTCTAAAATAGATTTTGCAATTTTTTTGCCGAATTCAACACCCCATTGATCAAATGGGTTTATATTCCAGATCACTGCCTGTGTGTAAACTTGATGTTCATAGCAGGCAATTAATGCTCCTAGTGTTTTGGGTGAAACGCTCTCTAACACAATGGTGTTGTTCGGTACCCTACCTAAAATTTTTCGTTCGGGATAGATTTCTTGTAGATTACCGTTGATTAAAATACTACTTGTGGCAAGACAATTAGCTAGTAAGTTATGGGCGGGTTCATTGGTGGTGCTATCTTTCGTTGGTACGATAAAATCAATGGCACATTCTTGATTGCCTTGTAACAGCAATTGGTGAAAGCTGTGCTGGCTATCAACACCCACACCACCCCAGATGATTTGCCCAGTTTTACCCTGTACAGGTGTGCCATCCTGCTGAACAGATTTTCCCAGACTTTCCATGAATAGCTGTTGCAGGTAGCTAGGTAACGTCTTTAGTTTGGATGTATAAGGGACAATCGCCATGGATTGATGGTCAAAAAAATTGGTGTACCAAACCGCTAGCAATGCTTTAACTACAGGTAGGTTTTTTGTAAATGGTGCGTTTTCAAAATGCTGATCCATTGCATAAGCACCATCGAGAAATTCTCTAAATCGTTTTATACCGATAGTACAGATTACACTGAACGAAATCGCTGAGCTAATGGAATAACGGCCGCCAACCCATTCCATAAGTTTGATGGTATGTTCTTTTGAAATGCCTAGCGCTGCTGTAGCGTCTGTATTTGCAGTAATAGCGATACACTGCTTTGCAATCGCGGCTGCGCCCCCAACGCTTCCCAGCCACGTTAAACTGCGGTTTGCATGGTGTTGTGTTTCAGGGGAACGAAAGGATTTTGAACAAAGTACTATCAGCGTGGTTTCCGGCGATAATAATCGCAGTAACTCATCTAAGCCATCATCATAATTCGATATAAAGTGACAGTTAATCGCTTTGCATCGAAATGGTTTTAATGCCTGATAGAGTAGGCGAGGACCTAGATTCGATCCACCAATACCAATATGAACAATATCTGTGATGGTTTGCCCACTAAAGCCTTTGAACATTCCATGATGAACACGATTGCTCAGGCATTCAACGTGATCCCAAGTCTGTTGTATTTTTTCAGTAAGTTGAGTTCCGCAGCGAACCTTAAGAATCTCATAAGGTGCTCTCAGTGCTGGATGTAGTGCGGCACGGTTTTCTGACTGATTAACACACTTTGAGCCAGAAAAAAGGTCTGTAATAGCTTGAGACAAATTGCAGGCACTTGCTAGCTGAGTAAGTAATTGCAGAGTTTCGCTAGTGATTTTGTTTTTTGAGTAGTCAAGCAGCAGCCCTCCCGCTTCAACAAAATAACTATCACTTTGGTTGCGGTTGTTGCTGAATAATTCTTTTATACTTTTTTGGCTCAACAATGCTTTGTGTTGCTGCAAGGCTTGTGCATATTGATTAACGTTTTCAATAGAATTGATCATGATTAATGTCTGAACTGTAGCTTTCTCAACAGATATCTAGGTATCTTGTATGGTTCGAATATGGTCTTTGAGGCCAAAGAAAACACTTTGTGGTATCGTAAAGTAAGTCGTAAAACACATTGAAGTAATCGCGGTTGTTGTCGCATATATGTTTGACGCCATATTAACCTTTTAAGGTTTCTCAGAATTGTTAGGGGGCTAATCAATATTGATAAAATACTTTTCTTAAGTTGAGTGATTAGTTTATATTTGGCAGCACTCAATTTTCTTGCATGGAAAACTTTTGAGAAATTATGTATATCATCGGTATAAGAAATCATCACTGATTTTGTATAATACAAGTCAATTTTATCAAAATAATCTATCAGTATTTTTGTTCCTTCCTCAGCATGCATTCTGATGATATTTTTATTTCCCATGAAAAATTTTCTCAGTTCCTTTAAAGATATTTTTTAGTAGTTTTTCTATTAATGTAAAATTATCGGCGGGTTTCTCAAAATTTCTAATTAACAAGGTATCAAATAGATCAAATGAGATGTAGTCAATCCGTTTGGATATTTTTGTAAATTTTCCATACATTACAACTTCCTTTATTATATTTTATCATAAAAATATAGATTTAGTAAGGTTCAATAAATTTGCTCTGTCAGTAAAGCCTTAATATGCAATCCACATTATTTTCTTAAGCATTTTTACTGTGTTGCTCTTTATGATTTTCGTGATAACGTTAGAAAAAAACAACACGTCTTGCGTATTTGGGTTTTGGCTACTGATAGATAACCTGTCATGATACGCAAAAAGTCACAGTTCTAGGAATCATCAAAATATTACGGTTTTTATTTGGGGTTATAACAACAATCTTGAAAATATCCCAAGAGCGATTAATATTTAAACAATTCTATGTGCAATGACGGTAGTATTAGCAAGGGGGATCGTATGTTAAGTCATTGACTATAATTGAAATTAACCATGATATTTTTTTCAATCTATTGACATTGGTTCCTTGGTTAACCTACACTCCATCCTGTTAAATAAAAGTGCGAATCACGGGTTCAACTAATTGAAAGTTTTGCATATCTACAAGAGTTATTTACCAGAGCAAGTCGGAGGGGTAGAAACGGCGATTCAAGAGCTATCAACGGGTACGCGACGATTTGGATTTGAAAGCCAAGTGCTTGCTGTCGGTCAGCAATCAGCGAATATTAAGGTACACTCCGTGAATGTCTCCCTGATGAAGCAAACCTATAGTGTGGCTTCTTGTCCGATTAGCTTTGAGATGATGCGGCAATTTGATTATTTTGCCTCCCAATCAGACATTATTCATTATCATTTTCCTTGGCCATTTGCAGATTTGCTTAATTTTATGAGTCAACGTAGCAAACCGATGGTGATTACTTACCATAGTGACATTGTGTGTCAAAAATTGTTAAAGTTGTTGTATCGTCCTTTAATGAAGAATTTTCTCAATTCCGCAGATTGCATCGTAGCTTCTTCCAGAAACTATGTTGAAACTAGTCGTGATTTGCGGCCTTATCGCGATAAATGTCGGTTCATTCCATTAGGTGTTTCAGATACGATTAGACAAAATCTTTCCGCAGATATTGAAACTTGGGAGAAAAAATTACCTAAGAAATTCATTTTATTTATTGGTGTTATTTGTTATTATAAAGGGCTTTCCTTTTTATTAAAAGCGGCTCGTTATACCGATGCCAATATCGTGATTGCAGGTACTGGCCCTCTGGATGAGCAACTGAAACAACAGGCCAAAGCATATCGGTTGAATAACGTATTTTTCGTAGGCCGTGTAGAGGGGCAGCGAAAAGAGGCATTGTTTGAGTTAGCGAGCGCAATTATTTTACCATCGCATTTGCGAGCAGAGAGTTTTGGTGTTTGCCTGATAGAAGGACTGATGCATGGTAAGCCCTTGATATCAACTCAAATTGGTACTGGAACCAGTTACATCAATCGTAACAACGTTACAGGAATTGTGGTACCTGCAATGGATTCCTCCGCATTGACCAAAGCCATTAATCGTATTTATTATAATAAATCGCTAGCGGCACGTTTCAGTCGAGAGGCACGAAAACGTTATCTAGAAAATTTTACAACGCAACGCTATTACCAACAGTACGCTGATATTTATAAAAATATATCGAATAGGTGACCTTGCATGAGTATTTGAGGGGCAATTTATAGCCATATTGTCAACCGTGACTATCCTTCTTCGCCAAACTTATCGTTAATTAATTTTTCAACTGCCTCAAAAGCAGATTGTTCATCTTCGCCGCTAACAGTGACAACAATATCGCTGCCATAACTTGCAGCGAGGACCATCAGGCTCATAATAGAGCGTGCATTGACTTGGCGACCGTGAAATTCGATGAGTATTTCACTGTGATAACGATCGGCAAGGTTAGTGAGTTTCATACAAGCGCGAGCGTGTAGCCCAAGTTTGTTTACTACTTTTAGATTTTTTTGGATCATACAGGGTTACCTAATGCTTTATTTTGTAGCTTGATAAAATCTGCTGAAGCGTTATATCCAGTAGATTTGAGGGCGTGGTTACGACACAATATTTCCACCAATAATGATAAATTCAACTGATTACTGGGGAAAATAGTACTGGGAACGTTATGATTTAAGAATAATTTTTGATCATAAGTGCCGTACAAGCATTGCGTGTCCACAGTTATTTCTTTAGCTGCTACTAATTCTACGCACAAATCGATAGAATGAGATTTTACGCAGCAGGATTTACCATAAAGTACATTAATATTAATAATTCCAATATGCTTGATAAACATATAATGTTGAGAAACAGAAGGGCTGCGACCAATCAATTGCTGGTTTTCACTAATAAGTTCCACACAATCATCACTCACTAAACGATGGCCACGATCAATGAGTTGTAGGCATAGTTCTGATTTTCCAATGCCAGGTTTGCCGCAGATCAAAAGTCCGACGGAATTAATGATCATGAAATTAGCGTGAATTGATTGAGGTGTGTGCATTTAAATATCTTCTAAAATCTGAAAAAAATCATTTTTATTTTTTGTCGCTCTTAGATTTTTTATAAAGTCAGTTTTTTTCAAGCAAGAAGCCAATTGTGCAAGCAAATCAAGATGCTTTTGATGGTCCTCTTCAGGTACTAACAAACAAAAAATGAGGTCAACCATCTTCACTTCTTTTTGAGAAAAATTGATGGGTTTTATTAGGTGAAATGCGATACAAAGTGGGTGTTTCAGCAGCGGTATTTTGGCATGAGGAATAGCAATGCCATTACCAATCGAAGTATCACCCAAGCGTTCTCGTTGTAACAACTGATCAAGGATGTTTTGAAATTTAACTTCGCTGTCGGCTTGACTTGCTAATTTACTGATTTGCAGTAGCGCTTGCTTTTTATTAATATCTTCGCGTTCAGCGTAAATTGTTAGTTCTGGTGTAAAGAGTTGTTCCATTGTAATTATGTCACTTATTTAAAACCTCATTATAAATCAAATTCGTGACCAAGATATACTTCTCGCACATTTTTATTGGCCAGGATTTCTGCTGGGGATCCAAATGCAATAATGTTTCCATCGCTGATGATATACGCCCGTTCACAGATATCCAGTGTCTCTCGGACATTATGATCGGTGATGAGTACCCCGATACCGCGTTGACACAAGTGCGTGATAATACGTTTAATGTCAATGACCGATATGGGATCAATACCAGCAAAAGGTTCGTCCAGCAGAATAAATTTGGGATCCATGGCGAGTGCGCGGGCAATCTCAACACGTCGCTTTTCACCGCCCGAAAGACTAAAAGCCATCACATCTCTAAGATGTGCGATATGAAACTCTTGTAATAGTGCTTCGCATTTTTTTTCGCGGGCGTCTTTATCGAGATCTTTACGTAATTGCAAGATACTCATAATGTTATTGTAAACTGATAACTTTCGAAAAATAGAGGTTTCTTGTGGTAAGTAGCCGAGGCCTAGTCGGGCGCGTTTATGAATAGCAAGGTGTGTAACGTCAATATTGTCTAAAAATACGCTACCTTGATCAGGTACAACAAGCCCGACTATCATGTAAAAGCCAGTGGTCTTACCCGCACCGTTTGGACCGAGTAATCCAACGACTTCGTTACCAATGGTGAGTGAAAGGTTTTTAACCACGCGACGTGATTTAAAACTTTTTTGTAGATGCTTAACCGTTAACCTCGGCATCGCTTGTGTCTAGCTCTTTGAGTGTTTTTTACTGGGAACAATGACAATTCGCGTCATATCCCCTTTGTTAGGGCTTGTCGAAACAACCCGTTTTGTATTCATATCATACCAGATATGTTGACCTGTGAAGACATTTTGTTTTTCAGTAACGCGTGCATTTTTGAGTAATAAGACCTGATTTTTGAGTGGATAATAAATGATAGTATCAGCTTCGGCATAGAGTCGCACTTTTTCATTGTTCGGCAGGGTGGAGTAATGGGCAGGTTTGCCTGTCGCGGTCAGCTTGTATATCTGATTGGAGTTTGGTCTGAAGTAGCTAACGATCAAATCACCAGAAAGAGTTGTACTGCCTTGCGTTGCGTGGGCATGTTCAATGTAACGAACTTGATGTGGTTGTTTACTATACTGAATTTCCTTTGCGCGGATATGATATGGTGCGTATTTGTCGCTGCTTAACGCGAAGCTCGATACTGGGAGTATCGATAGTAACATACTGATAAACAATCTAATGTATTGATTGTGTTGGTTGCGGCGGTTCATAAGAGCCTTGTGATTGTGACAACAGTCTATAATTTCCTGATTTCAAGTTCGCTGTTAATCCTTTGCCGTAAACTGTGGAATTGGGGCGAATAATCACCGCTTTTGCATCAGTTTTTGCTTGTGACAGCATTGGGAAAATCGTGAGATGTGAAGTTTTGATTGTTGTTTCCGGGTTTGTTGGTTGGTTTGGCTGGTGAATCACCACATGACCTTTGAGATAAACCATTTTATTGTTATCAGTACCAATACCGTATCTAGCAGTTACATGCCATGGAATACGCCGATTGGTATAAATGGTAAAGTTTGGTTGTATATATCGGGTAATTTTCTGCTGCGGATAGTGTTTTACATCATGTGCTGTGAGCACACTGTGTAATTGGCCGTGGGTATCGAATTCGATATTTTGTGCCTGTATTATGAAGCTATCCGGTGATTTCTCAGAAGTATTGGGACTGTTAACTTGCTGTAATGTGTTGCGGTTCAGTTGGTACAAACCAACACCCAAGCTTGTTGCGGCTATTAAGATCAGTCCGAGTCCTATATTTCGATTCATGGTGTTGGTGTGTTTTGTTTTTCATCATATATCATATCACAAAATTCACGGACTGCACCTTTCCCGCCACTCAAATTAGTAATAAAATCTGCTTTATCTTTAATTGCTTGTACTGCGTTTGGTACTGTGACTGCAATGGCAACTCGTTCCATCACTTCAAGATCCGGTATGTCATCACCCATATACGCTACGTCGGCTTCTGTGAGCTTGAGAAGCTGTAGTAGCTCGATGAAGGCTTGCAATTTTGCTGCTTGTTTTTGATAGATATGCTTAATACCAAGCTCTTGAGCACGTATTGTCACTGCTTGGCTCTCTCGACTGGTGATAATCGCAACATCAACTCCCTGACCTATTAACCGTTTAATTCCCAGACCGTCGTGAACGTGAAAAGCTTTAACTATTTCACCGTCAGCACCGTACCATAAGCTCCCATCAGTGAGGATTCCGTCTACATCTAAAATCAGAAGTTTTATGGCCGCTAAGCGTGATTTGATGTCGTCACTCATCATTAAACTCTCATTCTATTTTAAAGTTCCATGGTATCACTAACATTAAGCTTAATGAATTGATCCTCGTTTATTCCAAAGTGGGAAAATCGTATATTCTCCAATGATGGCTAGCGCAACTCCAATCGCGGTATCTTCAATGCGATAAATCATAAAATGTAGAATGTCAGTGGGTGGGTGTAGCAGATAATATAGCCCCGCAATGATTAAAGTGCCAAAAAAAAGTGCGATCATATATCGAATTAGACTGAAGTAAGCAGTCAAAAAAACCAATAAAAAGCACAAATAAGGCAGCAAGCAGTCAGATTTAAAAATGAGTGGTGCAATTACAATACTGAGCAGGCCTCCAGCGATGGTTCCTAATAATCTTTCAATCCCTTTTCTTTGTGTTAAATGTAAATCAGCCTCATTGATTAAGAGTATGGAAATCATTACCCAAAAACTTCGTGTTAAATGAAAATATTTTGACACAAGGTAGCCTACAATCAAAACCAAGGTGATTCTAAGTGCCTGTTTTATGATATAAGGATTTTTATCAATCGCGCTAATTTCTGAATGGATGCGTGGTAAAACAAGCGTCATGATCATAGTGCTTGCCCAACCAATGGTAAATCCGATTAAAATCGACTGAAGTATCAAAATAAATGGTAGTGAGTTCGCAGGGTAATAAATATAATTGAAAAGTAAAATAAATAGTACCAGGGTTATAGAGATAGTTTTTCCAGATTTGATATATCTGCGGATTGAAAGGCTCAGAAAAATTAATATGTATTTTATTGCTTGATAATAGAGGCTTGGTAGATGACTTGAAATTAATAAAATCGTCAGCATTGCAATTGTCAGCCCAGCAAATACTGTGATGCAACTCATTTGTTGGTATTTGGTGTTCCCTAATCGGTAGAAACCAAGAAATGCTCCCGCTACAACTGGCCAAAAGATATCGCGTAAAACAGGTTGTAAAAAAGCTTTACTACAATAGAGTGAGGCAGTCAGTGATAGCGTCAGTGCAAGAGCGAACCAAAAAGCGTTGTTATTTTTATATAGTAAGAAGAATCGCCAAGGTTTGGAATTTATGATCATTTTAGCGATTATTACTGATCGTCAGTAATTTTTCAAGCGATGATAAATAATCATTTGGCAGTTTTTTTAGAGATAAGTCGTATCATAGATGTGTAGCTTAAATACAATCCAATTCCAAAAACGCTATGGAATGAAAAGGTCATCAATATAGATTTTGCTTGATTTGGAGTGAGGCTTCCAAAATAACCTGCACCCATTGCAGGTTTCAATATTAAAAATGGAATCAGCATACATATCCAGGTAAAGATGAGTGCTTTTATAAAGATATATTTAGATTTAAATACATATTGAATAAGGATTACAAAAATTGCTGCATATACAATAGCGGTTGCATAGTGAATGGCCCACCCGAATATTTTTTCACCTGTCATTGCGTCGCTTTGGGGAATATGCCTAAAGATGAAATCGCCGTGCAAAATATGCAGCACCCATCGTCCAATCAAATGCCAATCGAGAGAAACGCCGTACAAAAATAATAGCACCACGTTGTAGAGATCATAAAAGAGGTTGGCCAGGAGACCGATGATTACGATAACTAAAATCTTTTGAATCAAGTTGAGTTGTTTAAAACCAGATTTGTATGCATTAGTCATAGTAAGCAATAGAATAGATATTTATATCTCTGATTATATTTCAAAAAAAGAGTAAATTCAAGTCCTGAACATGCTAACACGGGTTGTTGTTGGTGGTTTGCCAATACCATCTAAAATAAATGTACATTGTAAACCAAGAGACAGTACTTAGTAGTGTCATAATAATTGCCAGTGGATAGGAAGAATATTCGATCAGAAATCCCATTATATAGCCAACGACTGCAGCGAGAATAAAACGACTGGCACCGAGTAATGAGGTGGCTAAACCGGTATGACTGGTAACATGTTGCAGTGCGAGACTCGTGATTTCTGGATACAATATTCCGATACCAAAGGTGCTGATAAAAACCGGCAACATGATGCTCCATATACAATAAGGCTTGAGAGCTAGGGTAAGTATCATTGCCATACTGCCGAAAATACTGCATATCAGCGCAATTAAAATTAACTTTTGAATGGGTATTTTTTCTCTGAGAATATTGAGGAAGAAAATACCGATTAACAATGCTGCTGCATTGAAGGCAAAGTGCCAACCGAAATTTATTGGCTTAATATGGAATAGATTAATATAGATAAATGATGAAGAGGAGATAAAAGCAAACATTGTTGCGAAGCTGGTGCTCATGGTAATCATACATAATGTAAATGGAGTATATTTAATTTGTTCCGTATAGTATTGTGTTAAACGGGATACTTCAATTGGTTTACGAGTCTCTGCGGGATAGCTTTCTTTCATAAATGGAAGTGAAATCAATAAAATGACACCGAAAGCTGTGAGAAAGTAAAAGTTGGCTTGCCAGTTGAACTGTGCTAGTAAGTAACTGCCGACAATCGGTGCGATCATGGGGGCTAGCATCGTGATACCCATGATGATACTGAATATTTTGGATAATTGTTCTGAGGCAAAGCGATCTTTTACTATGGTGCTTGTCATAACAACTCCACAACAAGCACCAAAAGCTTGTGCAATTCGTGCAAAAATCAACACGGTGATGTTATGGCTAGCGGCACAAAATAACGAGGCTGCAATAAATATTATTAGTCCAATCGCAATGACTGGCTTGCGTCCAATTCTGTCAGATAGTGGACCCCACACCAGCAAGCCGGCGGAAAAGCTTACAAAAAAAAGTGACAACGTCAGTTGTACATTCGATGCTGAGGTGTGAAAAAAGTTTTTAATAATTGGCATGGAAGCCAGATAACTATCTGTAGAGAAGGGGGCAAAAGCAGACAACATTGCTAGATAAATAACTAGAGATATAAATCGGATCAATTGTCTATTAGTCATGCTAAATGACACCGACACGTAATAAATCGTGCATATGAATTAAACCAATGGGGGATTTTTTTTTGTTTAGCACAATCAGCGAGGTGATTTTGTGTTTTTGCATGATTTGCAGTGCTTCCGCGGCTAGCATCTTAGGACGAATCGAGATGCTATTTTTGGTCATCACTTCTTTTATAGGAGTTGTGTGTATGTCATAGTCGCGATCTAAGGTACGCCGTAAATCACCATCGGTGAAAATACCAAGCAGCTTACCTTTGTTATCAACAATGGTGGTAACCCCAAAACTTTTTTTGGTGATTTCGACCAATGCTTCGTCTAGTAAGCAATCTGGGGAGACCTTGGGTATCGAATCGCCAATATGCATAACATCATCGACGTGTAACAACAAGCGCCGCCCTAATGTGCCACCAGGATGAACCCTTGCAAAATCTTCAGAGGTGAACCCTCGAGCCTCTAGCAATGCAATGGCGATGGCATCACCCAAAACCATTGTGACTGAAGTGCTGGATGTTGGAGCTAGGCCAAGAGGGCAAGCCTCTTCAGTGACACTGATATCAAGGTTGACTTTTGCACTACGAGCCAATATTGATGCTGGGTTGCTGGTCATGCTGATGATGGGTGTGCCCAGGCGTTTAATAGTCGGTAACAGGTTAATAACTTCATTGGTTTCTCCAGAGTAAGAGATAGCAAGTACCACATCTTCAGGAGTGATCATTCCAATATCGCCGTGACTTGCCTCAGCAGGATGTACAAAAAACGCAGCAGTACCAGTACTGGCAAACGTCGCTGCGATTTTGTGGGCAATATGTCCAGACTTGCCCATGCCAGTAACAACCACTCGCCCATTACATCCGAGTATTAGATGGCAAGCCGCCACAAAACTTTCATCGATACGCTGTTCCAGTTGCTTAATGGCACGCAATTCAGTTTTGATTACGGCTTTCCCCAATTGGCGAATATTATCATCGTTGGTCATATTTTTTTCTGGGCAGTCATTAAATGATTCGCTATTATAGGCTGAATATTACGTATCAGCCACCGAATTACAACTATTTCTTAAGGGATTTCTATTTTTTGAGACTGTGGTTATGGTGGTAAATACATAGAGTATTTAATCTTTGACTTTCACTTCATTGAACAGTGTAATAGTACTAGTCTTGCCGTTTTCTTCGCATGGAAAAGGGATACAAAGCAACTAAATTGTCATAAAAGACAGGTAACATTGATGGATAAACTGATAATTACCGGTGGCTACCGGTTGAATGGAACGATACGGGCTAGTGGCGCTAAAAACGCTGTATTGCCTATTTTAGCTGCAGGATTACTCATTGGAGAGCCATTAACGCTGAGCAACATACCTCATTTAAACGATGTCACTACCATGATCGAATTACTCGGACGTATGGGTGCACAATTATTGGTTGATGAGCGTATGAATATCGAAGTAGATTGCTCTAACCTGATAAATCGGAATGCACCTTATGAATTGGTTAAAACGATGCGCGCATCAATTTTAGTATTGGGTCCATTACTGTCGCGGTTTGGAGAAGCACGAGTATCTTTGCCAGGAGGGTGTGCAATTGGTTCGCGTCCCGTCGATATTCACATCGAGGGGATGCGTAAGTTGGGGGCAAAAATTAAAGTCGTCAACGGTTTTATCCAGGCGCAAGTGCAAGGTCGCTTGCGTGGTGCCGAACTAAATTTAGGGAAAATAACTGTCACTGGAACAGAAAATTTAATGATGGCGGCAACGCTCGCATCGGGTACGACTGTTATCCACAACGCGGCTCGCGAACCTGAAGTGCAGGATTTAGCCAATTTTTTGAATAAAATGGGGGCGGATATCACAGGTGCAGGAACAGCAACCATTGTTATTCACGGTGTGGAAAAACTCAAAGGTGGGCATTATCATGTCTTGCCAGATCGAATTGAAGCAGGAACATATTTGGTGGCAACAGCAATGACACGAGGTAGCGTACTTGTCAAGGATGTAGCCCCACAAACATTGACTATCATTCTTGATAAGCTGCGAGAGGCGGGTGCTTCAATCGAAGTTGGGAAGGACTGGGTAGCGTTGGATATGCACGGTAAGCGTCCTAAAGCAGTGGATATCACTACGGCACCATATCCTGGGATGCCAACCGATATGCAAGCGCAGTTTATGGCGTTGAACGTTGTTGCTGAGGGAGAGGGGACCGTGACTGAAACAGTATTTGAAAATCGTTTCATGCATGTTCATGAACTGTGTCGTATGGGTGCCGATATTCATTTGACTGGAAATACAGCGACAGTAAAAGGCATCGGAGCACTTAATGCTGCACCCGTTATGGCGACGGACCTACGAGCCTCAGCAGGTTTAGTATTAGCTGGCTTGTTGGCAGCGGGGAACACAGTGGTTGATCGTATTTACCACATTGACCGAGGTTATGAATGTATAGAGGAAAAATTAGCGCAATTGGGAGCGAAGATTAGAAGAGTCTCGTCGCATATTTTTTCATTGCAAAGTACAGACTCTATGCAAAGCGACAAGATAGCTCAATTTGGTTAGAATTAATGAAAAAAATATCAAAAACAAACCTGGTGCTGAAATTTGGTGGCACCAGCGTCTCTAGTGTAGAAAACTGGCAAAATATTTGCGAAATTATTAAAAAGAAAATCACCACAGGTTATCGTTTGGTGGTTGTGTGTTCTGCTCCGGCGGGGGTGTCTGATTTATTAGAGCGATTACTGGACACGGCTATATTTGATATAGACCGAGATAAAATATTTTCTAACATAGTGGAAATATTTACTGAACTTGCAGATCAACTTGCAGTC
Source organism: uncultured Coxiellaceae bacterium (assembly GCA_963922495.1). GTDB lineage: Bacteria > Pseudomonadota > Gammaproteobacteria > Coxiellales > Coxiellaceae > CAWUIH01. The sequence goes on along the minus strand of CAWUIH010000004.1, from coordinate 8,297 downwards.
ACCGATACAACAATTCTAAAAAGTGACTTTGATGAATTAAAGCGACTAGTGCTGGGTACTAGCTTGCTGGGTGAAATAAGCCCACGTGTGGCTGCTCAAATTATGTCAACTGGAGAATTACTGCTGTCACGATTGGGGTATGCCTTTTTAAAAAATTGTGGTTTAAATATTCATTGGCAAGATGTCAGGGAATGGTTGACAGTTTCACCTTCCGCCGACACCAGTATTGAAAATCATTATTTGGCAGCTCGTTGCGATATTCAAGAAAATCCTCACTTACTTGCAAGTATCAATGCCGAAGTGGTGATTACCCAAGGGTTTATTGCTCAAAATGACGTGGGCGAAACGGTTTTATTAGGGCGTGGTGGATCAGATACTTCCGGTGCTTACATTGCTCGTTTAATTGCAGCACAACACTATGAAATTTGGACGGATGTGCCTGGTATCTATACTGCCAATCCACGACAAATAGCTGAGGCACGTTTTATTCACCAATTAGATTTTCAAGAAGCGCAAGAAATAGCTGCAATGGGTGGCAAGGTGTTGCATCCAAATTGTATCGCACCACTAGAAGAAAAAAATATCCCTATTCACATTCAGTATACGCCAGATCTCAATCGTGTCGGCACAGTGATCTCGCATCATGGTAATAACGATTCTGTGCCAATTAAGTCTGTTTTGACGCGTTTTGGTGTGATGTTAATTTCGATTGAAACGCTACGGATGTGGCAACAAGTAGGTTTTTTAGCGGATATTTTCACATGTTTTAAGAAACACGGCATTTCGGTGGATTTGGTATCGACTTCTGAGTCTACTGTAACAGTATCACTAGATCCTTCAGTAAAACAAGTTAACCAAAAGCGTTTGCAACTCCTCATGGTAGACTTAAATCAGTTTGCAACTGCTAAATTAATGGGACCGTGCGCGTCGGTGAGTTTGGTTGGTAAGCATATTCGTACCGTGTTGTCAAAGTTAGGTGGCAGTTTTGAGGTTTTTGAGCAGCACAGGATTTATTTGATGTCCCAAGCTGCAAATGATTTGAACCTAACTTTTGTGGTTGATGAACAACAAGCTGACCGGTTAGCTAAAAAGCTTCATACATTATTAATTGAACAAACGCCGACAAGTCACATATTTAAAAAGAGTTGGCATTTTGAGTTTGGAGTGTCCGTGGCGCAGACACCACAGACAGCATGGTGGCAACAAAAAGCTAATAGTTTATTAACCATTGCTAAAGCGCATGGTGCAGTTTATGTTTATGATCAACAAACAGCATCCCATGCAGCGAAGCAGCTTAAATCGATTCAGTCAATTGACCAAGTGTTTTATTCAGTTAAAGCGAATTCTCATTTGGAAATACTTAAACTTTTTGAAAAAGAAAATTTAGGATTCGAGTGTGTTTCGTTAGCAGAGCTGAAATTTATACTTGATATTTTTCCTGAATTCGATCGCAAGCGCATCTTATTTACTCCGAATTTCGCTCCCATAGAAGAGTATCAACAAGCGCTAGATTTAGGAATAAATGTTACATTGGATAATTTATTTCTACTTCAAAAATGGCCACAAGTATTTACAGGGAAGGAGATTTTTATTCGTGTTGATCCTGGTCAAGGTTACGGCCATCATAAATTTGTGGTGACAGGTGGTAATGCCTCCAAATTTGGTATCGGTTTGCAGGATTTATCACAGGTTGCCGAGCTTGCAAAAAATAATCGTACTCGTATTGTTGGACTACACACCCATCGTGGCAGCGGAATATTGGACGCTAGTACTTGGAAGAAAACAGCGACAGTGTTGATGCAATTATTACAACAATTTCCTGAGGTTCAAACCGTTGATCTGGGTGGTGGTTTTGGAATTGTCGAGCGAGCTGGGCAACGTCCGCTTGATTTGGCTGCTCTTGATAATTCTCTGGCATCTGTGAAGTCGCTGTATCCCAATATACAATTATGGGTCGAGCCAGGGCGTTTTTTAGTGGCACAAAGTGGTGTATTGTTGGCATCTGTAACGCAAATTAAATATAAGTCAGGTGTATGTTTCGTGGGTATTGAAACAGGTATGAACTCCCTGATTCGTCCTGCACTGTATGGATCGTTCCATCAAATCGTGAATTTAAGCCGATTGAATCAACCACTGCAGATGATGGCTAATATCGTTGGTCCGATATGTGAAAGTGGGGATATTCTAGGCTATTCGCGTTTGTTGCCAACTACAAAAGTGGGTGATGTACTATTGATTGCCAATACAGGTGCCTACGGTCATTGTATGAGCTCACATTATAATTTGCGTAGGCCGGCACAAGAATATTTTTTGGTTGAATAATTATTTCCGTAGTCTATAAGGTATGTAGTGCGGTTTCCAGATTTTTTTATCGACCAGTTCTTCGATGGTGTGGTGAGGTTTTGGTGCTAATCCTTCTTCAATCGCTTTTTTGGCAACAGCAATAGCGACGATTCTTGATGCTTCTCGGGCGCGTGATATATCGGGTAACAAGCGGTGTTCTTTGTCGCTGGCATATTGGCTTAATGCCAAACTAGCAGCTTCCAACATATTGTCGCTAACGGATTGCGCTTTCACGGCGATAACACCCAAACCAATTCCGGGAAAGGCTAAATAATTATTACATTGACTCAATGGAAAAATTTCGTTTTTATAGTTTACGTCATCGAACGGGCTGCCAGTTGCAATTAATGCCTTACCTTTTGACCAATGAATAATATCACTAGGACTGGCTTCAGCACAATCATTGGGGTTTGATAGTGGAAAGATAATCGGACGTTCTACAAAGCTTGACATAGTTTCTACGATTTCCTGGGTAAATGCGCTAGGTTGTGCAGAGCAGCCGATTAGAATTGTGGGTTTAACGTGTTGAATGGTTTCCAACAGTGTAATATGTGATTTATCTGTAACTTGCCAGTGTGCCGTTTCATCGGTTGTGCGTACATAAGGCTGTTGTGCTGTGGTAACGTCTTTGCAATGCTGTGTAATTAAGCCTTCTCGATCAATTAACCAAAAAAGTTTGTGGACTTCAGTATTATTGACGCCGTCTTTAGTCAACGCATCAGCCAACATATTAGTGATGCCCATACCAGCGGTTCCTGCACCGTAGACTACAATACGGTGAGTGGAGAGTTTTTTGTTGATGAGTTTGGAAGCACCTATTACAGCTGCTTTAGCAACGACACCTGTGCCTTGTAAATCATCATTAAAGCTACAAATTTTTTCACGGTATTTAATTAAGTTGGAATAAGCGTTGGTACGTCCAAAATCCTCCCAATGTAAAAAGACATGAGGCAATTTGCGTTTCAACGCGTCGATAAATTTATTGATGAATTTGTCATATTCTTTGCCTCGAATGCGCTCGTGTCGCCACCCTAAATACAACGGATCGTTAAGTAGTTCATGGTTATTGGTCCCTGCGTCTAGTAGAATAGGTAACGTATTCAGAGGATTAATACCGCCAATTGCAGTGTAAACCATTAATTTTGCCACAGGAATGGCCATGCCACCGACACCCTGATCTCCAATGCCAAGCACACCTTCACCGTCACTAACGACAATAATATCTATCTCAGGATTCGAACGGTTATCCAGTATTTCGTCGATGCGGTCTCTGTCTTCGTAGCATATATACAGTCCGCGCGGATTGGTGAATTTTTTGTTAAATACCTTCACTGCATTACCAACGATCGGGGTATAAATCGTGGGTAACATCTCACGTAAATGGGTTTGGACTAGGCGGTAAAATAAAACTTGATTGGTATTTAAGAGATAATTCAAATGCACATTACGGTTAATTTGTTCTTCGAAGGCTTCGTATTGTAAATAAGCACGTTTTACTTGTGCTTCCAATGATTCCACGTTAATAGGTAGTTTGCCGCGCAAATCAAAAATATCTCTTTCTTGCTCACTGAAAGCGGTGCCTTTGTTTAGTTGTGAAATGGTAAGAATTGCTTTGCCGGTAATAGATGTTTCTAAGTATTCTTTTTCATTTTCATCAGTTTTGATCGTGAAATCTAACATCAATTTTCTCTAAATTTAGTACTAAAAAAACAGTATAACATCATGGTATCAGTTATGGGGCTAGAGGTGTGGGTTATTTGGTTTTTTATGACGTGTTGTAATGTTACCCTCGTCATTGCTGATGAGTTCATCGTTCCAGGGTAGAGTATGGTAGATGCCATGTGCCGACAATGGAAAAATGGGGTATTTGATAATAGAAAAATATGGTGAATAATCAAAGTCACTAGGTGTGAACAACTTAGGGTTTCGATGAATTACTTCAATTTTATGATCGTCTTTTTCACGCACTACAGGCAAAATAGGAAAATTTACGGATGTAAATGCACTAGCAATCATTGCTGAGCAAATATCTTCGGTGACTTTGCTGGGAATATTTTCTCGGAATAATGAGGAGTGCCATCGTCTCGGGAAAAAACGACTTTTGATGGCAAAACGCCCAAGATCAAAAAAATGACGGAGGTGGTATTTGCCGCCTACATGGCTTAGCGCACAACCAATGACATGTTGTGCGTCGCTGTGAGACAAGCCATTGGGACGACAAATTCTTACATGATGGTTTTCATAATGATCTATCGGAATAATAGTTGTCCCTTGACCTAACATACTTTCGATAATCAGTGGCTTGCCAGGTGGGCCATGATAGTATTTACGGATTAATTGACGCATTTCAGGATTTTCAACACTGTGCAACAAGCCGATATACAAAGCCGCATGAGTCCACGGGCTGTTAGTAATACGTTTTATTATTTCACTAATGCGCGTAGTGCCTTCCACGAGTAATACGTCGCCAGGTAGTATTTCGTGACAAACGCGGTCAAAATCCGATAGGTGGGAGCGCCGTTGGCAGATTCCGATTTCTTTGGTGAAATAGTTGCTACTTTTCTTGATTAGCCAGTTAACCAGTCCCATTTTATATCCTTAATGGCTTTTGCTAATTCAGCTGCACAGCCAGTGTAATTGTGTGGAGTGAGCGCGAGAATTCGTGCCTTAGCATCGCTCGGTAGCGGGTATTTTGAAATGAAATTTTCAATCTCAGCTTGTGTGACGTCTTTACCTCGAGTCAAATCTTTCATCTGTTCATAAGCGTTAGTAATATTATAGCTGCGCATGATCGTTTGGATCGCTTCAGCAAGTACTTCCCAATGAGAATTTAATTCATTGGAAAGCTTTTGTTGGTTGACACTGACTTTTCCTAATCCCTTGAGCAAGGATTCATACGCGAGCAAAGAGTAACCGAATATCGATCCTAGGTTTCGTAGCACCGTAGAATCAGTGAGATCACGTTGCCAGCGTGAAATTGGTAATTTGGCAGAGAAGTGTTCACATAAGGCATTTGCAATACCCAAATTGCCTTCTGCATTCTCAAAATCAATCGGATTTATCTTGTGTGGCATCGTAGATGAACCAATTTCATTGGCCGCTGACTTTTGTTTAAGATACCCCAAGCTAATATAGCCCCAAAAATCACGGCAGCAATCGATCAAAATAGTATTGAGAACACTCAAAGTATGTAGTAACTCAGCAAGTTGGTCATGTGGCTCTATTTGTGTGGTGTAAGGATTCACAGCGAGCCCTAGTGACTCTACAAAATCCTTTGTGACGGTAGGCCAATCCACTTCAGGATACGCGGCTACATGAGCATTGAAATTGCCGACAGCGCCATTGATTTTACCAGAAATGCTTTGTCGTTGTAGTGCTCTGAATTGACGGTGTAACCTAAAGACAAAATTGGCAATTTCTTTACCCATTGTCGTAGGTGAAGCCGATTGTCCATGGGTTCTACTTAGCATCGCGCAGTTTGCATATTGTAGTGCCATTGCCTGCATCTGAGAGCCGATTTTACTAATGATAGGTAGCATAACTGCCTGACGAGCATCTCGCACCATTAAGGCATAAGAAAGATTGTTAATATCTTCCGATGTGCAAGCAAAATGAATGAATGGAATAAGCTTTCTCAAATCATCATCGTGTTCAAACTTTGACTGAATAAAGTATTCAACTGCTTTGACATCGTGGTTAGTTTGGGACTCAATACGTTTGACTTCTTGTGCTTGTTCAGCATTGAAGTTATTATAGACAGCGATTAATTTCACTTGTGTTGATTTGTCGATTTTCGGGATCCCTCTCATCTTTCTTTCGCTGGATAGCCACAGTAACCAGTGAATCTCAACCTTAATGCGGTAGTGAATCAGACCAAATTCGCTCATAATCGGGCGTAGGGTAGCTACTTTGGTCTGATAGCGACCATCTAAAGGTGATAATGCATTTAAATGTGAAATATTCATAGCATCGCATCATACACGAGGGATATACTGTCCGCCAGATACAATTGTTTGTTAGGGATGGTAGTGCTGATTAGAAGATATCGCCTATACGGCACAAGTTGATCAAAAAAGAAACAAATTCTTGCTTCAAGGCGATAATTTGATTAATATGCGATTTTTAGGAGAAGTGATTATAAATGATGAAATTCATAGACTTACAATATCAATATTCCCAAATCAAAAGTAATATAGATGCGCGTATTCAACGGGTTCTTAATCACGGTCAGTACATAATGGGACCTGAAATTACAGAACTTGAGCAATCTCTGGCGAAATACGTCGGTGTTAAACATTGCTTATCTGTTTCCAGTGGTACCGCCGCATTGCAGTTGGCATTGATGGCCCTTGATATCGGACCAGATGACGAAGTCATTACCACCGCGTTCAGTTTCTTTGCAACAGCGGAAATGATTATTTTGCTCGGTGCAAAACCTGTATTTGTTGACATTGATTTACAGACCTATAACGTCGATCCCAGTTTGCTTGAAGCAGCGATTACCAGCAAGACAAAAGCAATTATGCCTGTGAGTTTATTTGGTCAATGTGCTAATCTTAAGGTTATCAATCAAATTGCTCAGAAACACGGTCTGCCCGTTATTGAAGATGGAGCACAAAGTTTTGGTGCCACCCATCATGGCCAGCGCTCTTGCAGCATGACCGAAATTGCTTGCACCAGCTTTTTTCCTTCGAAACCTTTAGGTTGTTATGGTGACGGGGGTGCATGCTTTACTAATCATGATGAGCTTGCAGAAAAGATTGTAGTACTTAGAAATCATGGTCAACAAGGTCGTTATAACCATACTCATATCGGTTTAAATGCACGTTTAGATACGTTGCAAGCTGCAATTTTACTTGAAAAGATGTGTATTTTTGAGCAAGAAGTGGGTCGAAGACAACAAGTTGCTCAATGGTATATCGATTACCTCAAGGGCGAGGCGATTGTTCCCTTTGTCGAGCCTCAAAATACCAGTGTCTTTGCACAATTCACCGTACGCTTGAGAGATCGCGACAACATTGCAGCAGCGCTCAAACAACGAGGTATTCCAACAGCTGTCCATTATCCGGTTTCACTAGAGAAACAACCTGCACTACAGCAGCGCTATCACGATATAGAAACATTGTCGAATTCAGAGTTAGCTGCGCAAGGCGTGCTTAGCTTGCCTTTTCATCCGTATATGACAAAGCAAGTAGTGCGGCAAGTTTGTGATGAGTTGTTGAGTGTGTTAGTGGATCAAAGCGTCAATGGCTAATATCCAGTATCAGTATAGCGCTCCACGTGGGTTAAACTACTTAATTACTCGTATTTTCAGTCGATAGCCGTGCCTATTTGCATTGTCAATTGATTTTTATAGTGCTTGGGGCGTTGCATTTTTTTAAATTTGCTTAGATTAATTGGTTGATCGGTGAAAAAGCGGTTAATTGATCATTTTTCTAATGTATTTTGGGAATGTTTTCAAAGATGAAAACGATAAGGATTATTTGTGAACACGGAAATTCACGGTTTTAAACCACCTCTAATTTCAAGAGTTTGTTGCCGCTGACAAGTTAATTTTTTTATCAACACTCCAAGAGAGTTGGGAGGGCATCAATGGTTTCATGGCTGACAACATCGCAGATAAATGGCGCTTCTTTTTCATAAAGAGGTTAATGGTAGTGTCATCCATTTTGACGTGTCTCGCATTAGCAATGAATTTGTCATATAACTTTTCAGCTGTTTGATGTGAATAGCGTGGCAGCATTTGCGCTAATAAATAATCGATAAAGATTAGACGAATTTCTTTTTTTTCATAATTGCGCAAAATAACTTTTTGATCACACACGTTAAGCAAACGTTTCTGACCATCTCCGGCTATCACGCGTACTTTTTGCCAAGTAGGCGAAGGGAGTCTCGCTCTAATTCAGAAACAATTTTTTGCCCTCTACGTCTAATGGTCACAAACTTAATATTCC
>CAWUIH010000003.1:0-55085 GCA_963922495.1 uncultured Coxiellaceae bacterium | reverse complement strand
GCTGGGATTTAGGGTCAAATTTGTCGATTTAAAGCCTGTGGAAATCGGTGTTGAACTGCTTTTTTTAGGGTAAACTGATTTGATATATTCAAAAGTTTTGTTTTTTTCTGAGTTGGAAGTGAAAAATTATTTGACTTTAAAAACGTCTACTCGTGCTGGAGGTAAATTCATCCAAATTCTCTTTGTATAAGTTTTTTTGAGCCGTGGCCGTGTTTCAAAAATACTTTTTCTTAATGAGTAACTAAATTGAATGTAGTGTCCACCATTTGGCAATACTTGATCCACTTGCTGCGCGATCGCAAGCCGGGATATGGTTGGAAAGATTGTTAACGGGAGGCTGGAAACAATAACAGACGGTTTTATATGATGTTGTTTTAGTAATTCATAAAGATGCGTTGCATCACCGTGTATAACTCTCACTTTCGGAAACGATTTCTTGAGTTTTCTAACTAGATCGAGTGAATTATCAATCACCACTAATTTTTCCGCTATAACCCCTTCTCTGAGCAACGCTTTTGTGATGGAACCTGTGCCTGCGCCTAATTCAACCGTATAATTGGTGTCTTTTGGTACACATTTGGCCATCTCCATACTCAGATATCGAGAACTGGGAGCAATCGCGCCAATCGAACGTGGATACCGTATCAAATTTTTATAAAATGACCACATGTCAACCATCCTAAGTTACTTTGATGCCAATAGCTTTCGTTCACAGTTCCTTTAGTGAAATACCGCATCACTATTACGTAGAATGCAGGGCTTGAAATTTTTATATTTGGACAGATTATATAATTATACCTAAACAAATTTGGATCTTATCATGCGAATCGATAAATTTACAACTTCATTTCAGCATGTGCTAGCAGATGCGCAATCACTTGCTGTGGGTCGTGATCATCAGTACTTAGAGCCTGTTCATATCATGAAAGTTTTACTTGAACAGGACCAGGGAACCGTTGTGCCTTTATTGCAACAGTCGGGTGTTAATTTGAGTCTTTTAACCGATGAAGTTGATAAAGCGATCGATGGGTTACCTCAGGTCAAAGGTGCTGCCGGTGAAATTCATATTTCGCGTGAAATGGCACAAGTATTAACCTTGATGGATAAGGAATCTAAGGAATATAAAGATCAATATATTGCCTCAGAGTTATTCATTCCCGCTGTGTTGAAATCGCGGGATCGTTTGCGTGATATTCTTAAATCTGCAGCTGCTGATGAAAAGAAAATCACCAAGAATATAGAAAATTTACGTGGTGGTGAAACTGTGAATGATCAGGCTGCTGAGGGGCAGCGCCAAGCGTTAGAAAAATATACCATTGATTTGACAGAGCGAGCTGCCAAAGGAAAATTAGATCCGGTGATTGGTCGTGATGAAGAGATTCGACGCACTATTCAGGTGTTGCAGCGACGCACTAAAAATAACCCGGTGCTTATCGGCGAACCTGGGGTTGGTAAAACTGCAATCGTGGAAGGTTTGGCGCAGCGTATAATTAATGGGGAAGTGCCTGAAGGTTTAAAAAATAAGCGCTTGTTGGCACTTGATATGGGTGCTTTGATTGCAGGAGCTAAGTTTCGTGGTGAATTTGAAGAACGTCTCAAAGCGGTATTGAAAGATTTATCAAAACAAGAAGGGCAAATTATTTTATTTATCGATGAATTGCATACCATGGTCGGCGCTGGTAAAGCCGAGGGTGCAATGGATGCTGGTAATATGCTAAAACCAGCGCTTGCGCGAGGTGAATTACATTGTGTGGGCGCTACGACTTTAGATGAATATCGACAATACATTGAAAAGGACGCAGCACTGGAACGACGTTTTCAAAAAGTGTTGGTGCAAGAGCCTTCAACGGAAGATGCTATCGCAATATTACGGGGTTTGAAAGAACGTTATGAAGTTCACCATGGGGTGGAAATTACTGATCCTGCGATTGTCGCTGCAGCAACATTGTCACAACGCTACATTACCGACCGCAACTTACCCGACAAAGCGATCGATTTGATTGATGAGGCTGCCAGTGAAATTCGTATGGAAATTGATTCGAAACCTGTGGAATTAGATCGCTTGGAACGGAAACTGATTCAATTTAAAATCGAACGAGAAGCATTGAAAAAAGAACACGATGATGCTTCAAAAAAGCGTTTGGCTGACCTTGAGGGTGAAATAGAGAAAACACAGAAAGAATATTCTGATCTTGAAGAAGTTTGGAAAAGTGAAAAAGCCAGTTTGCAGGGTGCACAACAAATCAAAGAAGAATTGGAGCAGGCAAAAATAAAATTAGAAGCGGCAGGGCGTGCCAGTGACTTAGGGCTGATGTCTGAGTTGCAATACGGTATCATTCCTGAGCTTGAAAAAAAACTCAAAACCGCTTCTGAATCTGAACAACGGCCACGAGAGACGCAGCTGTTGCGAAATAAGGTGACCGCAGAAGAGGTTGCCGAAGTTGTTTCCAAATGGACGCATATTCCTGTTGCAAAAATGCTGGAAGGCGAGCGAGAAAAGCTGCTTCACATGGAGGATGAATTACACAAGCGCTTGATTGGTCAAGATCAAGCGATCAACGCGGTTGCCAATGCAATACGCCGTTCACGGGCAGGTATTTCTGATCCCAATCGACCTATCGGTTCATTTTTATTTTTAGGGCCAACCGGCGTCGGTAAAACAGAGCTTTGTAAGGCACTGGCACAATTTATGTTTGACACCGAAGATGCGATGCTGCGGATTGATATGTCTGAATTCATGGAAAAACATTCTGTGGCACGTTTGATTGGTGCACCGCCGGGTTATGTTGGATATGAAGAAGGCGGCTACTTAACTGAAGCGGTGCGCCGGCGCCCTTACTGTGTCATTTTGCTGGATGAGGTAGAAAAAGCGCATCATGATGTTTTTAATATATTATTGCAAGTACTTGATGATGGTCGCTTGACGGATGGTCAAGGTCGAACCGTTGATTTTCGCAATTGTGTTGTAGTGATGACTTCAAACCTAGGTTCTGATCTTATTCAAGAGTTTGCAGGTGAAAAATATGAAGTGATGAAAAAGGCAGTTATGGAAGTAGTGTCTCAACATTTTCGTCCTGAGTTTATCAATAGAATTGATGAAAGTGTCGTATTCCATGGGTTGCAACAAGAGCAAATACGCGCCATTGCTGCGATTCAAGTTAATTTAATTAGAAAGCGTCTTCGCCAGAAAGATTTTGACATTGAGATAACCGATGAAGCATTAGATTATATTGCAAAAATGGGATATGATCCGATTTACGGTGCGAGACCACTCAAACGAGTGATGCAACAATATTTAGAAAATCCTTTAGCTCAGGATATTTTAGCTGGTAAATTAATGCCTGGACAGCATGTCAAAATTGAAAAACACCAAGATAATTTAAAATTTATCGCAAGCTAGATCACTGTCAGCTTATTTTATCGTTGCAACTTAAAGGGACGCCTGTGATTATATTAAAAATCATTGTACGTTTACTATTAGGTTCAACATTATTGTGGTTCGGTGGTAGTCGTTTTATTTCCAGTTCAGTATCACTGGCGCGTCATTTTAAAATTCCAGATACTTTAGCAGGTGTGTTGTTAGTTGGTTTTGGTACTTCTTTTCCGGAATTGTTAGTGGCTGCAATCGCCTCAGCTCATCAAAAGACACAAATTGCCATTGGCAATGTGATTGGCTCGAATATTGCCAACGTCACCCTTGTTTTAGGATTAGCGGCTTTGATTACCCCACTTGCCGTCAGCCCTCGGTTGGTAAAGCGTGAATTCCCTATTCTCATAATTATCTCATTAATTATTGGAATTTTTTTATGGAATGATTATCTCAGTCGTTGGGAAGGGGGTATCTTATTATTACTACTCGCATTACACGTCTGTTGGATTGTCATTTCATTGCCGAACAAAGATGTTGCTTTTAATCATGACCTTGATCAAGATTCAAAAAAATCAATGTCGATTCATAAATCACTTATTTGGTGGTTTTTAGGGTTAGTTTTGTTATTTATCAGCTCTGAGTTATTGGTTAATGCATCGGTGTCTGTGGCAAGATTACTAGGTATTAGCGATCTTGTTATTGGACTAACGATAATGACGATTGGCACGTCGTTGCCAGAATTTGCAGCTACGATCATCAGTGCTGTCAAAAGACACCATGATATTGCTGTAGGCCATATTGTGGGTTCTAATATCTTCAATTGCCTGGCAGTTTTAGCAATGCCTGCGCTTATTGCCCCTGGTAAATTTTCACGGCAAGTGATTTTTAGGGATTATCCTTATATGGTTGGTGTTACTGTATTATTATGGATTTTTTCACTTTTAACTATGAGGCGGGGAACCTTGGGAAGAGCATTTGGTTGCTTATTTTTGGTTATTTATGGGATTTATATTATGCTACTTTTTATCTGATGGATGTTTATGATCCAACTGCTTTTTCTAGGATGATACACACCGTTAGTCTGATAACGCTTCCATTTAGAATTATATATTTTACTAGTATTGATGGTCTACGTGAGGTACTAGGAAATAAAAAAATTAGGTTATCTGAACGGAGGTTTAAATCCAGTATTTAATGTATAGTACAATTTTTCCTAACAAACGTTGTCGCCGAGGACGCTGTGATTCCCAGCTATCGAGTGATAACTCACTGGAATGTTTCAAATCTTCAAGAAATTTGTTAATTAGTGAATTTTTAGCTTTTGTAGTGGAAATTGTGATATCGGCTTCCAAATCATGTAATAAGCTGCGATGATTTAAATTGCTAGAACCAATGAGCATCCAATCGTCTAAGATCAACGATTTGGCGTGTAAATTGCTGGGTAGATATTCAAAAATTCGTGCACCCGATCGCAGTAAGCTATAATAGAAAGTTGACGATGCCCACGGCATCATCATTACATCTGATTTGCGGGGTAGTAATATTCTCACATCGATACCCAAACCAGCTGCTTCTTTTAATCTTTTCAATAAAAAATTGTCTGGCACAAAGTAAGCATTGGTAATCCAGATGCGTTTTTTGCAATTTTGTATTTTGCGCAGTAGGTGCTTGTAAAGTATACGGCGGCGATGTCGCGTATGGTTCAGCCGGATTGGAGGATCGTCACGAATGTGTTTAAAAGCATCACGTAAGCGCTCTTTCATGGTACTGTGATTCCAAGCCAATTCAAAGGCTTGTTTTAAGTCTGATAAATTACAACCAATTAAACGCACCGAAGTATCACGCCAGCCGTCGCCACCCTGATTTCTATGGAGGTGTGACTTTGAAATATTAAAGCTGCCAATATAAGCAATTTTATTATCAATGATGCAAACTTTACGGTGATTGCGAGAGTTTGCTTTGAGTAAAAAATAGATCCATCGTAATAGTAATGGTATTTTAACTACTGAACGACTCCAATTCCACAGCTGCCATGGAAACGGATGAAACACCTTATTTTTTATTCCAGCGCGTTCTAGCAAGCCTGCTAAGGTTGTACCCCAAAGTTGCGTGCCAGCACCATCGACCATTACGCGGACTTCAACACCACGTCTGGCAGCTGTTACCAGTGCTTCGGCAATGCGTTTCCCCAAAATATCGTGATGAAAAATATAGGTTTCTAGTAGAATAGATTCTTTCGCTGAGTGTATGTCAGCTAGCATCGCGTTAAAGTGACTATCACCATCGACAAAAATATTTTCCGTGTAATGAGTAGCACTTGCCGCTTTGTCTCGTGCTGCATCCACAAAGTTGTCATTCCTCAGAGTTGTCGTTCTTGAGTTCAATGTCTTCACTACAAATTCTAAGCTTGTTTGCACGTGCAAATTTTAATATAGATTCATAGAGTTCAGGGTTAGATTCCGCTAAGTTGGGGTCTAATACAACGCATTTGTACCCACCTTTCATCGAAGGCTGTAATAGTGGTGAGTAATGAATTCGGCGTTTGTGAAAGGTTGATAGACGACCGCTCATGCGTTCCGCCCAATCGCTTGGCCGAAAAGTTTCTCCAGATTCAGTGACTCCTTGAATGATAATTTTTGTTTTTTTGCTTGTCATGGTTTGCAAATGGTACAAGATACTATGATATAGTAGGTGCACAAATAGTATAGTACTTTTGCTTGTTTCGCTAGAGGCATTCATGACAGAATCCAAAGCAGCTCCCCAAATAAGACGGCGTGGTATCTATCTTTTGCCCAATCTATTTACGATTGGAGCGATGTTCGCCGGTTTTTATGCCATTGTGGGTGCAATGAAAGGATATTACAAGTCCGCGGCCATCGCTATCTTTGTGGCATTGATTATGGACGGCTTAGATGGTCGAATTGCACGGTTGTTGCAGGCGCAAAGTGAATTCGGTGCGCAGTTGGATAGTTTGTCCGATATGTTAAGTTTTGGTATCGCTCCAGCCCTCGTTTTGTATAGTTGGAGCTTAGCTGTATTGGGTAAGTTGGGCTGGCTAGTTGCCTTCTTTTACGCGGTGTGTACAGCATTACGTCTGGCGCGTTTTAATGTGCAAGCAAAAAAAATTGATAAGCGATATTTTCAAGGGTTATCGACACCGGCTGCAGCGGCGTTAGTAGCCAGTGTGATCTTAGTTTGTAGTATTCACGATATTGCTGGGGACAGTCTTGCTGTTCCAGCGCTGATATTAGCGATTTTATTAGGCTTACTTAAGGTCAGTGCAATTCGTTATCGAAGTTTTAAAGATTTTAATCTGTCTGGTCGTGTGTCTTTTGTAGCTATTCTGTTGTTTGTACTGGCCTTAGTATTCGTAGCCTATGATCCTGCCCATGTGCTGTTGCTCGTAACCGCTCTTTATGCTATTTCAGGTCCAGTTGGTACATTATGGTCCTATCGTCAGCGTCGTAAACTGCGTAAAAAACGACAACAAAAGCGACAAAAATAATGGATTATACGTTAGTTGACGAAGCAGTCGCGCAGTGTTTGCAAGAGGACATTGGCCCAGGTGATATTAGCTCGTTGCTGATCAACGTTAAACAACAGGCTATTGCTCGAGTATTGTTAAAAGAAACAGCAGTCTTGTGTGGCAAGGCATGGTTCGAATCCTGTTTTCGTCAAGTAGACTCTAGCGTTAGTTTGCATTGGTTGGTGAATGAGGGACAGCTGCTGGATGCCAATACGCCTATTGTTGAAATTTGTGGGGCGGCGCGTTCGCTATTAACCGCGGAACGCACTGCCTTGAACTGGCTGCAGACACTCTCGGCTACAGCGACGGCAGTAAGAAATTATCAACAGTTACTTTCGGGAACCCATGTTACTTTGCGCGATACTCGTAAAACGATTCCTGGGCTGCGTTATGCGCAGAAATATGCAGTGCGCTGTGGTGGGGGCAGTAATCATCGCATGGGTTTATATGATCAATTTCTCATTAAAGAAAACCACATCATCAGTTGTGGCTCGATTACAAATGCAGTTCAGCGTGCACGCCAGCAGCATCCTGACTGTGTGTTAGAAGTTGAAGTTGAGACTCTGGATGAGTTGCGTGAAGCTATCTTGGCGGGGGCTGATGTTATTCTACTCGATAATTTTGATTTACCAATGATACAGCGGGCGGTAGCGATCCCTCGTGCACAAATTCGACTGGAAGTCTCTGGTGATGTGAATGTAGATACAATTTCCGCCATTGCGCACACCGGTGTCGATTATATTGCTGTTGGTGCGTTGACCAAACACGTCAAGGCAATTGATTTTTCGATGCGATTTGCTCAGGTTTGCTCGAAGGTTTCCTGACAATTGCCTACTGAAATAGGAGGATTCTGGGTACTAGAGATTAGTCTGAATTGGCGTCCCCAGCGGGATTCGAACCCGCGTTGTCGCCGTGAAAGGGCGGTGTCCTAGGCCTCTAGACGATGGGGACCTGTATGATGGCCAAATTGGAGCTAAGCGGGATCGAACCGCTGACCTCTTGCATGCCATGCAAGCGCTCTCCCAGCTGAGCTATAGCCCCTAGGGAGAAGGCATTCTAGGGAGGTTCGTTTAGGCTGTCAAGTACCGCGATCACTTCCAATTATAAAATTTTTAACTAGGATTGTCTTTTGAGTGCTTACTGATATCAAGCGCATTTGCCATATGTACTCGGTTATAGTATTGCTATAAACTGACAAAAATAGATTTAACTTAAGTCTGAAGCATTATAAAATCACAAATCTAAAATATTCTGTATTGGGAGTATAAATGAAGTTATTATGTGTACGTCATGGTCACGCTGAAACAGTGCCCGATAACAACGGTGACCGACATTTAACCGCAATAGGTGTGCAGGAAGTCACGAGGGTTGCTGATTATATTGCCAAGCGGGGCACACATGTTGCTCATATCCTGAATAGTAACAAGGTGCGAGCAATTGAAACGGCGCGTATTTTTGCTGAGCATATCATGGGCAGCCAGGAATCAGAGTATTCTGAGATGTTGGATTTAAGTAAACCAGTAAGACCATTAGTTGAGGCTGTTAACAGCTGGACGGATGATACCATGTTGGTAGGACATATGCCTTTTGTCTCACAGCTTGTCAGTACCCTGGTGCTTGGAGATGAGTACCATGAAATTTTTCGATTTCCTCCGGCAACAGTCGTTTGCTTAGAACGACGCAGTCATGATCGATGGTTAGTCGATTGGGTAGTTCGACCAGAGTTGGTAGCGCGACTTGAGGCATAGCTTTGTATCAACCCACTTTTTCTAGACAATTATTATTGTTCCTACTATTGCTCTATTTCGGAGCTTGTTGTTGCGTGCTCGTTGTTAATGTCAGTTTTCTAATTCAAGGTGCTGGTGTTATTCTTATCACGATACATTTTTTTAAAATGTATCGTCACCATCTTGTATATCGCGATTTAAATTCTGTGAGAAATTTTTACTTTGATGGGGATCATTGGCGTTTAAATATAGTGTCTGGTCAGGCAATCGTAGCATTATTGCAACCCACTAGTGTCGTGACGCGCTATTTTCAGATTTTGTATTTTAAAAACGTATTAAATAAAGCCCATTATCGCGTTATTTTATTCCCAGATAGTCTACAAAGAGATAAATCACAAAATCTTTATTCGACCATTATGACCCGTGGGCTTTAAAATACTTGGCTTAGGATCGTCTAATTTACTGGGAAAATCAGTATTATAGTGAGTTCCTCGGCTCTCGTGGCGATCCAAAGCACTGCGAACCATCAATTTTGCTACAGTAATGAGGTGGTAGTATTCGATGGATTTTTCATTTATTCTCCCATCACTAATGGTGCTAGAGATTTTATGTAATACGCCTGCAGCATGTTTTAAACCGGCTGTATTGCGTACAATCCCGACATGTTTCCACATCATATCTCGAATTAAATCTATGTTTTTTTCATCCCAGTTTTGCTGTATTGCGATCGTGACTTTCTTTGAGGGTATCGTAATACTTTCCTGCAAAGGTAGCATATCTTGGATCGCTTTGGCGGCACTGGCGGCAAATACTAGACATTCCAGTAATGAGTTGCTAGCCATACGATTAGCACCATGCAATCCGGTGTAAGCGACTTCACCGATGGCGTATAGGTTTTTTAGATCTGTTTGCCCTTGTTGATTTGTTATCACACCACCGCAGGTGTAATGTGCTGCTGGTGCGACAGGTAACGGTTCCTGTGTCATATCAAGGCCGAGCTTAAGACAATGAGAATAAATATTAGGAAAAGAGGTTTTAATAAATGAGGATGATCTTGCAGTAATATCTAGGTACACATGATTGCATTGATTTTTTTGCATTTCATGAAAAATTGCACGGGAAACAATATCGCGTGGCGCTAACTCACCGCGAGAATCGTATTTTTGCATAAATCGTTCGCCACTGGGTAAGCATAAAAAGCCGCCTTCACCACGCACAACCTCAGTAATTAAAAAATAATTTGCCTGTGGGTGTGCTAAACAGGTGGGATGAAATTGGTTAAATTCCATATTGGCAATACGACAACCTGCACGCCATGACATGGCAATGCCGTCACCTGTGGTGTGATCTGGATTGCTAGTGTTTTTGTAAGCATAACTGGCGCCCCCAGTTGCTAGTACGGTATTTTTGGCGTGGAATGATTTTATCGTATTATTGTTTATATCTAAAAATGTTGCACCAATGCAATGATTATTCGCTACTATTAAATCGATGGCAATATGTTGAATAAAGCAATCGATATTGGGGTGGTTAGTTACTTTTTCAGTCAGTGTTTCAATAACCGCCGCACCGGTTTTATCCGCGACATGGCAGACGCGACGATGAGAATGCCCCCCTTCTTGTGTCAGATGCAAGCGTTGATTAGCATCTACAGTAAAAGGAACTCCCATTGTTGCAAGCCAATGAACCGCATCTCTTGCATGAGTGACGGTAAAATCGACAATTTTTGGGTCGCAAAGGCCATCGCCTGCCACCATAGTGTCTGCTTTATGAGATGCGATACTGTCTGTAGCATCGAGAACAGCTGCAATGCCACCTTGTGCATATTGTGACGATCCAGTTTTTAATTGGTCTTTGCAGATAATGGCAATCCGGGTGTTGTTTGCTAAACTGAGTGCTAGACCAAGTCCAGCGGCACCACTTCCAATGACAAGAACATCGTAATTATTCATTATTATCCGCCGATAAATTATTTGTACATACTGATTTTGACAACTTTGGAATTAAACTTAAAAACATAAAAATCGTTGCAACAGCTAGAGGGAGATGTGGATTAAAGGTTAACAAAGGGCCTGTAATTAGTGCTGTTACCATCCATGCAAAAGCTAACAGCGTGCTGGTGATGCCCATAATCCATCCTTGATGATTTTTATCAACATGATTTGATATTTCTGCTAGGAGAGAAGGATAGGCAAGACCGACAAAAACTGCGACCAAAATCACAAATACCCACTGACTCCATAAATTTGGTATAACAGTACATAGTAGCAATCCTAGGCTGATAATCGCTAAGCTTGATTTGATGATGGCGGGTAGTCGAAAATTTTTGACAGCTGAACGATAAATGAGCGTTAACCCGAGACACATAAAAATACCAATATACACCGTAAAAATTGATATTTGTCGTGTTGTGGCATGGAAATATTCTGACATAAACAAAAAAATAGACTGATAATATTGACTCCATGCAAGTTCAAGAAATAAAAAAATCAATAATAATTGACTGATATTAGACTTAAATGAAACATGAAATAAAATTTTTAAAGATTTTTTTGTATCAGAATGATTGGTTTTTTTTATGTGTAGTTTTTCTTTAAATAGACTAACCAATAAGATTAGATTAATCAAAGTAAGTATACCGGCACACCAATAGGGTGTTGTCACATTAAAACCGGAAAATAATTTGGGATCAGAGAGTAGGCCACCAAATATTGGGCCTAGCATTAAAGCCAAGGTCATTGCAAATCCGATAAACCCTAAATAGATTGCTTTTTGTCGACCAGAAGTACGATCCGCAATCGCGGCTTGAGCAATAGGTTGGCTGCTGGTTCCGATCCCTGCTAAGAAACGTCCTAACATCACTAAAAAGATGTTGTGTTGTTGTATTCCAAGAATGGGGATAAAAAACCCCAGTGCTGAAGCAACGAGGCATATAAAAATAATACATTTTCTACCAAATTGGTCTGAAAGCCTGCCAACAATGGGCGCACTGATTAAAAAGGCTAGGGGTGATAAAGCAATGCTGATACCATAAAATAAATTGCGTGTCGCAATAGTGGCTTGCAGTGGAATTAGTCCATATTCGCTATGTAAAAAAAGCCGTAAGAAAACCGGTATCACTAAGAAATAGGTCAGCGAATCAATAAAAATAACCAGAAGCAGAGGTAAAATTTGCTTAAATGATAAGGTGTTGTTATTTGAATTGTTCATAGTGATCGGCTAGCACCGAAGCAACGCAAGCAGTCACGCCTTTACCCATTGGGATATGCAAAAACTCATTAGGTCCATGTGCATTTGAGAGTGGACCCAACACACCTGTGATTAGAAATTGTGCATTAGGATACATTTCACCTAACATACCCATAAATGGAATACTACCACCTTCACCAATATAAGCCGCTGGTTTATTGAAGAATAATTGCGATGCTTTGTTATTTGCGTCTGCGAGCCAGTCAGCAACAGGGGGTGCTGTCCAGCCACCACCAGGGGTTTCGGGCCGAAAGGTGACTTTCGCACCGAACGGTGGGTTTTGTTCGAGTACTTGCTTGAGGATGTTATTCGCAGCCTCTGGGTCAGTCGTTGGTGGCAACCGAACGGATAATACGGCTGACACTCTAGGTACAGTGACATTACCAGCGGATGCTGTAGCAGGTAATCCATCGAATCCGGTGACCGAAAGTGTTGGACGCCAAGTGCGGTTTAGTAACATTTCAGTCACTGATTTATTTAAGCTTTGTACACCTTCAAGAAATTCATATGCTTTGAGATAATTTTCTCCAAGGGCTTTGGCGGTGGCTTCCGCGTGTTTAACGGTTTGAGTAGGGATATCAGTATAAAGCTCCTTGATCTGAATATTGCCAGTGTTACTGTCTTCAATTCGGTCAAGTAATTGGCGCAATATCATCACTGGATTCGGAATCGTGCCGCTGCCAATACCAGAATGAACTCCGTATTTGGAAACTTCAACTGAGAGTTTACCACCACAAATACCTCGCAATGATGTGGTACACCACAATTGTTCGTAGTTGCCGCAACCACTATCGAGACAAACGATTAGGTTGGGTGATCGAATGCGTTGTTTAAGTTCTTTGAGATAAAATGGTAAATCGACACTACCACTCTCTTCGGATGCCTCGATGATAACGATGCAGCGTGCGTGTGGAACGTTATAACGTTGTAAGGTGGCAATCGCTGTCAATGCCGCATAAGCACTATAGCCATCGTCGGCACCACCACGACCATACAATTTTTCACCTTTGAGTACGGGTTTCCAAGGCCCTAAATCCGTATCCCAGCCGTCCATTTCAGGTTGTTTGTCCATATGGCCGTAGAGCAATACAGTTTCTTCAATTTGCCCTGGAATCTCTATAAACAGTAGTGGCGTACGATTGGGTAATTGTTCAATCGATAATTTCATTCCCTTGATAGGTTGTTTTGCGCACCACTTTTTAATCAAATCCATCGCCTGGTCCATGTGCCCGTTGGTTTTCCAGTTTGCATCAAACATCACGGATTTGTTAGGTATTTTGATGTATTCGATCAGTTCAGGAACGATGTTTTGGTCCCAAACGTCTGATATTTCTTTAGTAATTTGTTGGCAATGGTTTTCGATAGTTTTATTCAAAATAGCTCCTCGATGCTGCTTTGGCTAACTAATAAAGGTCCATAAAAATATAACTAAGATTGCAATCGGTGCAATGGTGCGTACTAGAAGACGCCAAACATCATAAGTTATCAACCGACTAAATTGCAACTCGTAGCGAGTGATTGTTTTTTTCATGACCCAGCCAGCGAATATTGCAAAGCCTAATCCCCCAATTGGCAAGAAGATATCGGTTGGAAGTGAGGTGCTGATATCAAAGATCGTAAAATAATGAAATAGCTTGACGTTGTGCCAAACGTTGAATGAGAGCGCAGAGCCAATTCCCAATGTCCATGCAATAACACCGATTATCAGTGCAGCGAGCCAGCGTTTACAATTTAATCGATGCATTAAAATCATCACTACGGGTTCGGCAAGATTGATTGAGGAAGTCCAGGCGGCGAAGATTAGTAAGGTGAAAAATAAGGCGCCAATAAGACTACCCCCTGGAATTTGTGCAAATGCAATCGGTAATACTTGAAACATTAATCCGGGCCCCTCGGTGGGAGATAGGTGATATGCAAATACCAGTGGAAAAATTGCCAGACCTGAAAAAATTGCAACTATCACGTCGAGTATCACGATGATAAAAGCTGTGCGCACAATATGCACTTGCTGTGGCACGTAAGCGCCATAAGCTAACATGGCGCCTGCTCCCACAGCAAGTGAGAAAAAGGCGTGACCCATTGCGGCAATAACCACAGAAGTGTTAATTTTCTGAAGTTTAAAGCTAAACAAAAAATGGATTGCTTGATGCGCATTACCTAATACGCAACCATAAATCACCAGGATAATTAGTATGAGATATAGTGCAGGGATCATAATCTTGGTTGCTTTCTCCAAGCCATTTCTTAATCCTAAAATAATCACTATCATGGTAAGCATCATAAAGACAGTGTGCCAGGCCAGCAGTTGGTGAGGATTGCTAATAAACTGTTGCCAAATATGATTAACGGCTGCGGCCTGAGTGTGTTGAAAAGCACCACTGATGTCTTTTGAAAGATAGGCAATACACCAGCCTGATACCACGCTGTAAAAAGATAATACTAAGATTAGTGACGTTGCTCCCCACCAACCTAGCAAGCTCCAAAATCGGTTACTGCCACTTTCAACTGCTGTTTTAAGTAACGCATCAACTGGATTAAGTCGTGCGTGACGACCAATGAGTATCTCGGCAATTAATACGGGTAGAGCGATGATGATCACACAAATAAAATAAATGATAACAAAGGCGCTGCCACCGTTAGAACCTGCCATATATGGGAAGCGCCATACATTTCCCAATCCTACGGCGGCCCCGGTTGCAGCAAGTACGAAGGCCAATTTGGAGGACCATTGGTCAGTCAGTTTTGGGGGGTGTTTCATGGTTCAGCTCATCGATTTCTCTTCTGGGATGATGAGCCACAGAATCAGATAAATAATGCAAGTAATACCGCCTAATATAACAAAGAGGATGAAAACAATACGTGCCCACGTTGGATCAACATTGAAATATTTCGCAAAACCAGCGCAAACACCGCCAATAATACGATTATTGCGAGAACGATAAAGCTTTTTGTGCTCATGATTCATATCCATGTCAGTATATGTAGAGGTTTTGGATTTTGCAATCTGGCAAATGCTCTCTTTGTTGGGAGTGTGTATTGTGGTAAGATATTTTCCCGTTTTTACAGTAAAATGGGTTTTCGATTATGACACGATTTATCTTTATTACAGGAGGTGTTGTTTCATCGCTGGGTAAAGGTATTACTTCTGCCTCTTTGGGCGCGATCCTTGAGGCTCAGCAAATTAATTTGACCTTAATAAAGCTCGACCCTTACATTAACGTCGATCCTGGAACAATGAGTCCATTTCAGCATGGGGAGGTATTCGTTACTGAAGATGGTGCAGAAACAGATTTAGATCTGGGGCATTACGAGCGTTTTGTCAATACGACCATGAATAAAAAAAATAATTTTACGACGGGTTGTGTATACGCTGATGTCATACGTAAGGAACGTCGAGGCGATTACCTTGGCGGCACAGTCCAGGTCATCCCGCATATCACTGATGAAATCAAATCAAAAATTATCAATGGTGCTGACGAATCTGATATCGCTCTTGTAGAAATTGGTGGAACAGTCGGAGATATTGAGTCGCTACCGTTTTTAGAAGCGATTCGACAAATGCGAATTGAAATGGGTGCCGAAAATACGCTTTTTATTCATCTAACGTTAGTGCCTTATATTGAAACATCTGGAGAAATTAAAACTAAACCCACGCAGCATTCGGTTAAGGAGTTACGCTCGATAGGTATTCAGCCCGATATACTGGTGTGTCGTTCTGCACAACCATTGCCAGAGCCTGAGCGTGCAAAAATTGCATTATTTACTAATGTTGCTAAACCAAACGTCATTTCTTTATCTGACGTAAAATCCATTTACGAAATTCCAATTATTTTACGTGATCAAGGGCTAGGTGATCGAGTTTGTGAAAAATTGCATATCAACATCCAAGCCGCCAGTTTAAGCGACTGGCAGGCTGTGGTCAATGCAGAGCGAAATGCCGAAAATACTGTAAAAATTGCAATGGTTGGTAAATATGTCAATTTGGGCGATGCTTATAAGTCGTTGAGTGAGGCATTAACGCATGCTGGAATTCAAACTCACACGAACGTAGAAATCGAATATATTGATTCAGAGGCTATTGAGCTACGTGGTGCCACACTGCTGCAAACTGTCGATGCAATTTTAGTACCTGGTGGTTTTGGTCAGCGCGGAGTTGAGGGAAAAATTATTGCGGCTCAATATGCACGAGAAAATAATGTTCCTTATTTGGGAATTTGTTTAGGAATGCAGCTTGCAGTAGTGGAATTTGCGCGCCACCAAGTGATGATGAAAAATGCAAACAGTACCGAATTTGACATTGAGACACCACATCCAGTTATTGCTCTTGTGAATGAGTGGAAGGATAGGGAAGGTCGAATTGAAAAACGTCAGCAAGATAGTAATTTAGGAGGTACGATGCGTTTGGGAGGACAGCCTTGTCGTTTAAAAATCGGTTCGCTGGCTCATCGTTTGTATCAGAAAGATATTATCGTTGAACGTCATCGCCATCGTTATGAGGTTAATAATGAATTAGTCACAGTATTAGAACAAAAAGGATTATTAATATCCGGTCGTTCTATCGACAATAAGTTAGTGGAAATGATCGAATTACCACAACATCCTTGGTTCGTTGCATGTCAATTTCATCCGGAATTTACTTCAACACCAAGAAAAGGGCATCCATTATTTACGGGCTTTATTGAAGCAGCATTGCAGATTCGTGAGAAACACAAATCCTAGTTATCATGATCCGATGGATGGCCTATCAGTTTTTTTATTGCATCTCATCAGTATTGCTTTGATGGCCGCATACACCAACACAAGTCTTAGCGCTAAATTTTTCCGCTGTATCTCATTTAACCTAGTATAAAAGTAGTTGAGCGCGATTAAATGGTATAACAGGTTGATTAAGATTGCGTAATAAAATTCTCGAAGTCGACTCGTTGGTGATGAGAGGGGTTTTTACATAGCGAGATGCATCAAGATGACACCCCAGAAATTGTGATGCAACGGATTTTTCTAGGATGATGCCAGTTATGCAATAGTCAAGATAATTATTTTCGCCATTACATCGCAGATGAAAAATTGCGGTTTCTGTAATGTGAGGCTTGTCTGGTTTAGTTGACAGGCAAACAGCCGCGTTCTATGTGTATAAAGTGCGACTGTGCCATTGTTGATTTGCATGTTACGAGGTTTTCTAAACGAATAAATTTTATAGTGTTAAAAAGTATTTTTAAATAGCCTGTGAATCTTTATAAATTTTTACGACTTGAATTAGTGATTTTAATCCCAAGTTTGCGTCTCATGATTTCAAAATAAAAAAGAGTTGTATATTCATTATAACCATATTGCTGTGAGATTTTTTGAATATTTGCGTTATCAATAATATACTCTAAGCAGTTAAATTCTTTTTTGTTTAGTTCCCCTCTAATTTTTTTGGTAAAAAAAGATTTTTTTGTTTCCTTATCGTTTGACACGGATAGCCTCCTCTAGTGTGAAGTTTCTTGATTTGCATATTGTTGCGATGTAACAATATATTTGTTATTCTACAACAATTTATTTTTTTGTAAATACAATTTTTCTTCGTTAAAATTAAAAAGAGTTATTTGATAGTTAAAGTTGTAACAGCATGGTCCGTTTATGTCCGCTACTTTCTTAGCTAAAAATTTAAAAAAATTATTACAAATGCTTGATATCTCTCCTTCAAGACTTTCGAGAGAAAGTGGGATTGATTTGCCAAGAATTAGTCGAATGATGGCAGGCCATACCGTTAATCCGACCGTTCGCACACTTCAGCCAATTGCAAAATTTTTTGGTATAACTATTGACCAGCTGATTGAAAATACAGATTTTAAAACCGAAGACTCTCAAGGTGTCGTTGTTGCAGCAGAACGTTCGATGGTGCCTCTGCTAGAGTGGAAACATTGTCCTTACTGGAAGGATGTTAAGGAAAACTTTCATCCAAGCCAGACTATCGATGTTGCAGAGGATATTACTGAAGATTCATTTGCTTTGTTAATTGAGTCGCATGAGTATATGCCTCGATTTAATGAGGGGGATATAATTATTGTTGATCCAAATCGCCAAGAAAAAAATCGTGATTACATGTTGACTTTTTCTAAGGAGCTTGAAAAAGTAACTATTGTACAAGTGATTAAAGAATGCGGAAACACATTTTTTAAGTCTGTTTCGTTAAATCCTCAGCTTACGAACATTGATTATGAATATGTGAATTATGGTGTTGTTTGCGAGTTAAAAGTCAATTTCAGTCACAGCGATTCTTAGAAAATGTTTAAAGAGGATTCAAATACCATTTTACAGCCCTATCTCATGGTGCTCGCACTGCTCTTTTTAACCATCATGTTGGCATCGACTAGTGTTGCATATAAGCCATTAAAGATATGGATATTCTCTGCAACAGCTTCTTCGCTACTGTTTGCCTCAACTTTTGCGATCAGCAGCGTGATTGCTGAAATCTATGGTCAGCATGTATCTAAAGTATTGATTAATATAATAATACCTTGTGGGTTGTTATTCTCTGCCATAGTTTCGCTTATTTCTCATCTACCGTCTCCCCAATACTGGCATCATCAAAAGGATTTTAATTATGTATTTGGAGATAGCTTTCGATTTGCTGTGTTTGGTACGATAGGTAGCATCGTTTCTTTCCGAGTAAATACTTACCTTATTTCTAAATGGAAGTTTCTCACTAAGGGCAGATATTTCCCCCTGCGTGTGATTGGTGCTAATACCTGTGGTGAGTTTTTCCTGGTGCTGATTACCACGTTCGGTGGATTTTACAATATTTTTTCATTGCATGTGGTGTTCAAAATGTTTTTGTTTGCTTACCTTTCGAAAATAGTTTATGCGTTTTTCTTATCATGGCCGGCAGCTTTCCTAGCGTCATACATCAAAAACCATCAAATCAAGAAAGTATGTTCTAGTGCATCCTAAACGCATTCTCATTGTTGGAAATGGTGGTGCTGGTAAGACCAGCCTGGCTTTAAAGGTGGCGCAACATTATCAGTTTCCCCTGTTACATTTGGACGGTATTTATTGGAGTAAGAATTGGCAGCATGCTGCCAATTTTGAATTTGAGTTAAAAAAATTTATTCAACTTTCTGAGTTTATTATCGAGGGTACTCCGATGAAAGGCATTGAAATGGCAATCTCTCATATTGATACAGTTATCTTTCTTGACATGAGTCGATTGAGATGTGTTTTTCGGCTTTTAAAAAGGGATATATTAAATCTTTTTAAATTACAAAAGTCCTTGAAAGGCCCCGCCAAATTTTTGAGTTACAAGGCTTACAAGTGGGTTTGGAACTTTAATAAAAACTATCGTGATCAGGTGCAAATTCTGTTCCAGCAATCTGAAGCAAAATACAAGTTTAGGTTATCAAGCCCTGTAGAATTGAAAGCTTGGATTAAGTCAATGCCCTTTTAAAATTCCTCAGCTACTGTATTGGGCTTTGGTTACAAAATCGTGGTTATTTATACCAAAATCATCTGAAATTAACTGATAGCATCGTATTGCAGGTTGGAAAAGTAAATAAGTTTCAGCAGCTTCTGATAAATTTTTCTTCTCGTATTCTTTCTCTAATACCGAGTTGTTTTCCAAGGTTGAAGGCATCTCTACCGTGCAGTTGATTTATTATCTTATAATTTTTCTCTAAATCTTCAATTTTAGTTTTGATGGTATTTGATTTTTCGCAATCTAAAATTTTTAGTGAATGACCATCTTCAATGTTTTCAAATTTTTCCCATATAATTTTGTACCTTGCATCTCTGTGATATAAAAAATTTGCTAAGGTTATGATATATTTGATATCTTGTTTGCTGAATTTAAGTAGAATTTCATCATCAAGGTAAATATCTAATACACTAAAATTACTTATAAACTTGTCAGTGCCAGTCACTTGATAAATTAATCTATCATTTTTGATTTTGGTCCCCCTGACCCATCCGGCAATTTTGTAAGCATGCTCTCTACGAGACTTTGTATCTTGTAAAATTGAGGAAAATTGGTTAACTAAATGATGAATATATTTTTTAAATTTTAATTTGGTGCTATACGTAAGCATAGTGAATAATCCTTGTTTAAGTTATGATGGAGGTATAACCCTGATTCGTCACTTGTAAAATTTTAACATATCACAAAAAAATATTCTCGACAGTGGAGGTAGTATAAAAATTGATTCAGAATAAATCAAATAAATTGAAAAGTGGTTGGTTAATCTTCAAGATAAGTATATCCCTGCAGTCCTTCAGTAAGCGCTTGTAAAAACAGTGTTGATTCGGTTGTAGTTAGTTTTGCATTGACGATTTTGCGTTGATAATTTTTAAGTAACTGTTTTTGATCAATATCAACATAATTGAGTACGTCACAAACTCTATCTCCTAAAGTAATTTCACTAATTTCATAATTACTTTCGTTCCATCTAACGTTCGCTGAAGCCGTATCACCATAGAGGTTATGCATATCTCCTAAAATCTCTTGGTAGGCGCCAACCAGAAAAATACCAAATAGATATGGGGAGTTTTGATGATAGGTGGGTAACGGCAGAGTGCTTTCAATCCCATCGCCATCAATATAACAATCAATGCGCCCGTCGGAATCACAAGTAATATCTTGTAAAATTGAGCGAGTTGATGGCTTTTCGTTGAGTTGTGTAAGTGGTAATATTGGAAAAATTTGATCGATGGCCCATGAGTCTGGAAGTGATTGAAATATTGAAAAGTTTAAAAAGAATTTATCGGCTAGTCTATCGTTAATTTCATCAATTATTTCGCGATGGGCACGAATATGTGGTTTCAGTAAGTTACGCACACGCCAGCATGTCAGTATATATAGTTCATCAATCACTGCCTTCGTTTCAAGGTTGATAACATTTAATAAATATTTTTGATGTGCCTCCGTCATCAAATAGTTGGCGTCGTGGTAGGCTTCCATCGCGCTGCGTGCTGTCAATGTCGACAGGTTATCTTGCAAATTTTGTATAATGATATCTTGTTGTGATGTCTTAAATTGATTTGTGTCAGGCAATTTTGTGGGTTCATGATCGACAACGTTTGTAATGAGTACCGCATGATGTGCGGTGATTGCACGCCCAGATTCAGAGAAAATAGTAGGATGTTGTAATTGATGAGCAGCACATACCTCATTGAGTGTATAAACGATATTATTAGCGTACTCTTGTATAGTGTAATTTATTGAGCTAAAGCGTCGAGTATGCGTACCATCGTAATCAACGCCCAGGCCGCCACCAACATCAACCACATTAATTGGGGCACCTTTACGATGTAATTCAGCATAATAGCGTGCTAATTCCTGGATGCCTTTTTGTATATCACCGATATTGGCAATTTGTGAGCCAAAGTGAAAATGTAATAATTGTAGGCAATGTAGAGCGCCTTCCTTAGTGAGCCGATCAATTATTTTCAATATTTGTGTGGCACTTAGGCCAAATTTAGATTTAGGTCCCACAGTATCTTGCCATTTCCCAGGGCTGGTCGTTAATGCACGCACTCGTATGCCCATTCGAGGTAGCGTATTTAGTTTTTTAGCTTGTTGCAAAATGCATGTTAGCTCCGCATATTTTTCTAAAACTAGATAGACTCTATGGCCAAGTTTTTGTGCAATAAGAGCAAGCTTGATGTATTCTGCATCTTTGTAACCATTACACACGATGGTGGTATTGTGATCTGCAGTAAGGCCGATAATGGCTAATAATTCTGATTTGCTACCTGCTTCCAGCCCAACTTCACTGTTATTGTGTTTTGCAATTTCAGTTACCACACTGCGTTGTTGATTAACCTTAATGGGGTAAATAACATGATACGACCCTTGATATTGGGTATCGTGGATAGCTTGTTGAAAGGCTTTTGTTAGACTTTTGATTCTTGCATGCAAAATATCTGGAAACCGCAATAGAAAAGGTGTTGACAAACCTTGTTGTTGCAATCGTTGTGCTATCTCATCCAGCACAATGGGGTGTCGGCATGGATTGTTGTGGAGATAGGCAACAATTTTGCCTTGGGTATTAATGCCAAAAAAGCCATCACTCCAGTTTTCGATATTATAACTTTCGAGGGCGTGCTCAACCTGCCACGGATTCTGAGATGAAGATGTCGTTGAAGTTTCTTGCTGCCCGTTGGGTGTTTCGTAGTTCATGATAGGCGTACCCTGTTAGTAATGGAAAAGCAATAGTGGCCTCAGAGTAGACCATTTGCTCGTGGCTAATCGCAACCTTGCCCCAGGAGCAGGCCTCTCGCAATGTAGAGCCTGATAGACCTCCATCTCGTTCATCTGCAACAGTAATTTGTATGGCATATTTATGTGGTGGTGTGTCTTGTCCTAATAATTCGGCAGCTACAACAATGTCTTGTGCAAAGTTTTTTGGAACACCACCACCACACATCAGTAAACCGGTTTCTTTAGCAGCTATTTTCAGTTGTGTTAATTCTCGGAAATCTTTGACAGAGTCGATGCTGATGTGCTGGTTGGGACATTGTACTTGATGCATAACTAAACCAAAACCGGCACTGCAGTCACTGAATGCTGGCACAAAAATTGGTATCCTTTTTTCAAATGCTGAGCGCACAATTGAGCAGCTATTGGGTTGATACTGTTGTAAATATTTACCCATTTCAAAAATAAACTCACGTGATGAATAGATGCCAGGTTGTAACATATTAGCAAGGTCGCAAATGGTATTGTCACAAACACGCAATTCATCTTCGTCAATCAGAGTATCATAGATTCGATCTATCGATTGAGCTTGGAGTAATTCATCGTCAAGGCGACTGGAGCCTCGATAATGTTTGAAGCCTAGCGCTTCAAAAAAGTCTTGGTCAACAATATTAGCGCCAGTTGAGACAATGGCGTCGAGCATATTGTTTTCAATGAGCTCAACAATAATTTTTTTCATACCGGCGCTAACCAGTGAACCAGCAAGACAGAAAATGATGGAGCATTGTTTGTCGCGTAACATCTCAACATAAATTTCTGCTGCCGCAGCAAGATTGCGCCCTTGAAAGGCAGTTTTGCCCATCATTTTTATGAATGTTTCCCAGCTGAAGTTTTGGGTAATGTCGATATGAGAAATTGATTCATTGAGTAAGGACTTGTGGCTCATTGCGACCCCTCCGAATACACAAGAACGCCATTGTGATCCAATAATATGTTAATATCAAGCATAATTTTTATAGAGCAAAGAGAGTCTATTAATGCAATTAACAAATTTCGAGGTGGGGCTTGATAAGCCATTGTTTTTAATCGCGGGGCCTTGTGTTATTGAGAGCGAAAGTTTGGTGCTGTCTGTGGCTGAAAAGATGAAAAGCATCACCGAAGAGCTGGCCATACCTTATATATTTAAGGCTTCTTTTGATAAAGCGAATCGCTCATCAATAACAAGCTTTCGTGGTCTCGGTATTGAAAAAGGGTTGAAGATTTTGGAAGCAGTCAAGCAGCAAGTCGGTGTACCAGTGCTTACCGATGTGCATGAGGACACACCATTAAGCGAAGTTGCTGATGTAGTAGATGTCCTGCAAACGCCTGCCTTTCTTTGCCGGCAAACGAATTTTATTTCTGCCGTGACAAGTTGTGGCTTACCTGTAAATATTAAAAAGGGACAGTTTTTATCGCCTTGGGAAATGGATTCTGTTGTTGAAAAGGCTAAGGTAACTGGCAATAAGCAAATTATGGTTTGTGAGCGTGGTTTTTCTTTTGGATACAACAATCTCGTTTCCGATATGCGTAGTTTGGCGATCATGCGTAACACCGGCTGCCCAGTAGTTTTCGATGCGACACACTCGGTTCAGCTTCCAGGTGCAAAAGGAAATGCAACCGGTGGACAACGTGAATTTATCCCTGTGTTAGCGCGTGCGGCAGTTGCTGTCGGAATTTCCGGTATTTTCATGGAAACCCATCCTGATCCTGATCGTGCCTTGAGTGATGGGCCGAACTCTTGGCCGCTGGATAAAATGGCATATTTGTTGGAAATATTAAAATCAATAGATGATAATGTGAAAAATAAATTAAATCCCCAACTAGGAATCCAGCATGACTAACCACCTCATTTCAGATATTGTTGCTCAAGAAATTTTAGATTCACGAGGCAACCCCACTATTTCAGTCACTGTTACGCTATCATCAGGTATCACAGGAACTGCGGCAGTTCCCTCGGGTGCGTCGACTGGAAAATTGGAAGCAGTCGAATTACGTGATAATGACCCTAAGCGTTATGGCGGCAAAGGGGTTGCCAAAGTGGTTGCTAACGTCGGTGGCCCAATCAAAAAGGCCTTAATTGGCCAGGACCCAAGTTCTCAAGAAGAAATTGATCGTATCATGATTGAATTGGACGGCACAGACAACAAATCCAATTTGGGAGCGAATGCAATTTTAGGTGTATCTATGGCTTGTTCCCATGCGGCAGCAGCGGATCAGAATTTGCCATTGTATCGTTACCTCGGTGGAGATGGTGAGTTTAAAATGCCAGTGCCTATGATGAATATCATTAACGGCGGTGTACATGCGACCAGTAACAATCTCGATTTCCAGGAGTTCATGATAATTCCAGTGGGTGCATCAAATGTTACTGAGGCCATTCGTTATGGTGCAGAGACTTTTCATGCACTGAAAAAGCGCTTAGCTCATGAAGGTTTGAGTACGGCCGTGGGTGATGAAGGTGGTTTTGCACCTGATTTACCCCATCATGAGTTAGCACTACAATGGATCATCCGCGCCATAGAAGATGCTGGTTATCATCCAGGTCAGGACATTGCATTAGCGATTGATGCAGCTAGCTCCGAAATTTATAAGGACGGAAGATATGGCTATGAGGGTGATCAACTCACTAGTCAGGATATGATTTCACTTTATAGAAAATGGATAAAACAATATCCGATTCTCAGTATTGAGGACGGTTTAGCAGAGGAAGACTGGAGCGGCTGGGAGCAAATGACTCGTGAACTTGGAAAATCAGTACAGTTGGTAGGTGACGATATTTTTGTGACGAACCCGCGAGTGGTTGCCAAAGGAATCGAAAGAAAAATTGCAAATGGTGTCTTAATTAAATTGAACCAAATTGGTACCATCACTGAAACATTTGCTACGTTGGGTTTAGCAGATAAAGCAGGTTATGCTAGGGTTGTTTCGCATCGCTCTGGAGAGACTGAAGATACAACTATTGCAGACTTCACCGTCGCAACTCATTCTGGTCAAATTAAAACGGGTTCATTGTGTCGTTCTGAGCGAGTTGCTAAGTATAATCGCCTTATTAGAATTGAGCATGAGTTAGGGGAGCAAGCGTTTTATCCTGGTAGAGAAATTTTCCCGTTCTAATGCTTTCTTTGATCGCCGGTTACTAATAAAAAAGGAAAACGATGATAAGACCAGTGACGGTAATGCTGTTAACACTTTTGGTTTTAGTACAACATCAATTGTGGTTTAGCAATGGTGGGGTTTTAAAAACACTGCATCTGTACTCCAATGTGCAACGTCAACGACAAGTAAATAAACAATTGGTAGAACGAAACGTGCAAATCACAAAAGATATTATCAATTTGAAACAAGGAAATTCCCTCATCGAAGAGCGCGCACGTCATGATCTCGGGATGGTTAAGTCCGGTGAAGTATTTTACGAATATGCGAATTAAACCATGAAACAAGCAGGAAATATCAAGAAACCCAGCATTCTTATTTCAAACGATGACGGAGTTTATGCAAAAGGTTTGCAAGTTTTGAGTGATTACGTTGCTAATATTGCAACTATTGACGTGGTGGCGCCGGATCGAAATCGTAGTGGCGCAAGCAACTCATTAACATTAGCCGCTCCACTGCGGATTAAGCAAATAGCACCGCGTGTTATCAGTGTGGAAGGTACGCCTACAGACTGTGTTCATCTTGCCATTACAGGTATTTTACCGAAATTACCTGATATGGTTATTTCTGGTATTAACGAAGGTTCAAATTTAGGAGATGATGTTTGGTATTCCGGTACGGTTGCTGCAGCAATGGAAGGGCGATTTTTGGGGTTGCCAGCAATTGCGCTCTCCCTAGCAGGTGAAAAACCCCAGCATTATGAAACTGCAGCACGAATCGCGCAACTACTGATTGGTCAAATTTTACGTGATCCGTTACCAGCTAACACCATTTTGAATGTTAATATTCCAGATGTCCCATTTGATGAACTTATGGGCTTTGAAATTACTCGTTTGGGTACTCGACACCGTGCAGAAACTATCATGCCACAGTATGATCCGCGTGGGTTGCCGATTTATTGGATTGGTCAAGCCGGTCCAGAAGCTGATGCTGGTGTGGGAACTGACTTTAATGCTGTTCGTTGTGGCAACGTATCGATCACGCCATTACGTACAGATATTACCCACTATGAAGCGTTTGAGCAATTATCAGGATGGGTGAAAGGCTTACAATAAAAAATAATTCCGATGCTGTTTATATGTGATATAATCCTGGTGAAATTAATAATGATCTTCGTCAAGGAAGACAATAGGATCACCAAGCATAAAAATCGTCAAAGTTTGCACGTCGTTTCACAAAAAATAGTGTGCTGTGCGCCATTGACTCCTTTTTTGTTTTACTTTGAGCCTACTTCCTTGCTGTGAAATAACCGAGTTTCACTGCGCAGTTTTTTATTGGCGTGGGCGCGGATCTTTACGTCGGGCTAAGGAAGGCTTTATGATGCGGGAAGTAAAAGACACTTTAACTCAAGATAAAACTTGCAGTATTCAAAAAAAGATGCTGCGTAAATCTATTCAAAAAACACAAAAAAAATCTATTGCTAAAATACCCAAATTAAATTCCAACAAGTGCAAAAGTAAATTTAAACAAACAAAAGTAAATAATGATCATGGTTTTATTTTTGCAAAGCAAAATAAAAAAGTGCCTAAAGTTGAAGACCTAGAATTTGTTTTAGCGAAACAAAAAGTATCTAAAAAAAGAGCAACCGGCACAATTGATCCAACTCAAATTTATTTACGGGAATTGGGGTTCCAGCCGCTGCTATCTGCTGGTGAAGAGAAAGCGTTGGCGCGGCGGGTGAAAAAAAACGATGTTGAAGCGCGTAAAAAAATGATTGAATGCAATTTACGATTAGTTGTAAAAATTGCACGGCATTATTTAAATCGTGGTTTGGCTTTTTTAGATTTAATTGAAGAGGGTAATATGGGCTTGATGGTTGCAGTTGAAAAATTTGACCCAGAACGAGGATTTCGCTTTTCAACTTACGCAACTTGGTGGGTTCGACAAACGATTGAACGAGCGATCATGAATCAAAGCCGTACCGTGCGTTTACCGATTCATGTGATTAAAGAACTAAATATTTATTTACGAGCTGCAAAGAAGCTCACGGCCAGTCTCGATCATGAGGCAGGTCCTGAAGAAGTGGCCAAAATGATTGATAAACCGATTGAAAACATTCGACGTATTATGGATTTGGCCCCAGGGTCGTCATCATTAGATGCGCCTTTGTCTGAAGACGGTCAAAAATCTTTGGTTGACACATTAGCGGACGAAAATAATGTTGATCCTGAGAAAATGGTTCAGGATGCCGATCTCAATCAGCACATTGAAAACTGGCTCAATCAATTAGAAGAACGTCATCGTGAAGTGGTTGTGCGTCGTTTTGGATTGTATGAGTATGAAAAAGGAACGTTGGAAGCGGTGGGTAAAGCGGTAGGGCTAACTCGTGAGCGTGTACGACAAATTCAGATTGATGCTTTGAGTCAATTGCGTGAGTTATTAGAGATTTCCGGCATCAGTGGCGAGCAAGCGATTGATTAATCGGTATAGTAGGTCATTGAATATATAAGTTTCAATGACCTAGGCGATGAATAAACAGGGTATCATGTTGGTCTGTCAAGGCATCATTGAAGAAGGTGATGCCGTTTTTTCTGCTTCACTGTCTTCTCTATTGCCTGTAGGTATTGCTGCGGGTGTTGCCTTTAAGTCACTTTGCTGACTTTCACGCCCTTTACTGATCCAGCTTTGAATACCCTTTGCAGCCGTTGTTACACCAGCTTTTACGGTATTTACAGCGGCTTCTAGGCCTGTATTCACAGAATCAGGGATTTCTCCACCAATTGCTACGCTAGGGTCGAATGCAGCCATCATGTTATAAATAGCATCGCTTGCTGGCCCGGAGATATCTGATTTTGGTGTGTGTTGTTGTGTTGATAAATCTTGTTTTTCATTATCACTTTCTGAAGTAGCTTCTTTTTTTTGATTGACTTTCTCAGATTCTGCTGCTGGTTGAGGAGCTGGTGTCTTGCGCTTTTGATTTTTTTCACTTTGGACTCCCTCGCCAGAGCTAGAGTCGAGGGCAGCGGCTTTAATCTTCGTATCTTTGGCATCTATGGATTTCGCACTAGGCATTTCTGAGTGTCGGCTTTTTTCAGCTTTTTTGGCGACTGCGTCTCCAACCTGATTGCCCACGGCTGCTGCTATGGGTTCTGGGACGCCTTGCGAAGCCAGAACGACCTTAGTTCCTTCTTTGGCGGCTGGTTTGATGATTGCGGGTTTTTCAGTGCCTTGGCTCTGATTCGAGGGACCATCAATATGGGATGATTCTGGCATAGGTTTCATTTCCTGTCATGGTACTATCGTTATCATAGTAGCGAAAAAACATTAAGATAATATTAACTTCTTTTAAGGGGTCTAGGTATGACGTTTCTGCAGTTCTGATAAGGATTGTGCTTTAGCAATCGCCTCAGAAATATCCATGTGAAGTTGACGACTGATTTGCGAGGTGCTAAACATGCCGCGTAGTATTGATGAGTTGTTGTCGCTCACTTGCACTACCAAAGCTGAATGGGTACGTAGTTTTTTCAACGTCATCACAATATTGCCAACTTTAGCGATTTCAAGTAAGTGCATGTCAAACGCTGGGATATCGCCGATTGCAGTCATTACATGCTTTACCAATACCTTAGAGCGCTCTACGCGACGTTGATGAATCAGCTTCACGGGTTTGGTGCCTAGCAAATCTTCCGAGCTGACAATACCAGCCACATGATGTTGGTGATCTAAAACGATAAGCTGATGCACGCCATGAACTTTCATTTCGTTCAGTGCGTTGTCCATCGGTTCATCAGGTAAAATAGTTTCGGGTGAATTGTATTTGAAGTCCGTCATCACGCTAAAAGAGGGGTCGTCGAGATGAACTAGCTCTGGTAGTGCATGCGAGGGGTGTAATATTAGGTTTTCAGAAAATTTCATTGTTTTAAGCGATTGATAGTTTCTCATTTTTATTCCTTATCAGTGAGGTGTAAGCTGGCTCAGGTTCGATTTGTGTTGCATTCTTCAAATAATATAATATTGTAGGATAACGAATTGATGTGATTTTATCTATGATTATAATTGCTTAGAATTAAAACGCCAAGCAGCATTTTTGATGAATTGGCTGTCGTGTTGTGATAGCATTTTATAACGAGTAAAGAGGTCCATTATGGTAGAAATACAGGCTTGTGTTGAGAAAAATTACGAAGTGACTCAAGAAGATTTACCACTTTCTTGTCCCAACGGAAAATCTCGGATCTGGGATGCTCATCCACGAGTCTACTTGCCAATTGGAAGAGAAGGTCATGTGCGTTGCCCCTATTGTGGCACCCAGTACACCCTAAAAGATTTCGAAACTAAACATTCTGACTAAGGACTATGCCTCATCACAAGTCACGTATTCTCATCGTAGGTCCTGCCTGGGTCGGCGATATGGTCATGGCCCAAACATTATTTAAACAATTACGCCATGACCGTCCATATTGTATCATCGATGTTCTTGCACCTGCTTGGACCCAGCCACTACTGAATCGAATGCCTGAAGTGAACGAAGCAATTGCTTCACCATTTCGCCATGGTCAGCTTGCTTTGTGGCAACGCTATCAGTTAGGTCGCTCACTGCGTGCTCGTCAATATGACGAAGCGATTGTGCTACCCGGTTCATTTAAAGCCGCTTTAGTTCCTTTTTGGGCAAAGATTCCTAAAAGAGTGGGTTGGTTGGGTGAGATGCGCTATGGCGTATTGACTGAGGCACGGCCACTGAATAAACAACTGTTGCCAAAAATGATACAGCGCTTTATTGCATTGGCCTTGCAAAAAAATGCTTCACTTCCCGAGCAGCCCTTGTTGCCAAAATTGGTTATTACATCGAATAGTGTCACATCAAGTCTAGCTGCATTAGGTATAGAAAGACCACAGAAACCGGTGTTAGCATTATGTCCAGGCGCTGAATTTGGTACATCGAAACGTTGGCCTCCAACATATTACGCCGAAATTGCACAACAGCAACTGCAACAGGGTTGGCAGGTATGGGTATTTGGTTCGGCGAAAGATCGAGAAGTAGGTGAAGAAATCAATCAGCAGTGTGGCGGAAAGATACTGAATTTGGCCGGTAGAACTTCTTTGACTCAAGCAATTGATCTACTTTCTTTAGCTACGGTCGTGATCAGTAATGATTCTGGCTTAATGCATGTTGCCGCTTCTATTGGTCGCCCGTTGGTGGTTGTTTACGGATCTTCATCGCCAGATTTCACGCCCCCGCTCTCTGATGATGTGCGTATTTTACGAACTGATTTGCCCTGCAGTCCGTGTTTCAAACGTGAATGTCCGTTGAAACATCATCACTGCATGAGCTTACTTAAGCCGAATATAGTTTTCGATGCACTTCAGAGTTTAGTTCCTGTTCCGGAGCAACAGTCTTCATAAAGCCCACTGCCAAAAATAAGGCATAGAGATGTAGCTCAGTAGTGTCGCTTAACCAAGGGTTTATCAAGCAACCAAAGATCATTGCAAGTAAAATTACTTGAAGTACCGAGCGTAACTCATGGGGCTGTTTGAAGCTGTAGGTCCACTGTACTAAAAAATTTAAAACTAATAGTATTAATCCTATAATGCCTAATTCAACGGCAACATTTAAATAACTGTTATAAGCCAATGTAACCGGTCCGATGTCTGCAGTGTCACTTTTAGGTAGGGTGGTCGTTGCCGCACTGTAGCTACCTGTACCGTAACCAATCAGTGGTTTTCTGCTAAAGAGTATCATGGCATTGATGACGGATTGGTAACGAATACCAATAGAATCATATTTTTGGCCCTGTTTATAGAGGTGTGCTTGCTGTGTCGTTTCATTGATGCGTTTTCTGAAGTCGGCTGAACCATAATAAGCAGCAATGGTTAAAATGACTAAAGTGGCAATGCAAACGAGCAAGCCACGCCATCGAAAGTGTTGCCAGCAAAAGTAAATTGCCATGGGAATAAAAATAACGTAGCCACTCCGTCCAATATTGATGAAAATCAAATTGAAAATCAAGATGGCTGCAAATACTAAATAACACCAACGCCAGGCGGTTTTTTCCATAAAACGATGTAATGATAAGAAAATCGCTACGACGAATAGAAAGCTCTGAATGATATGATTTTTAAATACGCTGCTCTTGTCGAATTCGTAGGCCATAAAATGTGGATAACTATAGAATTTGATGTAAGAGAGAAGCACGGTAACAAGCATTACCATGAGAAAAGTAGCGACAATGATGCGTTTGCGCTGTAGGGTCATTGAAGAACCAATTAGAATAACGGTGGCAGCTAACGGAATCAGTTTATTAAGGCGGCGATTGATTTCATGAGGGAAGCCGATAGACCACGCAACACCGATACAAAATAATACGATATATAAAAGTAGCAGCCAATTGACAGGATGTTGAATAATTTGTCGTAGTTTGTTGTGGAATGGAGAGTCAAATAAACTGACCAAGGCGGCGAGCGGTAGGGATGTAACACTAATTGTTGTCGCTACAGGAGTTGAAAGTGCAGCAAGAACTAAAAGGAGGAATGCGATGGTTCGACACCAACATTGAGCTGTGCTTAGAGTCAAATTCCTTTGCAAAGCTTATTTTCCTATGGATTAAATCATCATGCTAGTTTAACATACATGATCAAAGTTACAATGGAACAATGCAATTAGATTTGTAACCACGGAGTCATGTGATTGGATTTGCATATTATAGAGCCAACTTTGGCTGATCAAACGGGTCATTGTTATGGATATATTGAAAGTTTACTAGCCTCTTGCCCGAATAATACTATTAACTGGTATCTTTGGTTTGATGTACGTGGTGGTCCTCTGTTGCAATCTCTCAGCCAGCCTTGTCAGTTTGTTCCTTACTTTCGTCGCCGTTGGCGTAAGTTACAGCTTTGGTGGTGTTTAAAAAAGCTAATTCGCGCTAATGTGGCAATTTTTATTCCGACAGCTGGGCGACTGGATTTACTTTATTTGGACAAGTTACTGAAAAAATATCCTTATCGAAGAAAAATTTTTTTGCATTTTCACCAGTTTACATGCAAACCCAAAAAAATAAGCTTGTTAGAGCGTATTGCTAAAATACATTCTCAATTAGTCATTATGGTGCCCACGAAAAGATTGCTTGATATATTTACAAAAGCCGCATTTCAATACTGTGAATTGGCGCCTTGTCCAGTAGTAAAAAGGGGCAAGACCACCCAAACTATGAATGTTTTTAAAAGTAAAAAAATTATTTATGCTGGGGCTGCCCGATCTGACAAAGGATTTCCTCAAGTAGTTGCTCTGCTGGAATATATTCAAAAAGAACAACTCGCTATTGCGGCTGAAGTGCAAATTTCTCCACCTCACAACCGACGTTACGATGAGGACGTAAAACAAGCGCTATTGCGTTTAAAGCAGCTTGATAAGAAGCACATTACATTGTATCAGGAGACCTTGTCTACAGAAGATTATAAACGACTCTTCCAAGGTGGAATTTGTTTATTATTGTATGATCCCAGCAGTTATCATGATAAATTCAGCGGCGTTGCGTTGGATGCGTTTTGTGCCGGTGTACCGCTAATCAGCGTTGGTGATACTTGGGCAAGTCAAATGATTCGGCGCTTTAACAGCGGTGTGGTGTTAGAGAATTGCGAGTTGGAATCAGTTGTGACGGCTATCGAAGTGATTTATAAAAATTATATTGAATATCAAAAAAATGCCGAGTTGGGCGGTGCGATATTGAGTTGCGAACATAGTCCTGATCATACATTAGCTATTTTACAAAAACATATTATTTAGGCAGTTTTTATGGCTCAAATATCAGTGTACATCATCACTTATAATCAAATCGATAAGATAGCAGCAGCAATTAATAGCGTGTTGTGGGCTGACGAAATAGTGCTTGTTGATTCTCATAGTACTGACGGCACCCCAGAATTAGCGGAGAAATTAGGTGCTCGCATCGTGCAGGTGCCGTTTCGCGGTTTCGGTGATTTACGTAATCAAGCGGTGAAAGCCTGTCAATATGAGTGGATTTTCAGTTTGGACTCCGATGAGCGTTGTACCTCTGAAGCACGTGATGAGATTTTGGCTATTATAAACAATGCGGTTGAAAGTCAAGATTACTACTACGTACCACGAAGAAATTATTTCATGGGTCGTTGGATTAAGCACTGCGGATGGTATCCAAATTATCGTCAACCACAATTGTTTCGGCGCGGCGCGATTGAATATGTTGCCGATCAGGTTCATGAGAACTACCACTGTCACTCCCAAAAGTTGGCTGGGTATTTAAAGGCGCACATATATCAGGTACCTTTCAAAAACTTTAGTGAGATGATCGCAAAAACTAATCGATACTCTACTTTAGGGGTAGCGCAACTCAAAAAAAAGTATCCCAAGCCATCAATGTGGCGCGCATTGACTCATTCGATTTGGATATTTTTTCGAGTTTATGTGCTGCAATGCGGCATGCTGGATGGATGGGCCGGCTTTCTCATTGCCAGGGGTCACAGTTACGGTGCTTTCTATCGTTATGCGAAGTTGTACGAATGTCAGATGAATTGGCCAGAACTTCCGGAGAGAAAACTGTGTCGTAAAGATTGGCCATAGTTGATAATAATAAACGAAAGCTTTGAACCTAGAAAAAGCATTTAATCGCGTGCAACTACTTTTTCTAGATTGAAATCCAATCGCATGTTTTTATGGGTTATTTTCTTGTAATAAGCTGTTTAAAACTTGCTCTTTTTAGAGAGAGTCCGCATAATGCATTCCTAATTTAATAGAAAGTTAACCGATGGTAGATACATTTGACATACCGCCATACGATGCCTCACGCATTTTGGTATATGGTGATTTAATACTCGACCGCTACTGGTATGGTCACGCAACCCGAATCTCTCCCGAGGCTCCGGTGCCGGTTGTGAAAGTAGATCAAAGTGAGGCCCGCCCGGGAGGTGCAGCCAATGTTGCATTGAACTTATCAGCGCTGGGTTGTCAGGTTGATCTGATGGGAGTGTTAGGCAAAGACAATGAAGCGCGCCAAATGCAATCGTTATTAAGTCAATACGATATCAATTGTTATTTCGAACAATTGGATTATTTTGCGACTATTAGTAAGTTACGTATCCTAGGGCAAGTGCAGCAGTTGCTTCGTGTTGACATTGAGAGACCACTGACGCACTTTGACGATGAATCTATATTGGCTCATTACAAGCGTTGCCTAATGGGTGCGCAGGTGGTGATTCTATCAGACTATGCTAAAGGAGCGTTGTTTAACGTTGATAAGTTGATAGCTGCGGCATGTGCGCAAAACGTCCCTATTTTGATCGACCCTAAAATCAATAATTGGGAATGCTATCGCGGTGCTACATTACTCACACCTAATTTAAAAGAATTTGAGGCAGTGGTTGGCCATTGTCCCGATGAGGAGACGCTCGAATTTAAAGCGCGAGCGCTTATTGAGGCCTATGACTTTGAAGCGTTGTTGGTTACACGCGGTAAAAGAGGCATGTTACTGATTCAAAAAAATGCACCAGCCGTCAATTTGACTGCACAAGCACGGGAAGTCTTTGATGTAACCGGTGCTGGTGACACAGTTATAGCAGTGATGGCTGCCTCTATGGCTTTAAATCGTGATCTGGCTGATGCTGCTAAGCTGGCTAATTTAGCTGCTGGTTTAGTGGTTAGAAAGTTGGGTGCGGCGACAGTGAGCGTTCCGGAATTGCGACGTGAAGTTCAAATATACAACGATAGTCATTTAGGTATTTTGTCTGAAAATTCGCTGCTGCAAACGATCGCAGACGCACGTGCACACGGTGAAAAAATCGTGATGACGAATGGCTGCTTCGATGTGCTTCATGCGGGTCACGTTGAATACTTAGAGCAAGCGCGTGGGCTTGGGGATCGGCTTGTTGTTGCTGTCAATTCCGATGACTCGGTGGCGCGTCTTAAAGGGCCAAAAAGGCCTCTCAATCCGCTTAAAGCACGTATGGAAGTGTTGAATGCATTACGTAGTGTTGATTGGGTGGTATCGTTTTCAGAGGATACGCCAGCTTGTATCATAAACAAGGTATTACCGGACATTTTAGTTAAGGGAGGTGATTATCGCATTGAGGATATTGTGGGTGGCGATGTTGTTCGGCAAAATGGTGGTGAGGTATTAACAATACCTTTTAAAAAAGGTTTTTCCACCTCTAGTCTTATAAAAAAAATACAGGAGCAAGTCGAATGATTGTTGTAACAGGTGCAGCAGGATTCATAGGAACAAATATTATCAAAGGATTGAATGCGCGAGGGCGCACCGATATTATTGCGGTAGATGATCTTAGTAATGGACATAAGTTTGTAAATTTGGCGCAATGTGAGATTCAAGATTATTTGGACTTTGAGGCGTTTGTTAAGTTCCCATTTAAAGAAACTCTAGAAATTATCTTTCATGAAGGTGCTTGCTCGGTGACGACCGAATGGAATGGGCGCTATATGATGGAAAATAATTTTGAATATACTAAAAGATTGCTGCATTATTGCAATCAAAATAGCGTTCGATTAATTTACGCCTCCAGTGCTGCTGTTTATGGTGGGAATCAGCATTTTGAAGAGGCTGCTTTGAAGCAAGTTCCACTTAATGTCTATGGTTATTCTAAATATCTTTTTGACCAATATTTGTTAGCGTATCAGAAAAATATTACTACACAAGTTGTCGGGCTACGTTATTTTAATGTTTATGGTCCTCATGAGCAGCATAAAGGCACAATGGCAAGTGTGGCTTTTCATTTTATGAATCAACTGCGTGAAACCGGTGTAGTAAAATTATTTGAGGGTTGCGATGGTTATGCTGATGGCGAGCAGTTACGTGATTTTATCAGTGTCTCTGATGTGGTAAAAGTCAATTTGTGGCTAATGGATAATCCGCAGATATCAGGAATTTTCAACGTTGGTACAGGTCAAGCGCGTAGTTTTAATGATTTGGCTCGCGCTCTAATCGCGTTGCATGGCTCAGGAGCCATTCAGTATATTCCTTTCCCTGATAAATTACGTGCCGCTTATCAAAGCTTTACTCAGGCCGACATCACCCGGTTGCGACAAGCGGGATACAATCAAGAATTTTTGTCGTTAGAGGAAGGTTTAGGTCAGTATTTTGAGTGGATGTATCAAAGTGGTTTTACTGAAACCACCTAATATCAAAACCCGTCTAATACTTGATTGGACGGGCCTTCCTATTATTTAACTGTTTTAATCAACTTATTTATCCCTCTGATGTCTTGCGATTGTAATAAACGTTCGGTTGATTGGTTGGATTGTAAGGCCATCACTGATAATGTTGCGAGTAAGCGTTCACTGTCAAGGTGATTGCGTTGTAATTCACT
Source organism: uncultured Coxiellaceae bacterium (assembly GCA_963922495.1). Lineage (GTDB taxonomy): Bacteria > Pseudomonadota > Gammaproteobacteria > Coxiellales > Coxiellaceae > CAWUIH01. Next base: position 18,564 of record CAWUIH010000003.1, on the reverse strand, counting down.
TTCGATTTCAGCAAGAATAACTACTTGTTCGCGTTGCACCACCGCTGGAGAAGCCGTTTCCATTTGTTTGAACCAATCAGGATTATTTACACGATGATTCGCAATATAATTTTCGACTTGTAACGGACTTGCAGCACCAGCTTGAAGTCCAGGTATATTCGGCAGGCCTGCTGCTTTGCCCAAACCATCGACTGGAGTTCGCTCTACAAACAATTTGGTTAAGTTATATAAATTTACTGATTTTGCAGCTAATGCTGACCGCGTCGATAATTGATATTTTTGATACGTAGGGTCAGTTACAAAGTTTTTCAGCGCGGTTTTTTTATCTTTACTGGAATTTAAATTGCTCTTTAATTGCTGAAAGTTAATGGAAGCAGCGGGTGAATCGTATTGTTCGGTAACATAAGTAATATAGTTTTTAGCGCTTTTATATTGGGTCGGTGTATAACCATTGGGTGCATATAAAGAGTCAAAATTAAAATAACTATTGTAAGTCTTCGTGGGTTTATCTTGGTTGTCGAGATAAAGGGTATCTGAAGCGGGGATATCAGTAGTTAATTGCGTTAAAATACTTGGTGGATTTTTTTGTTGAGATAACAAAATATTCGAGTTGTCACTGGATTCTGATGGGGAAATTAGATTGGGTAAATCCGCCAACTGATTAATGTTAACAATCGATTTTGGAAATTTTGCAAGGGTGTTGGTAATTTGCGTGGTAGTGAATTTTTTATTGAGATTTTTGACTTCCTCCATAAACGGGGCTTGTTGTGTGCTAGATTGCGCGTCAAAACTCAGATTTGCGTCCGCAGCTGGTTGTAGGCTGTTATCTTTTTGAAACAACAATGCGCTTTGGCTTTTTTTGTTTGCAATGGAAAGCGCGGTGATCTGATTCCCCACTTGTTGAATAGCTTTAACAATGGCGCTGGCTTCTGCTGCTTCCGCGGGGTCAGGAGTAGCGAATGCTTGCGAGGCACTGATAAATAAAGCGGATGCGGTGAGAATTGAAATTGCAGAAATTTTCATTGTAATTACCTTTCATTTAAAACCAATTAATAGATGGAGATTTATCGTTGTCGCTTTTTTTCGGAGTTATAGTTTGTGGCGGTGGTGCTACCTCAGGTGTTAGTAGTGTGGACTGTTGAGGCGGTTCTGAGCGTGATTGATGAACCGGCGTTGGAGCTGATTGTGCCATCATCGGATTAGAGCCAGTTGAGCTTGTGTTTAATGCATTTTCATGAGCTGAGGAACCGAGAGGTGCTTGTGATACCTTCTTTAAATTAGCAAAATATTGGCTAATATAGATTCGTGTCGCCAAGGTTTGGCTGCAATTTTTAATATCCACAGTGCTACAGTAGTTATTTTCTCCATAACCTTGCAGCGTATTGGCAGCGTTCTTTGCTAAACTTTTACTTTTTGAAACGCATTGATAAAATTGATTATCACTATTAGACAAGTAGTCACTGCAACTAGCGTATGCGCACATTACACAAGAAGATGCAGCTATCAAAGATATGACAAATGATAACAATTTTGTCTTAAAAATCATATTCCGCCTGCCTCAAGAGTATCCAATATTATTTTGAACCGATCTGCTGCAAATACACGCCCCAATAGTCGTAATCGTTCAAATACGATATTACGTCGTAAAAAGATTCCTGCCATGTCACCCTCTGATTTAGAAATTTCTTCTGCATGCATTAAAACTTTAGCGGCAGCTCCTGGATAAGCAGTATCAAGACACATCAATGCACGTAGGCCGCGGCCGGTCTTGATGTGGGCGACCAGTTGGATCATTGCATCTTCTTGTTTGAGGTCGATATTACTGATGTCTTTGAGTGCTGTTTCAAGTTCGTTTATTGCAGCTTCAAGCATAGGCTCGCCATCGATAGTCCAATCTTCCACACCTTCCATAAATGAAATGACTCTATATATAATAGGGTCTTTGTAGTCGTGCCAAAAAGTATGGCAAGCTTTATGACTGAGATCCAGCATATCTGAAATTCCTGGAATTGTTTGCAACTAATCTATTAAATCAAGCTTAACTGAGATACCTTAAGAAACTATTAAATTAATCGGGCTGGATTAGGTTTAGCGTAAAATATGATCAGATTAAATATTCTCCTCTCGCGCATTGTTTAATACTCCCTTAAGGAACTCTTGGTACGATAAAACTTACCAGAAGCTTAATTTCATACATTCTTTTTGTTGTTGCGTCTTCTCGGCATTGCGGGGTTTTAAAAGAATTCATGGCCATCAAAAAAACTATAAAAAAAGGTTTTTTTTCAAGTATCAACCCTATTCGTTGGGTTGGGATGGGTCAAATTCAGAATAATGCTTCAACTATTAAGGATCTCATAGACGGTATTTTTAGAGGTGCTCGTAATAATCGAGTAGTGTTGAAAGAAACTTTTGACGATTGTATCGAGCGTTTGGGCTTAACAGAGGCAGACATTAAACAGAGAATGCGTAGTGCTAAATGGATTGCTACCATCTGTGCAGTATTGAGTATTGGTATGTGTGCTTATATGCTTTATCTGTTTTTTCATGCGCTTATTTTGGGAGGGGTTATTGCATTTATGCTCATGCTGTTGCTTTGGGCATATGCATTTAGAGAACACTTCAATTATTTTCAGATGAAGCAGCGGCGACTAGGTTGCACATTTTCCGAGTGGCTTCACTTTATTTTCAAGGTCTCACGATGAAAAAAATCTATTACTCATTGTTACTCTTTTTCTTTTCTTGTTTTGCTTGGGCAGACAATGTGTCAACCAGTTTCACCGACAACACAGCAATGAATAATCATCGCGATTTATCGGTTTCTTACCTTGGTCAAATTTTTGGTTCGGTCGGTAATTCCTTACATGGCATGAGCGGACAGATGCTTGGTAAATTATTTTATAAATTAAATGCTGGTGTCATAATCGTTGCTGGGATTTGGTTAGCTTATACCGTGATTACTATCGTATTACGTTCCACAATGGAAGGCTCTTTTATGGGTCAAAATAAGAATGTGGCTCTAGCCTTCCTGAAAATTGCCTTTGGTTTTGCATTGTTGGTGCCGAACCCAACTACAGGTTATTCACTATTACAAGATACTGTGATGCGTATTGTCGTTGCAGGTGCAGGATTAGCCGATCAAACTTGGGAATATGGCTTAGATTATGTTAATGCAGGTGGAACGTTGTGGCGACAGCCACAAAATAGCGATAATGGTAATGTTATTTCAGATCAGACAGCATTTCAAATTTTGGGCCAACCGGGAAAACCGGTCTCACAAACAGCACCACAGCCCTCCGCTAATAATGCACCAGGTCCAGTTAGTACTTTGCCGCCTATTCAGCAAATATTTGCAGATGAGGTGTGTATGTACTCTAGCAGAGACTATCAGGTGCAACAAAATAATAATAGTAATGCTGATAATATTGGGCCAGCAGTTACGCCGAATAGTGATACACAAGATTACTCTGTATATGAAAATGATCAAGCAAATCGTTTCCAATTTCCAGGTACTGGGGGTGGGGCTCATGAGAGTAATGTTGCCTGTGGTGCCGTTTCCTGGAATATTAATTCCTCTTGTGCATCGTCTAATGCAAATCCTGGCTCGGGTCAAAGACCTTTTAACACCTGTGTGTTCTCAAAACAAGCGGTTAGTGAATTGGTGACAACCTTGGAGCCTGCCGCGAAACAGTACTATTGTTCGCTGAACACAGGTTCTTCGTCTTGTGTGTTATCGAATACTGATGTCGCCTCAGGTAATGAAGAAATGTTCTTTGGTGCATTACTTAATTACGCTAACAATATTGTGCCTTTGATTCAGTCCAATTCACGCTCTGCTGACGGTCAAAAATCTTTCATTAATGAAGCCCAAAATGAAGGTTGGGTCAGTGCTGGACGATATTATTGGGATTTATCGCAGGTTGAGTCTCATTATCAGCAAGTGACATCGATGAGTAGTTACGTTCCAGCTGTGAATATACCGACGGTTAGTAATTCTACGACGCCAGCTAAAAATTATACAACGGCATTAACAGCAGCTAACGGCTATGTGACTCCTGCTTTTAATAAACTTGCTGGTTATCGCCAATCACAACAATCAGGTACAGCCGATGGCGGTAATGCAAACTTAGGTGGTGGCGATGCGCCGACATTCGCTAAAGAAATGCTCGATAATCTGACTCTGGGGTTAACTGGGTTATTTAACATGTTTCAGCATGTTGGCTCGGATCCTATCGTGTTCCTGCATAATCTGGGTATGAAAGCGATTCAAGTTGCTGGCGATATTTGGATCGGAGGTGTGACTATTGCAGCAACTATGTTGTTATCTTCTATGGTGTGTACTGCGCAAGTAGATATGCAAGGTGTGATTGCAGGGGTAATAGAGTGGATTAAACCCTTGTTTGTCGCAATGGCAGGATTATTGTGGGCCAGTGGATTTTTGTTAGCTTATTATGTGCCGATGTATCCATATTTTATATACATATTTGGGGTCATTGGGTGGATTATTGCTGTCATTGAGGCGATGGTTGCTGCACCGTTGGTGTGTTTTGGACTGACGCATCCCGAAGGTCACGACATGTTGGGTGAAGCAAAACAGGCGCTAATGTTACTGTTAGGTATCTTTTTACGTCCTACATTAATGGTCATTGGTATGATTGCGGGAATGATTTTATCTTATGTAGCGTTACATATTGTCATTTACTCGCTTACCGGTTTTTTAACGGATTTATTTGCAGGCCCAAGCAGCGGTATGGCTTCGGGTAATGTTCTGAGTACCGCCAGTGCATTTTCAAATCGTGTTATCAGCAATAATGGTTTCGGTGGTTTTGTTGCAGGTGTGATGGCCTTCCCATTGGTGATGGTGGTATTTACCATGATGATTTATACGGTAACTACTTATGCGTTTAGCTTAATTTATATGTTGCCAGATTATGTGATGCGTTGGATTGGCATGGCACCGCAACAAAGCCCTGCCAAAGAAATGGCGCAGCAGTTGCAAAGTCCCATTAGTCAGTTGGGTTCTAAATCCGGTGAAACCGTAGGTGGTGGTTTAAGTAAGACGGCAGATCGATTTAACAAGTGGGCATCGGATAGGCGGGATCGGGATCGACTTGACGTTGATGCTTAATATTACATTGCTACTCTCACTGTAGACTATAAAAAAACCGGCTTTAAGCCGGTTTTTTTATTATCAGGTAAATTCAACCTAGAAAAAGCAGTTGGATCACGATTTCTGGCGTACTATCCTGTTTCATCTTGCTACATAAAAGGGCTTCTCATCACCAACAAGGTGGCGGCGACAATTTTTATTACGCGATCTTTACTCAATCTATTACAATATTTAATCGCGCTCAACTGCTTTTTCTAGGTTTATTAGAATACTTAGTGCTTATAAATGCATTTCTCTGTTGATCTTCTGAAAATATAGTCATTAATTCGTTTTCTCGATGATCTCTCTTAAGCGTAAAATTTAGTGGCTATTGCGGTGAATTTAAGGAGGTTAGGATGCCTATTGGTGCAAGCAGTATAACCAAGCTAAACAGCAATTCAACAATAAAAAATAATAAACTCATTAGCACGATTCCTGAGATGAGATAGATACATACTAATAAGGCTATAAGTGGTAACAGTGGTATTAGAAAAGGATGTGTGGCACGATATTTGATTTTATCGTTACCTGGTAAGTAGCTTTGCATTACGGAATCGAATGTGTGCTCTGGTGTGATCAGTGCGAATATAATTAGAAAACCAATGATTGTAATAACACTTGATAGCCAAGTGGGTAAATGTGAAATAGCCAACAGGTGGAAGTGTGCTAAACACCCCAGTGTAATTGGAACAAGACACGAAACGGATAGGATAACGCGTATTGAGTAGCCTCTGGATAATTTTGCCATGAATATCGCAGTCAAAGGTAGCCATGCTAGCCACCAGTAAATTGCTAGTAAGTTCCAGTTTGCTTGCCATCCAAAAGTTACAAAGCTATGAACTAATTGTGGGACACGCAGCGTGACGCTTGCAGTGTTACCAAAGATTATTGCTAAAATTGCTAGTAATAGTGCAGTGAACACTACTATTAGCAATAAAATTGCAAAAATAGGGATTTGCGCATGGCTCGAAAGCCAGTAGATGCGTTTTTTTACCCACTTATTACATAATAAAAATATAAAAATAATCGCAACAGTCATAGAAGTCACATTAAGACCTCGCAGTGAATACAGATGTTGTGGTGCTAATGCTGTTGTAACTAAGAAAATAATAATTAGTATGCTACTGCTTATCGCCACCAGAGTTGCGATGCGATTAATGGCGTTTAACACTGTCTTAGCTTTTTCGTTTTGTTGGATACTGAACAAACTGAGGAAAAAACTACTAAACTCTACATTTTGGTGCCTATTAAAGCTTAAAAAGCCGTATCCACAAAGTAGGATGGCGATGGCGCACCAGGGGAATATTCCATATTCAAAAGTTTGATGAGCAACAAAATTTTCAAATAGGTGACTGTGTGGTGGTGCTAATATGGGTAGGTTTTTTTCGACGAGTGTGCACAATCCCAGAAATAGTGCGTACAAACTCAGCTGTACCAACATAATTCTCAGCATCCAAATAGCAAAAGCGGTTCGCTCTGACTGCTTGGAAGCAAGTGCTAAGCGTTTACTTCCAAGTGGACTCAATATTAGAAATAATACCAAAATTGGAAATAGCCAGTAAATATTGAATGCAACCAATACTTGAGGTAGTGCGGTTTTGATAAGTGTGATCCCAACAATAATACCTAAAATGATAAAAAACATGAGTAATCGGCGCTGAGGGATAATGGTTTTCATCACATTACTTGGTGTTTTTGTTTTGCAGAGAGTACGTTATAAGTTCTTTCGCTGATCAAGCCTTGCTCAAACTTTTCATCTACGTCAACTTGCATTGGTTGACCGAATTGCTGTAGCACTTGTCGTGTGGTAGCAGTAATATTTTCAAGCTTACTTTCGAGTAACCGATCACGAATATCCTCATTAAAAACTAAATATTCGCGTAAAGCAATGCGCTTGCCGTCCGTTGAAGGTACCAAGCGTTGCCATACGATTAAGCGCAAGGTTTCAATAATATCAATAGTGCGGCCCAATCGTTCTTCGGGTGGAAAGCTACTTACTAATCGTCGTATGGTTTCGGCGACCCCATTACTGTGTAATGTGGTATAAACTGGATGTCCAGTCAGTGCTGCCTCTAAAACTGCGTTGATGGTTTCGCTATCACGCGCTTCTCCAACTAAAATGACATGCGGTTTACGACGTAATGCGTTGCGAACGCCAGCAGCAAATGTTGGTAAATGTCGTGGTACCTCTGATTGCGAGATACTTGCAGTGGGCATATCCAGTGTGTCGTACACATATTCAATCGGTGATTCATAAGTCAAAATTTTGCGATGACTATTTTCTTGCTCTGCTAGTTCTCTGACAGTGGCAGCGAGTAATGTGCTTTTTCCTGAGCCCGTGGCGCCGGTGACATAGATCACTCCCTCTTGCGGTGCACACGCCTCGATAATTTTTTGGGGTAAATTGAGTGAGGCCAACAATGGCGGTTCAGCAGGTATTGTTCGAATTGTAATTTGGATACCTTCTTGTCCATCAACATAACATCCGGTCCCATTAACGCGATAGCGAAAGCGTTCCGAGCGGTTGGGTCGTACCTCATAGTGAGTGTCGAGATCTGCGCCACGCATAATTTGTGTGGTGCCATTAGCCCCATAAATGGCATTGAGTAATTCACTGACTTCAACATGGGATAATTCGCGTCGCGTGATTGTTTGTAGTTGCCCATAAATTTCAACAATAATTGGGGCGCTGGTTTGAATTGTGATGTCTGAAGCCTGAAGACGATGACAAAAAACTAATAGATTATCAACATGTTTGGCTTCAAAGCGAGAAGGTTCATTCGGATACATGCGAGATCCTCCTTTTATGGACTCAGTTTCCCTTTGGTAAGTACTGGCTTCCAATGACCATGGGGCTGTAAGGCAGAGTGCGCAGTGATACGCATGACTTCGTCGTTGATGCGAATTTCCTTGGCATTGCCAGTAATGCCAAGATTGGCTTTCGCGACTACGGGATGTGTGATTACACCTTGTGCCAATAGACGGCGATATAAAATCATACCGAGATAGTTACGCTTTAAAATGCTAAGATTGGCTTCAAAAATTTGATTGGCTTGCTCTAAACCTTTTTGCCAGCCCATTTTTAAATAAATATTCCAGACTTCTGCCTCTTCCCGATTGGTGGGTAATAATGTGGTACTGGGTAGATTAGGTTTTTTAAAATTCATCCATAAATAGGTTCGCCACGTTGGGGGTACGGTCACGAAGCGTGCTGGTTGCGTAATTTTATAGGTTTTGTCTGCGCTACGAATAGTGTCATCATTATCAAGTGTCAAATTGGCCTGAGATTGAGTAACAATGGGTGGTAACACATTATGATTTAGTAATAACTGATTAAAATTAAAAACCTGATCTAGATAACGAGCGCTACGTGTTAAGGACTGATTGATTTGATGAGAGCGCCAGGCGAGAGCTCCGCGAGCGCCTAATGTGGTTGCTGTTTCGTGTAACTCAGATAAACGGATCGGATTAATATCGCCGTGTGCTTGTTTGAAATGGTCAACTTTCACAAAACCCAGTTGGGCCAGTCCAACAGGTTGTCCGGCCGGGTGGTTAGAGCAACCTGCTACCAGAGCGACAATGGTAAATGCACTAAGCGAGGTCAATATTTTACATAACTTAAACATTGCGACTAACTCGCGTGATATTGTAATTCAATGACTTTAGTTGATGGATAAATTGCAATCGAAGCTTTTTTCTCAATTTGGTAAGCAGTATTTCGTAGTATAGTTGCTAATGGTACATTGTGTTCTGTCATTGAAACGATCACAGGAATGGCTGGTCTAATACCAAGAATGCGAACTTTATAATGACTACTGGCAGCAATTTTTTGAACTAAAGGTTCGACCGGACCGTACCAGTCAACGGAAGTCATTTGAGCCATGCCAATTTGAGCCGCATTATATATCGGACCAATATTTGCTTTAGGGTGTGTTGATAGATCAATCGCTGACATTTCTTCAAGAGAGTGCCCCACAGCGGTAGCTGCCTCTGCGACTTGTGCTTGTGCGTTGATATCGGCAGCATTCATAGGTGCGGAGTCGGTTGTAATGTAAGAGTAAGTATATTTTTTATGGACGGTGCAGCCAGACAATATAGCTAGAGAAAAAATAGGCAAGAGCCAAAAGGTCAATCTTATTTTCATTGAATTTATCGTTCAATCCCATGCCAGCGGCAATTTTGCAGGGATTATTATCTGTTTTAACTCGCTGTTAGTATTTTCAATCCATTCAGTGATAAAAATGAGTATAAGGCAAGAACCTTAAGATAATATTAAAGGTAAGCCTCGAATATTATGTAAGGTTGTGATAAAACTATTAATCGTACATCAACTCATCCAATGATACAGAGTCTGTTGATGGGCTGCTTTTAATAAGTTCTTGGATAACATCTAAAATACAAAATAGTCGCAAAACGTCTGGTGTGAAATCGTCAAAAACAACCTTTGAATTTAAGAGAGATTTTTCTGTTTCTTGATAACTGGCACCCAAGTTGTAACCCAGGCACAAAGATGCTAATTGATCCGCGCGCTTAGCTAATCCAGGCAATAAGCCTGTATCTGCAAACATTTCTTTGAGCGTAATAGGGCGACCTTTGAGCGTGAAGTTGGCCCCGAGTCTTCTGGTTATATCGATTAATCTGTTTTCTAAATTCATTTAGTTGTCCCACCAAGGTATGGCTGCTTTATGTTTGCCAGCAATAAAGCTTCGCAGCAGACGAAAGAACACTTCAACACTGAAACCATAGCGATTGAGCGCAGTAAAAAAAAGCATCGTAATCAATGACAAACCAAGTGTCCACCACGAAATATGTATCAGAAATAAAAATAGTGGAAAAGCAGTTTTCCCATCCCAAATCCAAAACCGCACTGATCTGGCAGAATCACGCCAATGGGCATTTTCTAGAGAGCGCTTCATCATTATTGAAACCTATTTGCATTACTTAGGTAGTATTGTGTATTTAGTAATTATTAATTAGCACAAAATAGACACACTGTCATCCCCCGCAATCCGTTACTCTGATCGTTAAGAGAGAGTCCAGCGCAGATTTTTTTAATACTCTCTTAAGATTCTGAACGTAGAATGCTTAGTATAAACATAAACCAATACAAGTTTTTTGTGATCATCGAATTTACATGATATTTAAGAGGGCTACTACATGGCAGGTGATAAATCTACAACTGGGATTGATCCCGATACTGTCCATCAGAGTGTGAATGGTTTAGTGCATATATTGCAAGAGTGTTTGGGTGCCGTAAGTCAATCTGTTGTGCCTAGGGAAGCAGCATCACACGAGCAGCAAGATGATAGTTCGTTTCAATCGTTAAGCTTGGGTATGTGACGTGGGATTTAATATCACATCAAATCGACATTTCGACTTAAAAAACCAAGTCTTAAAGCGACGTTTGTTAGAAACTATTAACGCTGAAAAGTCACAATTTTCACAGTATGCGGAAGTATTTTACGCTAAAAATTACCGTAGCGATGATGATCTTAAACAGCTCTGTGAAAAAATTGTCTACACTGTAGATCGTGTGTTGTCAGCAGAAGAATGGGAGGCTTCGTTGTTTTTACGCAGTGTTATTCGGCCACTAAAGAAGATACATGCACAAGCCATTGCATTGCTTAAGTCGATAGATCAAAGAGGAGAAATTTCTCAGTTTACACCACGCCTACTTGAGAATGGCACGACAATTTACGTCTCGTTATATCAAAGTAATGGTCACGACATAAGGCGTTGGGAGCAAATATTAACGAATATATCTACTCACATGGTTGGGCGACCTATTTATCAGTCACAGCAAGACGTTGAGAAAATTATCCGTATTAAATTATTACAAACTTCTGAAGCTTATGCCGTCGTCAACATTGATCCTAAAAAAATTATTTCCTTGGAAGGGCGACGTCCACTAAAAGATCGCCTTGGTAGTCAACTCATAAGCTTATTGCCAGGTGCTGTGCAGTCAAGCAATATTCTCGAATTTGTTCACCTTGGCAAAAATTATCATTTTCACGAAGACCAATTAATTCTTAAGACACCTGAAGAGATGAAATAATGCGTGGTGGTGGTGGGCAAAACGATCAAACGTTAAATTTGTTTATTTACACTTTTATTGCTGTTGTGGCAGTAGTCATGCTGTGGTTTGTGTACGAGGCAGTAATTGTCGACATCGTATTTTTTATTCGTCGTGTTGAGATAGATGTCATCCTGGGAGTCATTTATGTGGTCAATTGGTTAACGCATTGGGTGCATATCAAACCGATTAATACTGTGCAGTTGGAGCACTGGCACATCTATTTGCAAACTGCTGTAGTAAAAGACGTTAAATTTCATTCTATCGAACAACTCAGTGATTATGTGGGGTTGTGGTTGCGTTTCCCGGTTGCAGTCATTTTGATGGGTTTGTCCGCATGGCTATTTTTTGGTAGTCGCACTGGTAAATATCATAATAATTACAGCATGAATAGCTTGAAAAAAACTGAGGTGAATAATTGGCCTGAAATCACACCGATTATGTCTATGAATCTCGTTAAAACTGAGTTGCGAGAAGGTGCTTGGGCAATGGCCCAAACGCCTATCGAATTCAGCAAAGAAAATGATTTGTTGGAAGTTAAAAAGGACAAAGAAGGAAAAAAAATATGGTCTATTAAGCAGGGTCCTGCGGAGCGAGCGATGATGTTGCAGCTTGGATCATTGTGGAGTAGCGTTGATGCACTTCCAATTCACCTCAAGGCACTCGTCGTGTGTTTTCTGTCACGGGCGGAGCGTAAAAATAAAATTTCCGATGATCTGCTTAGGCAAATTGCACAATCAGCCAGTCACGGCAAACTAGATTTTAAAGGTGTTGAAGAACAGTTAATGCAATACAAACATTCTCATATCATCAAATGGCTTCAAGGTCGTCACGCTTACGTAGGTACTTTAATGGCTAGTTTATTGGAGGTTGCCCGTTCGGATGGGGTGTTAGCAACCTCTGAATTTTTGTGGCTAAAGCCACTTGATCGTCGTATGTGGTACATGTTGAACTCTGTGGGTCGTCAAACGCCTGTAGTTGAAGTGGCAGGGTTATTCGCACAATGGTTAGCAGAAAAACGATTGAGCCGTGCCTTGCGCGCACCGATGTTGAAAGAAGCCGTTGTCGCTCTTGAGGAAGCAATTAAGAATATTTTGTATAGAGAAGAAGGTGACTCATGGCGTACCAACCGCGCGGCTTAGAAGACAGACATGAGCGTATGCATTCGCAGGTGTTGCGTGACACCCGGGCGCTCTCAGTTCGTGTTGCTGATTTTTTTCAAAACTCGCGTTACTCAGCCGTCGTCGTTATAACAGCTGCCATTTTTGCAATTTTCTTCTTTTATTATGCTGATATCATTTTACTTTTAGCTTTGGGTTCATTTGCCTACACCATCACCCGTAAGGAAAAATTACCCTTTCGTCTACCAATGCGATCTCGACTGAAAGATTACAATGATCCGTTACCAGGTACGCACAACAAACCTCGTCAAGCGCGAGGAATCTACTATTTTGGTAACGAAATTCGATCAAAAGAAGAATTGTGGTTTAGTAATGAAGACATGCGTACCCATGTGCTGATTTTTGGGTCTACTGGTAGTGGTAAGACCGAATCTATGATTGGTATTGCTTATAACGCACTGTTGCAAGCGAGCGGTTTTATTTATGTTGATGGTAAAGGTGATAATTCGCTTTATGCGAAGCTATTTTCTATGGTGCGCTCGATGGGCCGCGAGGATGATATGTTGCTCATCAATTTTATGACTGGAGCGCGAGATATTATTGGGCCGCAGGAAAAACGTTTATCCAATACTCTAAATCCTTTTGCAAATGGTTCTTCCAGCATGTTGGCTCAGCTAGTTGTTAGTATGATGGATAAAGCAGCAGGAAGCCCTGATGGCGATATGTGGAAAGGTCGTGCTATTGCTTTTACTGAAGCGCTTATGAAAATTTTGGTGGCGATGCGTGATGCAGGACATATTTTGCTTGATGCCAACAGCATTCGTAATTATTTTCATCTGCCAAAATTAGAGGCTATGGTGGTTGATAAGTTATTTTTGCGCGACGGGCAAGAGCCAATTAATCTTGAAAATGTACCTCCGAATGCGATTGAGCCGATTACAAACTATGTTTTGACTTTGCCAGGTTATAATAAAGAAAAGAAAGGTAAACAAGTTTCCCAAGTATTAGAGCAACACGGTTTTATCACCATGCAATTGGTGCGGGTATTCACTTCATTGGCAGATACTTACGGCCACATCATGCGTACCAATCTCGCAGAGGTTGATTTGCGAGATGTTGTGTTAAATCGCCGTATATTGTGTGTATTGTTGCCTGCACTAGAAAAGTCTCCTGACGAATTGTCCAACTTGGGGAAGGTTATTGTTTCTACTCTGAAAGCAATGATGGCTTCTGGTCTAGGTGAGCATGTGGAAGGTGGTTATGCTGACTTAGTGGACTCCAAGCCTACGAATTCAAAAACTCCCTTTCTGTGTATTTTAGATGAATATGGTTACTATGCTGTGGAAGGATTTGCAGTAGTTCCTGCGCAAGCGCGTTCCCTTGGATTTTCGGTTGTGTTTGCTGGACAAGATTTACCAGCCTTCCAAAAAGCTTCTAAAGAGGAAGCGGCTTCTATTGGTGCGAATACTAACATCAAGATTTGTATGAAGTTAGAAGATCCCACTGAGACCTGGGACTTTTTTATGAAATCAGCTGGTGAATCTTATGTTACGCATGTAGAGAGTTTTCAGGTCGATCAAGGGGGTGTGCTTGGTATGTATCAAGACGGTCGTGGTGCGCGGGTTGAAAAACGTGCGCGTATTGATCTACTCGATTTAAAGGAGCAGCGAGAAGGTGATGCACATTTCTTCTTTAAATCTAAAATTGTGAGAGGTAAATTCTTTTATGCGAATCCAAAACCTATTAGGCACTTGCGATTAAATCATTTTCTCAAAGTCAGTAAACCCTCTGATGAAGATGTACAAAAGTTGGAGAAATCATTTAACTATGTTGACCGATTAGTTAACCAGCCGATAGAGTTTGCCGGCCTTCATGCGGTTAATGAAGAGGTTGAAAAAGTTTCGCAAGTTTTCCAAGATAACGAAAAACTCAATCCTATTGACTGTTCAGTGGCAGCGATGGCATCGTTTTTTACCAAGACAGATATCCCAGATGATTTTTTTGCTGATTTGCTAGAAACTGCTGAAGTAGATTACTTAAATATGTTTGCCCCGATGCGTGAATCAGATTATTTACGTAAAATGGTAATTACAGATGATATGGATGCGTTTAAGAAGCCATTATTAGATAGAGGCTATTTACGTGATCAGATTGAATATATCCAACGCTTATGCGGTAAATCAAGTCAGCAAGCGATGAATATAGCTATCGAATTAATTGGTGATATGGAAAAGGGGACTCAATATCCACCTGAGGAAAAACCAGAAATTGACGCCGCGACATTGTCCCATGGTGTTCGAGAGATGGTGAGCGCAATAGCGCTTCGTAAAAAAGAAGAAAAAGAAAAAGAAAAGGAGAAGGAGAAAGATAAGAATAAATAAGAGGAGATTAGCTGGAAGGAATCATTTTTAGTAAGAGTTTGATTTTAATGAATGATAAAGTAAGACATGCGATAATTGTTCGTCTAACGTCAATCGTAACGTTTGCGGTAAGTCGATTGCTATCGCTCATTCTGACTTTGGCGCTCCTAGCAGGCTGTGCAAAAGGTTTATATCGCTACAAAATCAGTAAACCAAGCTTGCAAGAAATTCGAGATTCCTACATAGATCAACTTTCTGGAGAAGGTGTCAAAATCATTCATTATGGCCAAACTATCCGTATTATTCTGATGACTGATTTTGTTTTTAAGCCACAATCTGCCAATTTATATCCTGACTATCGATTTGTATTAGGGCATGTGGCGCGATTAATGGCAACTTATCAAAAAACCTACGTTAAAGTCGTGGCCTTTAGTGATAGCAAGGGCGATTTGACGCACAAAAACGTATTAACAGCAAGACAAGCACAGGTTGTTGCTACTACACTGTGGAATGGTGGTAATAACACACGATTGCAGTACGCCGTGAGTTCAGGATACAGCCAACCTGTTGATTGGAATGATAGTGCACGGGGTCGTTTTATGAACCGGCGTATCGAAATCAGTTTTCGATATTATCCAGAAACTAAACCTTATTCATAATCATGAACAACGAAACTGATAATTTAGATCTAGATAGAAATGATCAATACCGTGATCGATATCGTTTGATAATGAAATGGCTAAGTATCTTTGTAGTTAGTGGTTTAGTATTTCTATGTCTTCTAGTATATTTGATTTTTACAATGCCAAGACCACATTATTTTGCCACCACTCGAACAGGGCAACTTGTGCCTCTCTCAGCACTGGATGAACCCGTCGTCACCGATACGTATTTAAAAAAATGGGCAATGGCAGCGGCAGAAGCGTGTTTTAATATGAACTTTAATAACTATGAACAAGCACTTAAAGCTGCTTCAGTAAATTTCACGTCGAGTGGCTGGGACTCAGTACGACAATCACTTAAAAAAGCAGGGGTGCTCAGCTCGCTTTCAGACAATAAGTTATTTATTAACTCTATCGTCAGCAACACACCAGTTATTTTGAGTCGCGAAGTCGTACAGGGCCGTTACAATTGGGTCGTGCAGTTTCCATTATTGCTGACTTACACCAGTGCCAGTGAACACAGTCAAAAACATTTATTGATTACTATGAATGTTGAGCGCGTCCCTAATATTAATACCGCAAAAAGTATTCAAATTAATAGATTCAGAGCAGAGTAAATATTCAGATGACAGCAAATAAATCAGATGGACTAAAATTAATTTTGTTAAGAAATGAATTTTATCGCGACAATTATCGTCGCGCATGGGTCGCTTTGATTATGGTGATCGCAATAAATATTATTCTGGCATTGATGGTTTTTTATAAAGTTACATTTCCACCCACTCCGGTGTACTTTGCCACCACAGCAGCTGGTCAAATTATTATGATGCACCCACTGACCGATCCGGTTGTGCCTGATGACATGCTACTACCTTGGGCTGCTGGAGCGGTCCAGAAAGTATTTAATTTAGATTATATCCACTGGCGTGCTCAATTGGACCAGGCACAAGAAAATTTCACACAAGAGGGATGGAAGTGGTTTATTGCTAGTTTAAAAAGCACCAATAACTTAAAAACTTTGCAAGCATTGCAAATGGTATCTAGCGCTAAATTGACAGGTTCACCTACCATTATGCGAAAAGGTATTGTCGATGGCCATTTCGCTTGGAACATTAAAATGCCATTGTTGGTGACATATAGAGGCAATACTCATACTATTCAAACTCCGATGAATGTGACAATTATCGTATTGCGGGAACCAACTTCTTATTTTCCCAATCGCGTGGCAATAAATAATTTCTTTGTGCAAACGCTGAATCCGACTCCTGAAGGTTAGGCAGTATAGATCAACGAATGAGTATTTTATGATAAAAATGAGAAAACGGTTGAGTCGAAAAATGTCTAGTTTGGCGCTTGTCAGTACCATGCTATTATTGGGAAGCTCATCGCTTGCAGAAAATGATAGTGATTATGGTATTGCTGCACTAATTTCTGGTCATAGCAAACACCCTACTCCTATGGTGCATCCTCAAGAAAAGCCAACGTCAAAAAATAATAGGTCAACTGGCCTTCAACGCACCGGTTTGAGTGATCAAGCTTTTGCCAATACGGTTCGCAGTATGGCGCCTTTAACCCCCACACAAATCAAGACATTGCGTAAGATTTTCGATGATAGTCAACGTGCGGCAGCCGCTTATCCTGGAACGCCACCCAAGCCGACATCCAGCTCTGTGATTGTTAATCTCTCGCCCAATGCCTCACCGCCTATTGTACGATTACGTTCGGGTTTTGTTTCTTCATTGGTTTTTGTGGACTCAACAGGTGCACCTTGGCCGATTAAAGCTTATGACATCGGTGATCCCAGAAGTTTTAATGTTCAGTGGGATAAAGAGGGCAATACACTCATGGTTCAAGCCCTTGACCGTTATAAAAATGGTAACTTAGCTATCATGTTACAGGGATTAAATACTCCGGTAATGGTTACACTGATGCCAGGACAAAATGCCGTAGACTACCGTGTTGATTTTCGTGTACCGGGTTTTGGTCCGAATGCAAAACCAAACATCAATGGCTTACCAGCGACTGAGAGTCCACAGTTGCTTAATATTTTAAACGGCATACCACCTCAGGGCAGTAAAGTGCTTAATATAAATGGAGGAGGGTGTCAGGGCTGGTTTTATAGTGGTCATCTCTATTTACGAACACGAATGACGTTATTGTCACCCGCTTGGGTCTCGACAATGACCAGTGGTGATGGTACTCATGCTTATGAATTACAGCCAACACCAGTCATTTTAGCATTACAGCATGGGCAGTTAATAACTTTGAAGATTAAAGGTTTGTAAGAAGATGACAAATATGAAAAAACAACTACTACAGAGTGCAAAGTTACGGGTTTTGGCTGCACTGGTCGCCGCTGTAGTTCTAATAATTGTTATTGCGTTGGTATGGCATTATTTGTCTGAGAAAAAAACCTTTGCAGGTAAATCAGAGATAGTTCCTAATCCTACGATTCAGTCTTTGCCAGGTGCTGGAAACCCTTCCAGTAACTACGTGTTGGCGCAAAATAAACAAAATTATGAGCAGTCCAAGCAGGCCGTTAAAAAATTAACGAGCTTTGTACCCACAATTACTCGCCCAAGTTTTTCAGGTTCCATCAATAATTTTGAACAAGTGGCGGACAAACAAGATAGCACTGATCAAGTATCCAAGTTGCAATGTCCGATTAAAAAAGTTGTGGTGATGTATCGACCCAATCCCGCCAGTTGTTCGCTCGATAATATTAAGCGTGCGCGTGCGGCTGGTGTAACTGCAGAAGAACTACTCTGCCAATCTTGTTCGTGTCCTATTTTGCGTGCAGCAGGTTATACCGCCGGTGATCTTAAAAAAGTAGGTTTAACCGCTGAAAACTTACGAAAGTGTGGGTACACGTTACCGCAATTAACATTGGCTGGGTTTGATACTAAGGAGTTGAAAAACGCAGGATTTACAGCAACACAATTGCGTAATGCTGGATTTTCCGCAGGACAATTAGCTGAGGCAGGTTTTAGTCCAGATAAGATTGCTGCTGCTGGCTATAATGCTGCCGAATTGGCACAGGCTGGTATACAGACACGTGATTGCAGTGTAGCAACATTGCAACAAGCACGCGCCAATGGTGCCTCTGCAAAACAATTACGTAAATCGGGTTGTGGTGTCGCTGCATTGAAGGCCGCTGGGTACACTGCTAGCGAGTTGGGAAATGCAGGTTTTTCGCCGCAAA
>CAWUIH010000002.1:0-72777 GCA_963922495.1 uncultured Coxiellaceae bacterium | reverse complement strand
TAGGTAACTTGGTGTACAAGTATCCATCAAGATCGGTACGCCCAATAAATCACCACAGGAGTTTAACTGTTCAGCCATACAATAGGCTACCAATCCACCAAATGAATATCCAGCAATATAGATAACGCCTTCAAGTTTTTGCTGTTGAATTAGAGATAAGTAGTATTTTGCGAGTTTCTCTAATGAGTTTGGATAACATTCTAAGTTAGAAAAAATCTGATAAGCAGATAATCCGTAACAGGAATAACATGTATCTAGCTTCTCTGAAAGCGGAATATAGCAAGATAAATCTCCTCCGACAGGATGTATGAAAAATAGTGATTTTTTTGTACAACATGTATTAAGCTTTATTAAATTTTTATTATTCTTAGATTGAGACTGCCCTAATTGTTCAATCAAACCGACCACCCCTTCAATGGTTGGGTTTTTCAAAAAGTCAACTAGCGATAAGTTAATCGAATATTTTACGTTTATTTGCCCAATCATATCCATAACTAATAATGAATGACCACCAACAGTGAAAAAATCATCAAAACAATTAATATTTTCTCTCTTTAAAAGTTTACACCAAACATTATGTATAGTGTGTTCATATTCTGTTTTAGGAAGAAAATTAGCTGTTTGAGCACGTTGACGCAGTGGTTGACGTATTATTTCTAGCTTTTTCATATCAATTTTTCCACTATTATTTAATGGAAATTCTTCTATTCTATAATAAATTGAAGGCAACAAATACTTTGGTAAATGATTATTTAAAAAATTTACACAATCATTCACAGTGATTCTAGTTTCAGTAATTAGATAGGCGGCTAAAGTTTCTTTATTGGATTCCATGAAAATATTGCATGCCTTAACGCCATCTAGTAATTGCAAGTACTGGGCGATTTCTTTCAGTGAAATCCGATAGCCACGTAGTTTAACAAACCCACCAGAACGATCAATATAAATTAGGTTACCACACGGCGTCCATTTGACGATATCACCAGTACGATAAAAACGTATCGGCTCACTTGAGTTATGTTTAAGGTATATAAATCGTTTTTGATTCAATACAGTAGGAATATATCCTTGCGCTAAACCCACACCGCCTATATATAGTTCACCGGGCACATCTATCGGACAAGGTTTTTGTTCTTGATCCAAAACAATTGTTACATAACCAGGTAACGGCTTTCCAATGATATTGAATTCGTATGGTGAACGCATCACGTGTGCAGTAGCACATACCGTTGTTTCAGTTGGACCATAGGCATTAATAACTTTAACTTGAGTCAACCAGTAACGTAGGCTATGTTGTTCACATAAATCACCTGCTGTAACCAAAGTTTTTAAAGAAGGAACAGGTAGGCTTGGCAATCTATTGATTAATGCGGGTGGCAACGTTGCAAATTCAATCTGTCGCTGTATCATCGTCTGATGCAGTCGTTGACCAGTTGTCCGTGCCTCCTCTGGCGCAAAGTACAATGATCCGCCACTGGCCAGTGTGGGAAAAATATCCCAAATTGCACCATCAAATGCTAATGATACCGTTTGCATTACTCGCTGACTGGGTGTTAAGGATAACAACGCAATTGTATTATTAACTAAACAAGATAAACTATGGTGTGATATTCTAACTCCTTTTGGTTCGCCAGTTGATCCAGATGTAAAAATTACATAAGCTAATTGATCCGGTGGAATGTTATCATGAGCAGGAATGTGTAACAATTTATTGGTATTTTTCGTCAATTTATTAATTTCTTCTTCAGATAAAAAAAATGATTGACTTACTTCAATTAACATCTGAAGACGTTTCTGTGGTGTACTAGGATCGATTGGCAGATATGCCGCCCCTCGCTGCCACAATGCTAATATTAACACTATTGTACTTATACAGCGTGGTGCTAAGAAACTGACTACCGTGTTTCGTTCAATTAAGCTAGGCATATTTAAAGATAAAGTAGTGGATCGTTGCACTAGTTCACCATAACTAATAGCATCTTTTTCATCTTGTATAGCAATAAATTGTGGATATTTCTGGGCCTGTTCTCTAATTAAGGATAATATAGACCGATAGGCTGGCACCATTGATTGGGCATCTCCCCATCGATAAAGTTTCAACTTTTCAGATTGATTTAGCATTAACTTTGAAAAAATATTTTGATCAATATTATCTGTGATATTTTGAATAAGTTGTGATAAATGATTATGAAAAATTATTGACATTAATGATGGATTAAAATTAGTATGTCCCTGTACTGTAATTTTAGTTTCATTTGGTGATTCTTGAACAGAAAATATTAACTTAAATGAACTATTCATATATGGTATTGAATATGGCAGTTCAGATTCATCATGCATATCACTTAAGAAGTTGTAAGCTACATCCATAATAGCAGGATGCCCGCTCGAATCAGTTAATCCTAATTCACCCAGTACTGAGATTAAAGGATAATTTGCATAAGCCTGTATATTAATAAATTGTGATTGAATATTTTTGAAGAATACTGCTAGCGTATCTGTTGACACAAGCTGAGTACGTAATAAAATCATATTTACAAAAAAGCCCAGAGACTGCTGTAAGTAAGGTGCGTGACGTGTACTCAAGGCCAAAGATATGACAATATCTGTCTGATCTAAATGGAAATGTAATAACAAATTTAAGATACCCAGATAAAACATGGAACTGGTTATTGTCAATTGTTTGGTTATTAACTTGACCCTTTGACAAAGCTTCGCTGGCAAGTTGAATGAAATGACTTGTGGTGAGGTAAGCTGTTGTACTGCATCGTCTCTGATCATGTATTGATCAAGTGATAGTGCTGTTGCATTAGCTAAGTAGCGTTGCCAAAATTGGTGAGCAGCTTTATGCAACTTAATTTTCTTTTTAGAACGCTGCCATAATGCATAATCAATAATTTGCATTGAACTATTATATAATGGCAACAATTTGTTATTTTCTATAGCCTGATAAGTTTGTTGTAACTGTCGCTCAAAAACACTAATCGAAATATCGTCAGTGATAATGTGATGAAAACATAAGTATAGTAGCAAATTCTTATTGATATTTACTAAGTATACCCGCCATGCAAATTCTTGTTGTAATCGGAATGGAGTTTTATTTTGTCCCTCACACCACTGTGAAAACAATTGCTGATTTTTAAACTCAATAATAGGCAATTTTAATCTTTCAATGCTTTTTACCAATACATACGATCCATGATTATCTTGTTGAATAACGCTGCGTAAGCACTCATGCTGTCGCATGAGATGTTCTAACGCCTTAGTTAACCAATCAATGTGATAATCTGGATTTAATGTGATAAGTTCAACAACATGATAAGTGGTATCTTTGGGATTTAATAAATATGAATACCACAATCTCTCTTGCTCATAAGATAGTGGTAATCGATCAGGCCGACTAATAAGGGGTGGCTCACAATTGTGTTCTCCTTGATGTTGCTGAATATAAGCAGCTAACTCATAAAGATGATAATATTCAAACACTATTCTCATATCTAAAGTTACTGACCAGCATTGTTGTACCTCATTCAATAACTGAATGACTAACATTGAATGGCCTCCTAACGAAAAAAAATTATCTTCTCGTCCAACTTGATCAACTTGTAGGATGTGACGCCAAATTTCAGCTAATTTAGTCTCAAATCGCCCTTGTGGCGCTTGCAATGATTTAACAACGGTATTAGATTTAGGAGTCGGTAATTTTTGCCTATCAATTTTCCCACTGGGTAATATTGGCATATTATTTAAAACAATATAGTCATGTGGGACCATATGTAATGGTAGCTGCGATTGTAAATAGTGGCGAATATCACGTACATCAAAGCTTATGCCTGAATAAATGACTAAATAAGCAACTAACCGTTGCATCTCTCTTTTTTGATTGACGACAACTACAGCTTCCCTAACTACAACATAATTGAGTAATGCTGATTCAATCTCACTAAGCTCAATGCGAAATCCGTTAATATTAACTTGCTGATCGTTACGCCCTACGAATACTAAGTTTCCATCGGTATTCCAGTAACCACGATCACCTGTTTTATATAATACTTTATCATTATCTGAGGTGGTAAATGGGTTTGACAAAAACACTCGCTGTGTGTATTCCTTATTGTTCCAATAGCCATGCCCTACTCCAGTTCCTGCTATACAAATCTCACCACGTACTCCCACTGGACACAATTGCTGTTGCTCATTCAGGACATAACAACGCATATTTGCTAACGGAGAACCAATAGATACTGATTTATCTGGTTCAATAGCGTGAAAGTACGCTTGTTGGCATACATCATCAGAACATTCAGTAGGCCCATAAGCGTTAACGATGGGTACGGTTGGAAATAACGCTAACCAACCATTAATTAAAGTGACAGAAGCAGCTTCACCACTTACCAATATACAGTGTAACGATGTTACTTGAGTACGAGTATCTGGATTTTGATGACAGTACTGAATAACTTGTTGCAACAATAATGGTACTAGTTCAATGATAGTAATTCGATACTCAATGATTGTACGTAACAGATATTTAATATCCCAAACGCGATCGGCTATTACGGTATAGCCACCACTTACCAACGGCCCTAACAATTGCCATATTGACATATCAGAGGAAGACGGTGCCGTTTGTAAAAAATGAAATGGCTGTGGCAACGACAACATATCCATTTCTGCTAAGATGTGATGATAGAATCCGGCATGATGAATCAATGCACCCTTTGGGTTACCCGTTGATCCTGAAGTATATATCAGATAAGCTAGATCTTCACAATTATTTTTAACTAAGTTAAGTTCAGTGGATGGTAATAATAGAGATGACAATAAATCATCAATGACTATAACATGTGCACTTGTGTATTTTCGAATACGATTAGCATTAATTGGGTCAGATAATATGTAATTAACATTAGAGTCATCTAATATTATTTTTAAACGTGCAATCGGATAGTTGGTATCCATGGGTAAAAAAGCTAAACCTGATTGTAAAATTCCCAAAATACCAATTAAAAAGTGAGCTGAACGATCTAAATACAATCCAACTACGTTACAGTGCTCTATGTCTAGTTTCTGTAAGTGTTCCGCAACCTGACGCGAGAACGTAAGTATTTCAGCATAAGTGTACCGCCTGTTTTTATCTATCACGGCCAATGAAGAGTAATGGTCTTTACCACATTGAATAATTTTTGATACGATACCGGCCTCCAAGTCATATTTTTTCTTTTTTCCCGTTGACCAACGTAATATTTGTTGTTTTTCTTGATCTGTAATTATTTCTATTTTTGAAAGTAACACATTTACATCATTAGAAACTATGGACAATAAATTTAGATAGTGCTTGGATAGACGTATAATGGTTTCGTGTTTAAAGTGATCAACACTGTATTCAAATTCACCTTGTATCACTTCATCAATCATAGTGAGATCTAAAGACAGATTAAATTTTGCTGTTCGCGTTTCAAGTTCAATTGGTCTTACAGCTGCTTCGCCAAACGTAATAGGAATGGTATCATTGTAGGATTGATCGAATGAGAACATCACTTGAAATAACGGTGAATACTGTAAATCGCGCTCAATATCCAATTCACTAACCAGTTGTTCGAAAGGTAACTGTTGATGGTCGAATGCTTGTAGTACTTCTTCACGAACAATCTCTAACCATGATGTGAAGTTCATTTTAGGATCAACTTTAAGTCGGAGTACCAAAGTATTAACGAAGAAGCCAATCAAAGGTTCAATTGATTCTACAATACGATCACTCACCGGAGTTCCTAAACAAATGTCTGTTTGATGACTATAACGCCATAATAATAAGACAAAAATACTTAGTAGCACTATAAATAAGGTTGCTTGACTGTTACGAGCTAATATCTTCAATCGACTAACTAAGTTTTTTGGGATTTCAAACTCAACTACCTCACCGATACCACTAGATTTATCAGTATATTTAAAATCATAAGGCAGTTCTAAGTAAGTACTATTGGTTAATTTAGCTTTCCAATATGTAATAAGTCGTTGATAAGTGGACCCGGTCAATTGCTGTTGCTGCCAATAAGCATGATCAACTGTCTGTATTGATAATGCTGGTAAAGATGGTAAGTGTTGACCAATATTAGATTCATACAATATTTTTAATTCTTCACAAAATATTCTAAGGGACTCACCATCAGCAATTATGTGATGCATTACCCAAGATAATACAAATTCTTTTAACCCCAACCGAATTAGATTTGCTCGCCAAGCATAATGAGCTTTTAAATCGAAGGGGTTTTCAGTGTATTCTTTAAGTAAAACTGCTAATTTTTGTTCTTTATCTATTTCAGATAATGTTAGTAGATCAATAAAAGGTATTTTTATTGAAGTTATTTCATCAATAATTAAATTTGGTTGATTATTCTTCAATATGAAACGAGTACGTAAAATTTCATGGCGCTGTACTAGTTGATTTATTGCTAATTGTAAGTTGTCTACTGACAACATTCCCTGTAAATGTAGAGCATAAGGCATATGATAACTAATATTATCAGGCTCTAGTTGCTGTAAAAACCATAAACGTTGCTGTCCAAAAGATAAGGGCAATAGACCTTCACGTGATATTTTGCTAATCGTAGAATGGTTTGGGGAACAAGTATATTCCAGCTGTTTGGTTATTTTCTCTGCTAATTCGGATAAATTGGCACATTCGAAGATAATTCGTGGTGAAAAAGATCGTTGAAATTTCTCATTAAGACGTGAAACAACTTTCATTACCAACATTGAATGTCCGCCTAGTGCAAAAAAATTATCAGCGCGGCCAACGTGATCACGTTGTAGTACCTCACACCAGATCCGTCCAATCTTTTTTTCAATCGGCGTTTGTAATGATTCAACTTGAATTTTTTGTGTAGTGACATTCAATTTATGTAATTGTCGTCGATCAATTTTGCCACTAGGTGCTATTGGCATATGTGATAATTCAACCCACGATCTAGGTATCATATAATGCGGCAATTGTGCAGACATATAAGCTTGTAAGGTTTTTATATTAAATGAATGTGGTGGATGAGTAACATAATAAGCTGTTAAACATGGCACCTGTTTATCACAATCATAGGTTACTACTGCTTGTTTAATTGCCGGATGCTGACAAATCACTACCTCAACTTCTTCTAGCTCAACGCGATAACCATTAATTTGTACTTGCCCATCTTTACGACCGATAAGCACCAACTGACCTTGATCGTTCCAATAACCTAAGTCTCCAGTATGATACATGCGTAGCCCATATGTTTGATTGGCGTAGGGATTACTTACAAACTTTGACTTAGTTTGTATTGAGTTATCCCAATATCCTAAACCAACACTAATACCAGAAACACAGATTTCTCCAACAACTTTCTTAGGACACAATTGTAGTTGATTATTCAGTATCAGTGTCGAAGTATTAAATAACGGACGACCGATAGTAATCATCTCATTATTTTCAAGCGGCCTGGTGAAAGTTCGTTGACAAACATCATCAGAACATTCAGTAGGTCCATAGGCGTTTACAATGGGAACGTCAGGAAACACAGTTAACCATTTATTAACTAAATTTTTTCGAACTGATTCACCACTAACTATTATGATTTTCAAAAATTTAAGTCGATTAATATGTTGTTCAGTCACTGTCTCTAAAAAATTTTGTAATAACATTGGTACAAATTCAGCAATTGTGACTTTTTGTTCGACCATCGCTGAAATTAATAATTCAACATCCCACGGTTGTTTTACAATAACTGTCTTCCCACCACATACTAAGGGTCCTAATATTTGCCAGATGGACATATCGGATGAAGCAGGAGCGGTTTGTAAGAATATAAAATTTTTCGCTAACGATAAATGTTTTATTTGTGCATAAATATGATGACTCATCCCGTGATGGTGAATCAAGGCACCTTTGGGTTGACCCGTTGAACCTGAGGTATATATCAGATATGCGAGGTCAGTTGATTCGATACTCAAAGGTAAATTGGTTAATGGACATTGCTGTACTCGTAACGGTGGGTCATCAAGTAAAATCTGTGTTATGCCAGGTATGATAGGTAGCTTTTTAGCTGTCACACGATCGGTTAATATCACTTTAATTTGTGAGTTACTGATCATAAAGCGTAGACGATCTATTGGGTAGGTTGCATCCATAGCAACGAAGGCTGCACCACTTTTTAAAATAGCAAACATACCTTTTACATAGTTATTCCCACGCTCAAGACATAATCCAATTAGATTACCTTTGCAGTTCATTAAGTTTCGTAGATAATGTGCAAGTTGATTAGATTGCACATTTAGCTGTTGATAGCTCAAGGTATCTTCTATATCGGTAGTGGCAATACGCATAGAATACTTTTGAGCTATTTGATAAAATCTATCAATAATATTAAGTGAATTTGTAAAGTCGTGAGGTGGTCCATTTGACCATCGCAACAACTGTTGTTTCTCTTTGTCAGATACCGCTGCTATGTTGGCTAGATTTTGATCAGGCCGATCAATTATACGATTTAATAACCTAACATAATGATCTGCCATGCGTTTCACTGTCTCTGCTTTGAATAGATCTGTACTAAATTCAAACTCTCCTTCTAATTGATTGGCACTTATAGATAGATCTAGAGATAAATCAAATTTTGCCGTCCGTGTTTCTAACTCAAATGGTTGAATTGATAACTCACTCCACATGAGTTTATTATCAACTTTGGTCGCATTATCAAGTGAAAAAAACACCTGAAATAGTGGTGAACACGTTAAATCTCGTTTAACTTGCAATTCTTCAACTAACTGTTCAAAGGGCATATCTTGATGTTGGTACGCTTTTAAAATATGCGAACGGACCTCTTGTAGCCATTGTTGAAAATTCTGTTTCGGTAATACTGATAATCGTAATACCAGGGTATTTACAAAAAAGCCAATCAAAGTTTCCAACGATTCTTGTTGGCGGTTAGAAATAGGTGTACCGATAGGAATGTCTTGATCACCAGTGTAGTGCCACAGTAATAATGCGAACACGCTTATCAATAGTATGAATAATGTTACCCCGTTTGCCTTAGCTAAATCTTTCAGCTGTGCTAACACATTCGCTGGTACGTAAAAAGCAATTACTTCTCCTCGTCTAGGGCTCGAATGAACACGCGGATAGTCAAGTGGTAAGGCTAATGTCGGAAGATCTATAAGTATCTCACGCCAGTATGACTTTAATTGCTGATAATAGTCACCGCATAATTGGGATCGCTGCCATTGTGCGTAGTCAACATATTGTACTTTCAATGGTGTTAAGGGATTAGTATGGCCTAATGAGTAAGCTTCATATAATATTTTAATTTCATCAAGCAATACGCCAAGTGACCATCCATCTGCGTAAATATGATGCAATATCAATAGAAAGTAAAACGTAGATGAATTGGTTTGAAATACTTTAAAACGGCATCCATGAGATTGAGATAAATCGAAAGGTTGGCTTGCTTCCATTGTTAACGTTTGGTAAAGCATAGATTCTTGTAAATTAACACATTCAAGATTGAAATCATAAATTTGATCGATTATTTGTATTGGCTCTTCATTTATTAACTTAATGCGAGTGCGAAGTGTTTCGTGCCGTACTATGATAGTGAATAATGTTTTACGCAAACACACCATATCGAGCTCGCCATTAATTTTTAATGCGTAGGAAATGTTATAGCTTGCATCGGATAAATCGAGTGATTGTAAGAACCATAGACGAGCTTGACCAAAAGACGATAATAGTGGCTGATTACGATCAATCCTTTCTAAGGGTAAATTATTTTTGGAAATTTGTGACAATAAAGTTACAAGATCGTCTTTGTATTGTTTAATTTCAGCTAATATTTTTGGAGTTAATACACTATCAGGCCCTTGAACACGTAATTGTTTTTTCTCCAATGTTAACCGTATGCCTAGCTGATCCAATTTAGAGATAAAATTTATAAGTCCACTCATATGATCACTTCACTGTGTTTTTTATCACTATCAGCTATATCATTAATATTTTCCTTCTTACTTTTTAACGACAAAAGAGCATCAAGATGGGCTGCCATACTAGCCAATTGTGAATATTGAAAAATTTGACTGATACTCACCGATAATGAAAAAAGATTTGATATGCGATTGATTAGCTTTACAGCCGACAGTGAATCCCCACCTATCGAGAAAAAATCATCAGTAGCACATATAGTATCGCAGCCAATAACATCCTGCCAAATTTTTTGTAGTCGTCGTTCCGTAATCGTATCCAACGATTTTTCTGCTGTATTATTTTTGGAAATAACTGGTGTAGGTAACTGATCAGATGCTATTTTACCTGCCTGATTTAAGGGGAATTGCTTTAATAAAATGATACGTGTAGGCACCATCGATGTAGGCAGGTGTGACTTGATTTTTTTTAGTAGCACTTGCTCATTAGTATTTTCGGTTGCTACACCGTATGCAAATAAATGTTCTAAATCTCCTTGGCACCGCTTTACTACATAAGCCTGCTGAATAGCAGGATGATCCATTAGTACCTGTTCAATTAATGCTGGGTCGATCCGATAACCTCGAATTTTTATTTGCCGATCTTGACGGCCCAAAAAGTTTAATTGTCCGTCAAGGCTCCAATAGACACGATCGCCACTGCAATAAGCTTGGTGATTTGAATCAACATAGCCACGCGCTACCCCTGGTCCGGACAACCACAACAAGCCTGGAACACCAGCGGGTACAGGGCGATAATTTCGATCCAATACCGACACGCGAGTACCTGCGATAGGACGCCCGATGGGGATTGTTTGAGATGCACTAATTGTTTTAGGGATAGAATATATAGTGCTAAACACAGCGTTTTCAGTTGGACCGTAAGCATTTAATATAGTTAAACGATTAGCACACTGTTGATAGGTCGCATACACGGTACTTGCCCTTACAACATCACCTCCTAATACTAGATATTTCATATTCGAGAATATAGTAGAATCTATCGTCGCATGAATATCAAATAACCGCGGAGTCATAAACATCACTGTAATATTATAATTTCTAATAATTTTCCCTAATCTCTCAGTACTTAGCAACTCATTTCTATCGATAATACGTAATGTCGCACCGTTCAATAATGCGGCCCACATCTCGAAAATTGAAGAATCAAATGATATGTCTGCACTTTGAGCAACCATGTCGTCACAAGCTAAGCTAATCCAGGAGCGATCCTCAAATAGTCGTAGTGCGGAACGATGTTCTATGGGTACTGATTTAGGTTTACCGGTTGAACCAGAGGTGTATATCACATAAGCTAAATCCTCACCTGAAATTCTAGGTAAAATCCCTTCACGACAATCAGTTGTAAACATATCCCTAAAAATAATCTGTGTCACGTTTGTGTCTAATGGCTTTTCATCAATAATGACTGCTACTAACACTGTTTCTGATAATATCGTTGTAATTTGTTCTTTAGGATAATAAGTAGACAATGGAACATAGGCCATTCCTGCTTTAAGAATACCCAGAACACTAACGACAAAGATAATGCTTGAAGATAAATGAAGTCCAATCAGCTGATCGTCATTAGTTTGTTCACAGTATCTGAGTAAGTAACGCGCCACTTGGTTTGAACGCTCATGCAATTGCTGGTAACTCAGCTGTTCATTATTATCGATCACTGCAAGACGCTGTGGATATTTTTTGACATTAGATAGGAACACGTCAATTAATGAATAAGAAGAATCGTGAAAAGATGATGTATTAAACAGTGTGTTAAAATAGTGTTGCTGACTTTCAAGGATAGCAAGATTATTGTGGTGTTCTTGCTGTGGATTTTGTGTCATTTGTTGCAGTAGTGCCTGAAAATATTGGAGTAACGATCGAGCTAGGTCAGTGGTTACCACCGGTACTTGATAAGAAACATCGATCGCAATAGTTTGACTAAACGGATCCTGTGAACATTGAAATACAAATGGATATTCGGTTTCCTCATAAGAAGTTAGATCATGTAGACGATCTACTTGATCATTATTTAAGTCCTGATACATATGAAAATGTACAAAATTGAAAATATTATCAAACAGTGCAGCATTGGCACTTAAATCGACTATAGCATGATATGGAAAATAACGGTGTTCAACAACCTGCAATTCTTTCTTAGCAATATTTTTAACTAACTCTTCCCATGACTGTGATTGATTAAACTGATGATGAAATGGTAAATTATTCAAAAACATTCCCATTACTATCTCCGAATCATCTTGTGCTGGTCGACAATGTGTGATTAATCCTGTTATCACATTATCACATTGAAAGAAAACAGACAGGGTTTTTAAGTATAATGCTAATAGACAGGATTTAATTGATAAATGATATTTGTGCGAAAAATTTATTAGTGCTGTGCTTTCAGATTTCGATAATAACACTTGCAGTTCATGTTGCTTCTTATTCACACTTACTGCTTTTTCAGAAAATAACATAATAGGATCACGTTTTACAACAGTGTTCCAGTAATTAATATTTTTCTTAGATAGTAATGCCTTTTGTTCACACTGAACTAATTGTGAAAAAGCCAATTGAGGTGCTTTGGTCAGATAATTTTCTGCATTTAAATATTTTTCGTAGCATTTGAAAAGTTCGGTTATAAAAATTGTAACACTCCAGCCATCTAAAATAGCATGATGAAATGCTAAATTGAATTTGAATTGATTTTTATTTTTTTGCATGACAACAATGCGAAAAAGAGGCGCTTGTTCAATGACAAATTTTTCAAATAATTTATTAGTAACAGTAGATTCGTCATTAACTTCTATCAGTGGTACTTCCAATTTACCATGTACACATTGTAAAGGTTGTGTGTACCGTTCTAAGTCAAAAGAGGTACGCAATACAGGATGTGTATCCATTAACGTCGTTATCGCTTGCGACAAATAAGTTGGGTAATAAGGCCAGTCACAAGTAATGGATAAAGTATCGTGGTACATTGTTGCTGATTTAGTAACGGCGTTATGGTATACCATGGCTAATTGCAGTCGCGTCATCGGGTAAGCATCAATAATACCTCCAGGTAAACTTAGTTGATCTTGCTGTGAAATCAATGAAAATGGTTCGAGCATAGTTGATTCATCAAGAGGCACATCACTCTCTTTAACCACCACCGCTAACTGCCTGATAGTGGGGTGCTGGTAAAGTGTCATTACGTCTATTGCTAACCTTGCGTTCCTCATTTGTGCAACAACTTTGAGTGCTAAAATTGAGTCACCACCTATAGTGAAGAAATTGTCAGTTATTCCGACAGAGGTTAAATTTAGTATACGCTTCCATATATCACACAAAGTATTTTCAAGTGCACTGTTAGGTTTTTGATAGGGTTGAGATCGTAATGGTTGAGAGTTTAATGCGGCTAGAGCTCGTTCGTCGATTTTATGGTGGTGGTTCATTGGAAACTCATCAACAATGGCATAACGCTTTGGCATCATATAGTCAGGCAATTGTTGAGTGAGATATTGGTATAACCCAACTATCTCGAAAGTATCGCCACAACGTAGAAATAGAGTAATTTGCTCATCAATAACTCGTACCACTGCTGAACGTACTGCGGGAAATCGTGTAGTAGCGTGTAATATTTCACCCAATTCAATGCGAAATCCATGTAGCTTAATTTGCTGATCGATGCGGTCATGATACTCAATTTCACCATTGGCTAACATTCGACCCTGATCACCAGTCCGGTAATAGTGACCTGATTTACCAGAAAGAGATGATAAGAATCGAGTAGCTGTCAAATCTGGTTGATTTAAGTAACCTTTAGTGACACCAGCACCACCGACAATAATCTCACCAACAAAACCTGGGGGGAGAATTTTTAATTTTTCATCAACTATATCTAACGTCACATTGCGTAGGGGAATTCCAATTTTACTAGCAGAATTTACAGTATCAGTTTGTTGTACACGATAACAAGTGCCGTGTATGGTAATTTCAGTAATCCCGTACATATTATACAAATGAATAGACTGATCTGAGTGTCGTGTAAACCAACTGCTCAAATCAGTAAAGATTAGTTTTTCTCCGCCGAAAATAATCATACGTAGAGACAAATCTAACTTAGAACGAGCATCTGCCTCCATAAACCACTTAAAAGCAGTGGGAGTCTGATTTAAAATAGTAACACCTTGTTTCTGCACTAACTGATAAAATACCTCAGGGTCCTTACGTTGTTTTTCAGAAATTAATACTAAACGTCCGCCATAACAAAGTGCACCCCACATTTCCCATACAGAAAAATCAAATGAGAACGAATGATATAAAGTCCAAACATCGTGACATGAGAATTTAAACTGTGCTGCTGAATTTAAATAAAGATTTGCTATATTTTTATGCGATACCATAACTCCTTTAGGTTGGCCTGTTGTGCCTGAGGTGTAAATTACATAAGCAGTTTCTTCAGGTTCTATAACAAGATTTATATTATTAGTATCAAAGTGACTACTTGGCCAGTTGTCAGAAGAGATAATAGCGTCAACTTGTGCATCATTAATAATGGCGTTAAAACGTTCTTCTGGTATACATTCATCTAATGCAATATAGGCAAAGCCGGCCTTCAACACCCCTATTATTGCCACTATCATTGCAATGTTACGAGGTAATTGTAATGCAATTAAACCTGTTTTTCTTACGTAAGTCTTGAGTAACCATCGACCCAACTGGTTAGCTTTTTGATTGAGCTGATGATAAGTAATATGATGAGAATCAGCCGTAACCGCAATGTGATCAGGGAAATGAGCTACCTTATATTCAAACATAGTCACTACTGTGGGTGTCAAAATACTGTTAGCGTTACTCCAGTTTAGCTCACTCACGATGCACCGACGAGCTTCTAAAATAGACGCGATGATTGCCAGATAGCTTTTTGTATAGTTTTCAATAGTACTGCTATCAAATAAGGCTTTATTATACTCCCATTCCATCAGTAATGATTTATCATACTCAACAATATTAAGTGATAAATCAAATTTAACACGATCTGCCCTGTCTGGTATAACGGTCATGATCGCTTGTTCTAACTGTAACTTTTCCAGCTCTGTGCCGGACTCTAATGTAAACAATACTTGAAATAAAGGATGATGAGATAATGAACGATGTGGACACAATCGATTTATCACTAATTCGATTGGAACAACTTGGTGCTGCAACGCTTCCATCATCGCTTGCTTAACACTTGAGAATATTTCTTTAATATAACTATCCTTATGTATTTTAACACGAATAGCTATTGTATTGACAAAATTTCCAATAATGTTTTCCAGTTCACTTCGTTCTCTACCACTGATTGCAGTACCCACAATAATATCTTCCATATGGTATTGACAATACAAGAGGATGAAAAATATACCAATTAAGAACATGAATAATGTCAATTCATTCTTCTTACAATATTCACTAATTGAATGTCGCAAGAAGTTTGGTATTTCCATTTTTAACTCTGCACCAAGATCGGTGTACGTTTGCGGCCGTATTTTATCAGTCGGAAAAACGGTGTTCCTACAGCCTTCAAGTTGTTTTTCCCAATATTGTAGAGATTGATCAAATACACCGTTTTTGTACTGCTGCATCTGCCATATTGCATAATCACCGAAACTCAATGGTGATTTTCTTGCTAAAGGAGTTTTCTTATTTACAATAGCATTATGGCATTCAATAAAATCTTCAAGAAAAATTTCAATCGAATGTGCATCTGAAATAATATGATGCATATTAAAAATTAGTATAAATTTATCATTGGAAAGTTGAATAAACTGTGTACGTAATGGTAATTCTACAGTTAAATTAAAACAATGATTTCTCTCACTAGATATTATTTTTTCTACTGACTTTGCAGATGGATCATAACGCAAATCGTGTGCCATTAAATTTGGTTCAACTTGGGTATTTACATACTGAAAAGTTTCACCATCTATAGTTAAAAAGCGTGTTCTTAATGCTGGATGATGTGTCGTTAGCCATGACAAAATCTCTTGAACCCATCCTTTACTAGACTGACCTTTAATACTAAAAACAGACAACATATTATTGGCGGTATTATTTTTAACAAATTTCTCTGTAAACCAGATATGTTGTTGGCTCTGAGTCAAAGGATAATATTGCCTATCAAGATTTTTCATTATAGAAATCTCCCTAAATACCTGTTTTATTTCTTAATAAATTTTCTATTTTCTTTTGAAAATAATCTCGATCTAAATCCTTAATATCTATCTTAGTCTCCACTATTCTTTTTTTGATTTTATATTCAACAATAGTTACCAGTTCTGCCAGTACTGGATTGACTAATAAGTCCACTACTGAAACCTTTATTGTGAATTGTCGACATATCCGGTTAATAATTTTCATTGCTAACAAAGAATGTCCACCGACATCAAAAAAATTCACTTGTAAATCACTTATTTCTATTTTTAACACTTCCCCCCAGATGGCGGAAAGTTCCTTTTCAACAATTGTTACTGGAATATCCCTTTTACCATTGATAGGTTTCAGCAATGGTTTTGGTAATGCGTTACGGTCAATTTTTCCGCTAGGCGATAGGGGGAAAGCATCTAACTTAATCCAATAGTGTGGAAACATATAATTTGGTAAATACTTTTTTAAAAATTTATTAATTTTTACATCAGAGTTTGCGATATAATATGCCGTAATTTTCATTTGTTGTTCGACATCATGACATAATACGATACAGTTATCTATTTCTGGATGAAGCTTTATTACTGATTCAATTTCACCTAATTCAACACGAAAACCATTGATTTTCTGTTGTTGATCTTGACGGCCGATACATTCGAGCAACCCATCACTTCGCCACCGCCCCAAATCACCGGTGCGATAACAGATACCGCTATAGTCATCTTGTGGATAAGGATGCAAGATAAATTTCTCTGCCGTTAAGTTTGGAGATTTCCAATAACCATCGCCTACACCCAACCCACTAACCACGATTTCACCAATGACTCCTGGAGGTGACAGTAAACCATCGTGATTAAGAAGCAGTAACTGAGTATTAGGGATAGCACTCCCGATCGGTGCCAAGTCATTTTTTTGGGGAATAGAAGTAGTGATCACTGCTTGGCAGATATCATCGGAAGCTTCTGTCGGACCGTATGCATTAGTGATTGGTATGTGTGGAAATAGATACAACCAACGATTTATCAACTGAGTTGATACTGTTTCTCCACTTACTAATATCATATGTAAGTGCGTTGGTGTTGTAACTTTAGTGTCTGCCTCAAGCTCATCCAACAACACTGATAAGACAGACGGAACCAACTCCATTAAATTAATTTTATAATCACAGATTGATTGCCATAAACCAACTGTGTCCCAGATATCAGATGCAATATAAACACTACCTCCTACGCATAACGGCCCTAAAAATTGCCATACGGACATATCTGATGATATCGGTGCAGTTTGTAGAAATGAGAATGGTATTGGTAATGATAGTGCATCAATTTCTGCTAAGATGTGATGTAACATACTCTTTTGAGTAATTAGAGCACCTTTAGGTTTACCTGTCGACCCCGAAGTATACATCAAATAGGCCTGGTCACCGCACTGGTAATTAGCCGATTGGATTGGTGTTACTGGGCATTTCATCACTGCCTTGATTGAACCATCTGTCAACACTATCTTTGCATCAGAGTCTTCTAACATATGTTGGATACGTGACTGTGGGTATTGAACATCAATTGGAATAAAAACAGCACTATTTTTCATTACGCCCAGCAGGGCAGCCAGATAGTTAACTGAACGTTCTAATTGAAGTGCAACAAATTCTTGCCTTTTAATTCCTCTTTGCCGCAGGTAATTGGCAAACTGATTGGACAGCATATCCAGTTGTTGATAGGTTAATTTTTCATTTCCTTTGGTCACCGCCACTGCATTTGGATTGGATTGCACTGACTTGCTAAAGTAACTCAGTAATGACATCGTCAGATTATAAGATTTAATAGGACCATTACCCAACAGTAATAATTTTTTTATGATAGAATCAGGCAAATAATCTTTTTCTTTTATTTCATGTTGAGGATATCGTGATAACCGACGTAATAGCAATCGATATGTTTTTGACATATCGTTAACCATAGCATCAGTAAAAGTGGCTTCATTGTATTCCAATACTATGCTAATACCTCTGGTATGTTCACTAACATCCATCGCCAAATCAAACTGTACGTTAGTTTTCTCTGGATAAATTGGTGTAAAGTCAGACTTCTGATTACTGTCAAGATTAAATGAAAAACTGCTATCCATTGTGAATAGCACTTGAAAAACTGGGTTAACTGAGTAGTCTCGTGTAATATCCACCTGTTCCACAATCTTTTCAAACGGTATGGCCTGATGAGTAAAAGCGATATTGACTGAATTTTTAACGCATTCAATGATCTCTTCATATTTAGTCATTTCTGGTTCAGGTGAAATACGAATGGGGATAGTATTCAAAAACAAACCCATTACTTTTTCTAGAGATTTATTGTCACGATTGGCAACAGGGGTTCCGATACAAATATCGCATTGGTTGGCAAAACGGCGTAATAACAAATAAAAGGCAGTTAATAAAATGACAAATGAAGTTGTTTTAGTTAATTGGCAAATTTTTTTTAACCGTAGCGACTCGTCATGACTAATTTCAAAACGTTTTACTTTACCATGCGATACTGCGGCACCACCATGACTTCGTATTGGCCATGTTAAAATAGGGACATTTTGTAAGTAAGAACGCCAAAATTCTAATGATTTTTTATGGTTTAATGAACCGGTGATATTTCGCTGCCAAATCGTATAATCTGCGTACTGTATGGTAAGTTTATGTTGTTCGCACAAGTTAAATAATTCTTGAAGAAATAAATTCTGCGACCATTCATCAGTAATCAAATGATGCATATTGAATAACAACGCCCATTTGCTATCGTCTATTTTTACTATTTTCAGACGCAATAAAGGTCCTCTTTCAATATCGAAGGGTTGTTCAACGTCAAGCCGCATCACTTCTTTAATATCAATGTGTTCAAACATATCGATATTGTAATGAGGATCAGGTAAAATCTTCTGATAAGGGCCATCATTATCACTTGGAAAGATCGTACGTAAAATTTCATGTCTTTTAGAAATTTTGTTTAGTGCGCGTTGTAACCGTTGTACTGATAATGATCCATGATAATAAAAGTATAACGGTACCTGGTAGGCACCCACATATCTATCTAATTGTTCTAGAAACCATATTCGTTCTTGAGAAAATGATAGTGGAATACGAATATGGCGATCTACACATGGGATATCTGCTGCATCTGATTCAGAAAAATAGTGCAGCAAATCTTGCTTGAAATTTTTAATACGATTCATTAATTCAGGGGTTAGTATTCCTGTAGGAGCTAATATACGCAATTGGCCGCCTTCTGGTATAATGCGAACTTTTTGTGCTGCTAAATCCATAATTAGTTGTTTAAATGGTACCATTATTGCTTCCTCTAACTAGTAACCTAAAGTATTTCATCCATTTTTATTTTTAGTGAATATAACGAAGACCAAATTAATGATACTAATATACAACCAAACCCCACAATTAAAAAAATATCATTGAATGGTATTTTTTTACTCGAATAAGCATACATAACAAAAGATAATGGTGGTGCGATATTTATTATCAGTTCAAAAGACGAAAATGCTCTAGCTCGTAGATTTTTTGGCACAATTAGCTGCAGTAAAGTAATTACAAGAGTGTCGATCAAAGCCGAAAAAAGACCAATAAAAAAAGCTATGATTAAAAACCAAAAAAATACTTCAGTAGTGGATAATATCAGCATGCAAATTGCTAATCCAAACCATGAGAAACTAATGGTAGAAGTAGTTGATAAGAATTGCATACCATTAAGAATAATCTGATTTCCAATTAATGTGCCTAAAAGTATTGTTATTACAAATAAACTATAGTAAATTGAGTGGGCACCATGAGAGAAAAATTTAAACGGTATTATGACTTCCAGTGGAGTGGTTAATAACGTAATTATAAAAAATGTTATTATAATGAAAATAACCATGTGACTTTTAGAAATATATTTTATACCTTTTGCTGATTCGTGAAAAAATTCTTTCCAATTCTTTATCGTAATCTGATAACAATAAGTAATTGGTAACTGTGATAGCACCACTGCGGATATTAGACAAGTCAATAATTCCACCACTATGCTATAGATTGGATTCAACCGGGCAATTAGAACTCCACCTATAAGATAACCTACTCCACTCATCAGATTTGTTGCTGAACTAATTTTTCCGTTATTTGGCAAGTAATCAGTTTTCTGAAAATAACTTGGTAATAATCGAGCATTAGCTGCATTGTAAAAAGTGTCAACTACCCCCATGAGAAATACTATTAAGTAAAGCTCTTGATAAAGATGTGAGGAAAAAGATAACCAAGCTATTAATAATATTAGTAAAAAAGCCTGTATTAAATCTGCAAAAATAACTGATAATTTCAAATTTATCGACTCAACCCAAGTGGATATCCATGGACTAAACATGCAAGGTAAATATTTACAAGAAAAAACTATGGACATAATCTGTACTGATTGTGTTAGGTGAGTCACAATATAGGCGAAAGCAATCATTGATATAGATGTACCAATCGATGTTATTGCCTGAGATATCAATATAAGTTTGAAACTGTGTTTTTCTATATCCATTTCTAGTCACGAAACGTAGTTTAAATAAGATCGATAATATTTAAATAGTATTGGTCTAGGTATTCGACAAAAAAGACCTAAAAGTATTAAAAAGTTATACAATGTATTTTTTATTGGCATCCCCTTGAACAAACCTTTAAAGCTTTGTAGCACAGAAAGTTTAGTATGAAAATCTATATTAAAGGAAATACAGTCAGTTAAACATTCCACAGTATGTAAGGTTCCAGGCTTCATGATTAGCATGTCTCCAGGAACTAATACTATTTCATCATAGGGCAACTCAAGTTGTTTAAGATTATTTTTTAAAGTAACCTCATTTTCATCAATATTAAACCAGCGCCAATCGCGTCTTTGTAATTGACACTGATATTTAGCATCAATTAGTAAAAACTTTTTTCGACCAAAAATGTGAAAAAACATGTTGTAGGTTAATAAACAATCGAAATGCAAGGGTGTTCGACATCCAATTTTACCGACAAAAAATTGAGAAAAATCATGCCAGCCTGAATCATACCACTTTGGTAAATATAAGCACGGGAGGGATCCGATATCTTGTCTAAGTTTTGGAAAATAGTGTAATAATGGAACATCATGCAAGTACATCTGATCTGGTCGCTGCATGCATTGCTTCAAGGTTAACAAATGTTTCTCCACGGTTTGGCCTACAAATCGTTTAAAAGGCAACTTGTTGTGTTGGGTTTGTTCCATAAAGTACGTTATCGACCATTTCCCTATGGCAGGCCAATTAATAATACCTCCGCGAATGACCTGAAAATAATTATTCATCTAAACCTCGTAAATTATCTAATTGATACCATCGGTACTAATACCAGAGAATCAGAAAAATAAATTGCTTCTACGCACAACATGAGGCGGGTTGTTATTCGCTCCACACTACAGTCAACGTTTGAATAGATATTAGTGAGGGTTG
This sequence comes from uncultured Coxiellaceae bacterium, assembly GCA_963922495.1. Lineage (GTDB taxonomy): Bacteria > Pseudomonadota > Gammaproteobacteria > Coxiellales > Coxiellaceae > CAWUIH01. The sequence goes on along the minus strand of CAWUIH010000002.1, from coordinate 51,129 downwards.
GAACCAATCCAGTATATGAGTATGACAAGAAAAACATATTGATACCAGTAGAGAATCTGAACGGAATGTTCTTTTTTGTTAACAAACTTTGTTTTATTGTAGAAATTTTTTCCATATGTATAATCCTATAATTACGTTCAGATTTATCTTCCCTTAATATTCTGCCAGCGATACAAGTTTGCAAACTTCTAGTATACAACAATAGTCTACGTCCATAACGTATCTTTCAATATATAATGCATCTACTAAAGTATGCGTACTAATTGGATAAAAAAGTTAAATACCATTAAATGTGCGTTATTCGGTATTAAACGGTTAATTCTTCGACCTCATTCTTATTAGATTCATTATCTTCCTGAGTAACTGTAGCAAGGGTATCTAACCAGCGTGCTAATTCTAAAATAGAGGAATTTTCGTAGATGTCTTTAATCGGCAAAGATAGCGAGAATTGTTGCTCGACTCGAATTGCTATCTGTATCGCCAATAACGAATGACCACCCCGATCAAAAAAATCGTCATCCAGATGAATATAATTCTCATTGAATACTTCACACCAAATTTTATGAAGAATTGATTCAGTTGTAGTCAACACACGCTCTACTACTTCAGTATTTTGTTTTGTGGGCAAAGGTAATGCATTTTTATCAACTTTCCCGTTAGGTAAGCGTGGCAACTGCATCATTGTGACCCAGGCTGCAGGTACCATATGAACAGGTAATTGTCGTTTCAAATATTTTTTTAGTAACTCAATTGAATAATCGTGATTGACCACATAAGCTACTAATTGTGATACTTCTTTTTTAAGCGAAATCACTATAGCATCCACTACTTTATTATGTTGCAACAAACAAGCAGTAATGTCATTCAAATCAACGCGAAACCCTCGGATTTTGACTTGGTCGTCCAAACGTCCTGTTATATGTAGCTGACCGTCTTGTCCCCAATAACCCACATCACCAGTTTTATAAAGTTGCTCACCATGTAACTGTGAGTGTGGATTAGTAATAAATTTCCGGGACGTTAATTCCTCTTGTTCCCAATAGCCCAAGCCAACGCCTAATCCCGATATCATAATCTCACCTTTTACACCGATTGGTACAAAATTTAATTGTTGATCCAGTACAACTACAGAATAATTTGGTAAAGGGCGCCCAATTGGTATATTCATTTGCTGCTTAGATAGAGGGGTGCGTAGTATAGCTTGGCACACATCATCGGAAGCTTCCGATGGACCATATGCATTAATAAGAGGGATATTCGGAAACATGGTTAACCATTGGTTCGCAATTCGCACGGGCAATACCTCACCCGTTGCCATTAGATACTTCAGTGAGCACAATTGTTTTGAGGTGACGTTCACCTTATCCAAATAATCCAGCCATATCTCAATCATTGAGGGTACTAACTCGACTAGATGTATCATGTGTTCCTGAATCAGTCTTGTCATTACAGCTACGTCAGTATTTGGTACAAAAATAATTGTTTTACCGCCTAGTAAGAGTGGCCCTAAAAATTGCCATATGGCAATGTCACATGAAGCTGGTGCACTTTGTAGGAAGTTGAACTCATCCTCTAATGATAGGGTATCTGCTTGTGCGTAGATATGATTAATTAAACCTTTATGATGAATCATTACTCCTTTTGGTAAACCGGTTGATCCTGAGGTATAGATTAAGTAGGCTAAATCATTTGGATTGCATTTTACTGTAAGATTATCTGTTGGTAAATCAGAACCGATTTCACTGACACTAATTATCGTACAATCTATTAGTTCTCTCGCCTTAGTGAAATTATTATCGTCAGTTAACAATACCGTCAATCGTGCATCTTTCATCATGTGACGGATACGATCTTGTGGATAGTCCAAATCAATAGGTACAAATGCCATACCTAACTTTAACGTTGCCAACATACACTGTAACATAGTAATCGATCGTGGAAGGAACAATCCTATTCGTTGTCCCTTAAGATGGTCACAAGCAGACAAATAATGTGCTATTTGATTGGCATGTGCATTTAAATCTCGGTAATTAATACTTTGTTCATGTGATACCGCTGCAATAGCTTGAGGGGTACGCGCTGCTTGTGCCTCAAATAAAAACGAATATGACTCAGTCAAAGTATAAGATTTTTGTGGCCCATTACTCCAACTCAATAACTGATTAGTTATAGTGTTTGGTAGATAATTTAGCTTCTTTATATCATATTGTAAATTATTAAGTAACTTATGTAATATAAACTTGAATTGATCGGTACTACGCTCAATTAATTCATTACAGTAAATTAACTGGTCGTAAAACAAATGTATCTCGACTGATTCACCAATAGAGATGTTTAACTCAATTGGATAATTAGTTTGCTCAAAACTCTGTAAATGACACATTTGAATCGCATCATCAGTCTCCATATCATTCATTTCGGTAAAATCATTACCAAACACTAATATTGAGTCAAACAAACGATATTGATTAGGTATTTCAGACCATTTTTCGATATCAGATAGAGGGGTAAAAGCCACTTCATTCAGTTCTAAAACAGTAGATTGAATAGCTCTGAAAAAGTCTAAGACAGATTGAGAGGACATAGTAGTTCTTAACGGTAACGTATTAATAAAAAGTCCCCCCATTTTATTAATATTACTGACAGGCGCTTGCCTTCCAGACACCGTCAGCCCGAATACTACATCTTCGCAACCTGAGTATTGACGCAACAACAACGCCCAGGCACCCATAAATAATACATTTATTGTAAAATCATATGTGGTGGAAATTTGTTCTAATTTCTCATTTATTTCTTCAGGTAAATGAATAGTATATTCTCCACGATCTATCTGTTGAGTAATATACTGATGTGAGCGAGCAGTAAATATTGGTGTGGGTTGATTGAACCCAGCCAAATAATTTTTCCAGTAGGTTTCATCAATAGCCTGTCGATTTAGCCAGTGAATGTAATCGCGGTAAGGACTTTCATGGCCCAATTGTAACGGTTTGCCATTTTGAAATTTTTGGTAAGCACACATAAAGTCACGTAATACCAATTGGATTGACCAAGCATCTAATAAGATATGTGGATAACTAATCACAAAATAGTATTCATTTTCAGATATTCTTAATAATTGCAAACGAATCAAACCTATCTGATTTAATTCGAACGGTTGAGATCGATCTTGTTGTAACATATCTTGAAGTGATATGTGGGTTTTAATACAGGGCTTTAAAGTATAATTTTTTTGTACAATCTGCATTGGTTGTGCTAACCCATCCCACATGAAGTACGTTCTCAATATTGAATACTTATCTATTACCGCTTGCCACGCATTGAAAAACATCATTTCATTAATTTTAGTAGGGATGTGAAAACAGAATTGATCAAAGTAATTGGAAGATTTGGGATCAAATAAATGATGATACAGCATTCCTGCTTGAGTAGGTGATAATGAATATATAGCTTCGATATTTTCCTCTGATAACTGACGAATTTGTTTTTGATAAAATTGTAAAAGCTTTTCAATACTCTTTGATTTAAAGCATTGTTTATTGTATGAGCAGGAAATTACCAATTTTTTATTAATTTCCATTATATTGAAATTAATTTGCCCCAGTTGTCGATTACCAAGATCAGAATCATTGTGCTGTTTTATCTCATTTGATACTGACCATAGTGCGTTACCTGGATCAGTGATGGCCATCTGTCCCAAATAATTGAAAGTGACTTTTGGTCTTTTCTGACAACTGAGTTGCTTTCGAACTTTACTATGGCCAAAATATCGTAATACTCCGTAGCCAAAACCATGCTGCGGTAATTGATCAAGTTGACTTTTTATATGAACTAAGCGTTGTATCGATGAATGTGAAGGGGTACACTTTAAATTTAAAGGATAACTGCTAGTAAACCAACCTACTGTTCGCGACACATCAATGTCTTCATTGAAAGTATTTTCACGTCCATGGCCTTCCATCAGTAAATAAAGGTTCTGTTGACCATTCCACTGTAAGAATGCTGATAATAATGCGGTTAAGAAGATGGTGTGTTGATCAAACATCGGTTGTGACAACGTCATGTCATGAATGACATCACAATCAGTGGCAAAGGTATTTTCTGATTCAAGGGCAGTGATTGAATCGTCGGCTTCTTTATCGATTGCCAACCAGTAGTCTAGCACCTCATCTTGGCCTGACAATTTTGTCGCGTGGTGTTGTAACGCTTTTATCCAATCAGCTACGCTATGAGTGCGCGGTGCCTGCTGTAGTGGGGACTTATTCAGTTGCGAAATCATTATTTGATACCAGTCTTCTAATAGAATTTGCCAGGATATTGCATCCGATATCAGATGATGCAAAACTACCAACAGATGCTGTTTATTATTTAGTGGATTAATAAACCATGCTATGGCCATCAAAGGACCATTGGTGACCGATAGAGATTGCTGAAGTTCATCATTATATCGTTGTAGTAACTCAGTATATTGATTAGTGTCTGATATTTTAACAACTTTTAGCTGTGGCTTTACAGCCTCAATGGGTTGATATGATTGTGACCAAATTTGATCTTCGTCGCAATGAAATTGTAAACGTAATGCCTCATGCTTTTCTACTAACATGGTCAGTGACGTTGTAATCAGGTGTTTTTTTAGTGGAGTCTTTAATTCCAGCAATATTGACATATTGTAATGATTGGAATTTATTGCAATTTCATCAAAAAACATTTGTTGAATCGGCAATAGCGGAAAAGATTGCTGTTCCACAATTGGACTAATCTGTAGTGCCTTGTCTGATCGACAGTGACCTGCTAATTCACAAATTGTTGGATGATCGAAAAGCGTTCTTACCGTAAAATGAAGGTTTTTGGTTCGCGCACGGTTGATAACCTGTAGGGCTGCGATAGAGTGGCCACCCAAGGCAAAAAAGCTACTATCGCGCCGAACTGATTTCACTCCAAGTACATCACTCCAAATCTCTGCTAAAGCCTGCTCCACCTTTCCTTGCGGATATTGTCCCTCTACTATAGATTGATCCAGCTGTGGCGTTGGCAATGCATCACGAGCAATTTTACCACTAGGCGCGACTGGAAATTTCGCTAATTCCATAATAATTCCCGGGATCATATAGGGGGGTAGAAACTTCTGCAACCGTTGGCGTATTGCTTTTTCAGTTAATATTTTTTTATGTTGTGGTACGTAGTACAACACTAATTTTTTATCATCTCGAATCTCTTGAAGTAGGACTAGAGCATCTTTCACCTCGGCATGAGCTTTTACTATTGCGGCAATTTCATCTAATTCAATCCGATAACCATGTAAGGCAACCTGATGATCCAAACGACCTGAGTATTCCAATTCGCCTAGACTATTCCATCGACCGAAGTCACCAGTACGGTAAATTGTTTTCCCATACGTAGACGTTTGATAATAATTCGGAATGAATACGTTAGCAGTTTGTTGTGGCCTTCTCCAATAGCCTGGTCCCACACCAATACCACTAACACAAATCTCACCAACAGCACCAATTGGACAGAATTTCTGCTGTTCATCTAATATCATTACAGATAGATTTGGTAATGGTTGACCGATTGGTATGCTACGATACTGATTTACTAATGGGTCAACAAATACTCGTTGACATACATCATCAGAAGCTTCTGTGGGTCCATAAGCATTAACTATCGGAATGTTTGGGAACAAAGATAACCAGCGATTCACTAACGATATAGGCAGTGATTCACCTACCGCCATGATAAACTTTAATGAATTAAAAAGGTTAATGTTGACTTTATTTTCTTCGACATGATCCAGTAACAGATTAATGACGACTGGTACCAGCTCCAATAAAGTAACCTGCTCTGTTGCAATAAGTCGTATCATCTCGGATATATTAGTGATGTCATCAAGTACAATAATTTTGCCACCGACTAATAGAGGCCCTAAAAATTGCCATACTGAAATATCCGATGAAGCAGATGCACTTTGTAAAAAGTTGAACCCTTGCCATAAAGCCAACTGATCAAATTCAGCATAAAGGTGATTGAGAGCTCCCGCATGATGTGTCAGGGCCCCTTTGGGACGCCCTGTCGAGCCCGACGTGTACATCATATAAGCCCAATCCTCCCCAACAGTATCGTTTGTTATTGGTGATTTGCTAGCATCTCGCCACTGCGATTGTTCTTCATTCAGCACAACAAACTGTAAAGTCGAATGACCCTCAATTAAATTGGTATGTTGTGAACTAATTAATACCCACTCAATTTGAGAATCATTAAACATATGCAAAATTCGTGCTTTGGGATAAGTGGGATCAATCGGCACGAATGCGGCACCTATTTTCAAAATCCCCAACATTCCTACTAAATAGTAAACCGAACGCTCCATACAAAGACCAATCAACCGCTGTTTCTTTCTTATATGATCTCTTAAATGATTTGCTAACTGATTCGATAAAGTATCGATAGTTTGATATGTCCAGTTCTGGTTATTATGTACTAAAGCAATACGTTGTGAATTAGTTGCTATACTGGTGTAGTAACGCTGCAATAAGTTTTCTGTTTGCTTATAATCGACAGTAGGGCCATTAGTCCATTTTAGTAACTTCTGTTGCTCAAATGGCGCTAGAGTGCGTAATTCATCTATCGATGCATTAGGCGATAATGTCAATATTTTTTCTGCTAAATATTCAACTTTTTTAAGAATTAGCTGAATAGTTTCATGACGAAATAAACTAGGATCATAGTGCAAAGTCAGATCTAAATTATTCCCAATAGCCGCATTCAGTTCTAGTGGATATTCAGTTTGTTCAAATGCCTGATCAAATTTAATTGAAAAAGTATTTACCAATTCACTAATCTCATTTGAGATAGGATAATTCTCAAATACCAGCAAGCTGTCAAATTGGGTAGTTTCTGCCAACGCAATATGACTATTACTGTTGATTTGTTGGAATTCACATTGGATGGTTGTTAACCAATCCTGTAGCGATTGCGTACTTACATCTACCTTAAAGGGTAATGTATTAATAAATACACCTACTTGAGTTTCAATACACGGTACAGCAGCATCACGGCCTGAAACAGTCACCCCAAATACTACTTGACTCTTTCGAGTATAAAGACCCAACCATATTGCCCACAGACCCTGTAGTAGTGTGTTTACCGTTATAGACAGTTGTCCCGTATAGCGAATAAGTTGTTGAGTTATATTATTACCAAATCGATGCTGGCAGCAGCCAAACTCAAGTGTATGATCGTCCTCCTTATCAGAAATAAAATCAAAAGGCAGTGGAGTTTTCTCGTCAACGTTTGATAGATAATTAGACCAAAAATTTTTTGTTTCCGGTTGCTGCAAATACCATTTTACGTAGCGAGAGAAAGGCTGTTGTGATGAAGTGATTAATGGCTGCTTACCAAGCTGACCATTTTCGTAAGCCATCAACATAGATTTGATGATGATTGGTAACGACCATCCGTCACATAAAATATGATGAAAGCTTACTAAAAAACGATATTCCTGTTTAGCAATACGTATCAATTTAAAACGAATTAGCGGCGGACAATCTAAACTAATACCTTGAGTACGATCAGACTTTAATAAATCGGGTAATTCATCTAGGTTAGATTGAAGAAATTGAAAATCCAATACGGCATTTGATAATACGCATTGAATAGCATAAGGTAAATCCTTCCATTGGAAAACTGTGCGAAAAATGTCATAGTGGTTAAGTAATGCTAAACACGCTTGTCTTAATATTTCAACTTGAACGGAGCCTTTTAGTGTAAGCACTAATTGCTGAAAGTAAGCTAATGATTTAGGCTTGTATACTTCATGGAACAATAAGCCTTGCTGCAGACTAGTTAATGGGTAAATATTTGTTAAATTTGGATGTTTAATAACCAGTGTGTCGATTTGTGCTTGGGTAAGCCTTGCTAACGGGAAGTCCTCAGGAATGTAAGCAATATATTTTTCTATTGTCGAGGCTACGATGACTGATTTAATAACATTTTGTATTTTTTCACAAAATTTTTGAGCATTCGATTTCTGTGCTGGTGAATGATGAATGTTAATATGAACATGAAATATACCATCCATAAACATGGCGGTGATATCGATCGTATCCTGTTGAAAATTAGCATAAGCGAATGCATCAAGGTTATCAATATCGCTTTGTGGTAACTGCTGACCTAAGTAATTAAGTACTATTCCACTACCAACAGCTGCTTCTATATCCTCGCCCAATAAATAACAATACACACCATAAGAAAATCCTTGCATGGGAACCGCTGCCAGTGAAGTGCGAACATTTTTTATGATATTTTTGGGGTTATCATCATCATTTAGATTAATTCGAACCGGATATAAATTAGTAAACCAACCTATAGTCGTAGAAACATCCAAGGCAATATCAGAGCAACGACCATGTGACTCCAGGTTAATATAAATTGTATTCTGTCGAGTGATGAACTTTAGTGCTTGTGCTAAAGCAGCTATCAATACTTCATCAACGTTAGCTCTTAGTTTTTGGTAGCAATTGGTCAGTAGTTGCTGTGACTCAACCTTAGAGAACGTAATGTGATGTTGATATTTTTCTACAACGTCAACTGATGAACCAATAAAAGCCGCATATAGAGATTGTTTAAACTCATCGATTTCAAAACTTTTCCAGTAAGCTACATTAGTACGATCCATATTTTTGGCATAATCAATTAAAGTATGGACCCACTGAGCATAATGTGTCTTTATAATTGGCGCTTTGTTAGCCATTAAGTCATCTATTAATATGCGCCATGACAATGTGTCCACTACTAAGTGATGAATTACAATCAGTAGTCGCGCACATTGATCGGACATGTTGGTGAATAGTGTAATTTTGTAAAGTGGGCCCTGATTAAAGTTGATAGCTGCTTGCATGCGCTTTGCTTGGGATGTCAATAACGAATGACATTGGGACTTACTCTTCTCTTGACAATCAATGATATCGATAGGAATAATTTTAGGCGGTAATTTTGGCACCTGTTGCCACAAACCATCAGCGTCACGCTGAAACGATTGGTGAAAAATAGTGTGTGAACGAAAAATTTTCTGGATCGATCGTTGTAAACTCTCAAGTTCTTGCTTGTGATCTAATGCCAGACATACTGTTTGACAAACTTGATGTGGATACTTAAAAGATTGTTTCATGAACCAAGCTTGAATAGGAGCCAATGGATATGGCAATAAGTGGTCAAATGATTGCACAACGGGTAATGCTGTTTGCCGACTTACGGCAATCTTAGCTAATGCTTCAATAGTTGGATTGAGGAAAATTTGTTGTACAGTAATATCTAACTGCGCATCACGCGCTTTAGTGACCATTAAGATACACAGAATTGAGTCACCACCTATCTGAAAAAAGTTATCGGTTACACCGATGTCAGAGGAAGCTGGTAATAAAGACTGCCAAATTGTAAATAAAACTTTTTCGATATCATTACGAGGAGAAATGACAACTCGATCTTCCCTACATTCTACAATATCTGGTTGCGGCAAAGAACGCTTGTCAACTTTACCACTAGGTAACATTGGAACCTGTTCAATCACTATAATTTGATCAGGCACCATATAAGACGGTAATTGTTGTGTTAATTGTTGCTTCAATAGTGATATGTCTGGCTCATATTCTCCTGCTACTACGTAAGCAGTAATTTTCTTGCTGATAGTATTAAAAGTTACTACTGCTTTACTAACGTCTTCATTTTTTAATAACGCTTGTTCAACTTCTTTTAACTCGATACGATAACCGTGACGCTTTACCTGCTCATCTTGACGACCAACATAAAGTAGACTTCCGTCAGCCAGATAACGTACTTGATCATACGTTCTATATATTTTTTGGTGATATTTGTCGTGCTGCCACGGATTTGAGATAAATGCTTGACTAGTTAATTCAGATTGATTGTAGTACCCAGCAGCAAGCCCAATGCCACTGACATAAAGTTCACCTACGGCACCAAACGGTACGGGTTGTTGATATTCATCTAATACGTATAATTGCAGGTTCCTAACAGCTCGACCAATAGGGGTAATTACAACGTTTTTATCAGTATTAATATCACAATCATGTAGAGTCGCACAAACGGTGCACTCAGTCGGGCCATAGCCATTAATGATTTTTAATAATGGCAGGCTTTGTTTTATAGTAGTAATTAATTTATGCGGAATTGGTTCTAATCCAGTTAGTAGCAGTCGCAATGATAATTTATTCTGTGTTTTCACTAACCATTCTGAGAACATATTTAATAAGAAGGGTGGAATGTAAGCGTGTGTGATTATTTTCTTTAGTAACACATTAAATAACAAAGGTGGGTTAACACGCTGTACTTCAGATAGTACGACAAGGGTACCACCTTGTGTAAGTTGTGACCACATCTCGTAAACAGAAACATCAAATGCTAATTTGGTCCACAATATCCCCTTAGACTGGCGGTCCATCGGTAAATACTCTTTTAAGCTTTTCAATAAATTAAGTACCGCCATATGGGATACCGCTACCGCTTTAGGCTCACCAGTTGAACCAGAAGTGTGAATAATATAGGCTAACGCATCTGGTTTAACTATAAACTGACTATTATCAAACTCAATAGCAGTATGGGTTAAATTCAGCGATTCTATGTTTACTATACGACAGATATCATTATCAGTTGGCAATTGATAACCTTTCCGCGTAATTAATACCCGGCATCCACTTGTAAGTAAGATTTTATTAAGACGTTGGGCTGGTATTTTTTCATCCAGCGGCATATAAATACCACCTATCTTCAGTATAGCAATTATTGCGACTACCATTTCAAGACTAGGAGGCAATAATAAAGCCACCACTTGCTGTGAGGAAGTTATTCCTTGTTTCAGTAAATACATCGCAACGCATTCTGCCTGACGATTAAGTTCAGTGTAACTTATTGTACGATCATCTAATTCACAAGCTATCCGTTTAGGATAATTTGTAACACAAGTTTCAAACTCTGCTAATAAGGTAGTCGATGGTACTTCAATGCGTTGTGGCTCGGTTAAGTGAGGAAGTAAATATTTCAATTGCTGAACTGATAAAGGGTTTATCAAACGAACATAGCGTTCTGCCCATTGATCGGACTGTTGTAGACACACCACAAAACAATCAGCAAAGCTTTCAATAAAGTAATCAGGAAACAAACTCGTGTCATATTCGAATTCAACAGTTAATCCATTACGATGTTTTTTTGCTACTACAGTTAAATCAAATTGCACTTCGGTTACACTTGTAGCAAGATAACAGGAGTGACATTGTGAAAAATTCAGTTGATAATCGCCTTCTTCAAGAAAATTAAACCAAACCTGAAATATTGGATGTTGTTGGTGGTCACCAGAAATACCTAATGCCTCGACTATTCGATCGAATGGTACGTCTTGATGCTCTTGAGCTGAAAGTATAAATGATTGTATTGCTCTGATTAATTCATTCATCGTTTGGTTGGGGTCAATGTTAATCTTCATTGACAAACTATTAACGAATAAACCGATGACATTCTCTATTCCGTCGTAATGTCGATTGGCTACTGGTGTACCTATGATAAATTCATTTTGCTGAGTAAATTTGTGCAGGAGAAGACCGTACAATGCTAATAATACCGTGTACAATGTGGCACGTTGACTGGTAGCATAATTAGATAAGCGTACCAGACTAGTTTTATCAATAGTACGTTTAATGACTGTTGCTCGCACATTAGCTACTACGGGACGATCGTAATAACGTAACGTCAGTGGTTCAGGAATAGGGGTTAGTTGTTGTTGCCAAAATTTAATTTGATCAACAAAAGCCTTTTCAGCTTGCCATTGTCGTTGGTTGGCAACAAAATCAGTGTACTGATAAGTTAGTGACTTTAGATTTGGTGATTTGTTATTTTGAAAAGCATTGTAACAACAGGTTAGCTCATCCATAAAAATTTGTAACGAAACTCCATCCATAATTATATGATGTATTTTAAAAACAATGACTATTTTATTTTTTTCTAGAGAGAATATCTGCCACTGTAACAACGGGGTATCAAATAATGGCATTTTTTTTGCAGTAAACGCGTCGATAGATGTAGTCAGTGAGCTTTCTGATTCCAACTGAATAAGTTCTCTACATTGTAACTGCCAGTAAGTATCAAGGTCGATGGCCACCTGATAAAGTTGATTGTCATTTTGTTTAAGTATTAGGCGCAAAGCTTGATGGCGTAAAATTACAAATCGCATCGCCTTATTAAATATTTCTAAACTAAATAATCCTACTATCTTTATTGGCAGTATAATGTGAAATCTTTGGGTGTTTGGATGTGCTAACTCCACAAATACCATACGTTGTTGGGAGAAGGAAAGGGGCGATTTTCGTACTACCATTTCTAACGCTCCGGAGTCACAGGTTTTTTTAAGGTAAATACTTTTTTCATGGGAGTTGAGTTAGCATGTTTAATTATCTTAGTAAATTCACTAATTGTGGGATTTAAAAATAATTCACGTATAGGAAGATTAATCGAGAAGGTTTGACGGATTTGCGTTATAATCTTAACCGCGATTAACGAGTCTCCACCTAAATCAAAAAAGTTATCTGTCGGACCAATCCTACTCTTTCTTAATACTCGGCACCAAATTGCTGCAAGCTGCTGTTCATATTCATCTCGATATTGGTCATTATCTATAGCATCTGTAGCTGTTAGAGTTTGTGGTTTTGGCAATGCTTGCACATCGAGTTTACCATTTTTGGTTAACGGTATGGTTTTAAGTAAGACTAGGTGAGCCGGTACCATGTAATGTGGCAATTCTTGTTTCAGTTGTTGTTTATAGTCGCTACCAGATAATTTACAATCTGTACTAGCAATATAATAAGCTACTAACTCTACCCGCCCGTTTTGTTTAGTGGGTATCACAAGGGCTTGAATTATAGCATCACATTGCAGGAGCGTATGTTGAATCATATTTAAATCAACACGGTAACCCCGAATCTTTATTTGGTGATCTTTACGGCCAACAAACATCAATACACCATCATCAGTCCAGTAACCTAAATCTCCTGAAGGGAAAAGCGATTGGTTATCCCAACTGGGTGTTAAACCCTCACCTCCAATCCATAATTCACCGACTACACCTGTCGGCACACATCTTTTTTGCACATCAAGCACGTAAATCTGACGATTATCAATTGGTCGACCAATGGGGATAGCATTTTTTCGCAAATCATTAGTGGTTATATTATGTATAGTCACAAAAACCGTACTTTCAGTTGGCCCATAACCATTTAATACATGCTGAGGTGTACATTTAGCGTCAGTAAACAATTCTGTTAAGCTGCTCATGCTAATAACGTCACCTCCTAATAATAAGTATCGTAAGGTTGCATAAATATCTTTACGATGTTGTATATGGTGATCAAATAAACGCGGTGTTTGAAATAGAACAGATATACGTTCCTTTAGTAAATTGGTATAAAATTGTTGATGATCCAGTATAGTATCTTTGTCCATTATGACTAGCGCTGCACCATTTAGTAACGCACCCCAAATCTCAAAGGTTGTCGCATCAAATGAGATATCGGATACCAAAGCAAACACATCTCTCTCACTTAGTTTAATCCACCGGTTATTTTTAATAAAATTAGCAACAGAGCCCTGAGTAATTGGCACTGACTTAGGTCCGCCCGTTGTTCCTGACGTGTACATGACGTAACCGAAGTGTTCAGCTAATATTGGTTGAGTTGGGTTAAATGACGGTAATACTGTGGTTTGATCCATTAGTATTAAATCACAGCATTCTGTAAGCGCATCACGATAATCTGTAGACAAAATCTGATCTATTGTTAATACTACCGATATTGTTGCATCATCAATAATGTATTTCAGTCGCCTTACAGGATCGGCTAAAGACAAAGGCACGTACGCAGATCCTGCCTTTAAAATACCTAAAATTGCTATAATGTAGTTTGGACTAGGTGGAATCAGCACCCCAACACACACGCCAGGTTGCAATTTACTTACTTGACTGGCAACGGCATTAGCTCGCTCATCTAATTGTCGATAATTTAATTGCTGATCATAGTATTTAACTGCAATACGATCAGGATAACAGCGCACGGATTCAGCAAAAGCATCTGGTAAATTTTTAGAACGCCACGCATGGTTAACTGTATTATTGTATACTTTAGTGATCTGATGATACTCAGACACAGGCATAATAGACAACTGCATCACACTTTGGTGTGGATTTAGTACAGTTTGTTCAAGTAAATATAGATAGTATTCTAGCCAACGAGTAACTGTCTCTCGCTTAAACAAACTAGCGTTATATTCAAAACATCCGGCTAGTGTATTGCTACCTTGCGTCCACAGACCAACTGTCAAATCACATTTAGTAGTAATAATATCGAGCTCAACTTCATCTACTTGTAAACGGGGTAAATTTACTGCAATGGATTCATAAGCATTTTGTAAGTTAAACATTACTTGGAAAATTGGGTGATGACGCTCACTACGTGTAACTGCTAAGTCACTCACTAACTTATCAAACGGTAAATCTTGATGATCGTATACTGATAACAAATTTATTCTCATGGCATGGATTAGTGATGCAACTGTTGATTGATTACTCTCATTGAAACGAACAGGTAATGTGTTGATGAAAAATCCTATCATCTTTTCTGTTAGTGGGTGATTGCGATTTGCTACTGGCACACCGACCACCAGATCGCATTGTCCAGATAATCGACTCATTAATATGCCAAAAACACTATACAGTATGGTAAATAATGTGGTTTTATAACCATCGGCCAGTTGATTAAGCCTCTGATAAAGTGATTCCCGCAAATCAAAACGTATCTGACCACCTTGGTAAGATAAACGCAGTGGGCGGACGAAGTCAGTCGGCAATTCTAAAGGAGAAATATCAGCTAAATACTTTTTCCAGTATTCAAGTAATCGTGTTAATTGTTCTCCCTGTAATGATTGACGTTGCCAAACAGCAAAATCTACGTATTGGTGCGATAACGGTGCCAATTCAATCGACTTTCCTTCATACAACTGGTGGTAGCCGATAGATAATTCTTCAATAAATACGTTTAGAGACCACGCATCGCTGATGATGTGGTGCTGAACAATCACCAAAGTATGATCAATGGGCCCTTGTTTAAAACAATAAAATCGAATCAACGGTATTTTTTCTAATGAAAATGGTACCTTACAAACCTCTCTTATACGTTTCTGCAACGAATCGTGTACAGTTTCTTCTACCCAAGCGATGGGACATTCTGACAATATTTTCTGGTAAGGTTTACCATCTCGCTCAATAAATTGTGTACGAAAAATTTCATGACGGTTTAGCAAATATTGTAGCGCTTGTTTAAGTCGTTTTTGGTCCAGCTCACCGTGCAACGACAACGCAAGTGGAATATGGTAGCGATTAGTGGAGTGCAGTCCCGTTTCGTACTGATGCAAAAACCATAATCGTTGTTGAGCATAGGACAACGGTTGTAGCTGTGAACGATCAACAATCGGTATTTGCAGCGTATCAGTTTTGTTTTCATTAAGGTGTTGCTCAATCCATTGTGCTTGATCCGCTAAGGTAGGATAATCAAAAATATCTTGCAATATCATTTTAACGGAAAAATACGTACGAACACGAGTTAATAATCGCGTTGCCAACAATGAATGGCCACCTAATAGAAAGAAATTATCCTGCCGATTTATACACTTAACATTTAATACTTCACACCAAAAGGCAGATAATTTCTGCTCAATCTGGTTGAACTCAAGGCTACTGTTATCTTGATACTCAGCGTATACAGGATTAGGCAACTGATCACGTGCAATTTTACCACTAGGACCAACTGGAAATGATTCGAGTTCAACATACAAGCTGGGTACCATATGTCGTGGTAAGCGCCTTTCTAAATATCGGCGAATGTCATCTGGTTTTATTTGTTCTACCTTATGTAGCAAGTAATAAGCTACCAGTTTTTTATCTTCACAGACCTCACGAGTCATAACCACGGTAGCTTTGATTGCTACATGTTGTCCTATTACCGATTCAATCTCACCGATTTCAACTCGAAAACCATTAATTTGTACCTGATTATCAACACGACCTAAGAATTCTAATGCGCCGTTAGCACGCCAACGTCCTAAATCACCAGTTTTATAGAGGCGTTTACCGAACGTGTGTGTCGCATGAGGATTTTCAACGAAGCTAGCCTCCGTCTTGTGAGATTGCTTCCAATATCCGGGACCTACTCCTACTCCGCTGATACAAATTTCACCTATCACACCAATTGGAGACAAACGTTGTTGCTTATCAAGGACCATTACGGACATGTTTGCAATTGGTTGTCCAATCGGCACTGTAGTAAGTGAAGCTGTTAACGGTTTATCGATAACAGCTTGACATACGTCATCCGATGCTTCAGTAGGACCATAGGCATCGACTAACGGAATGGTAGGAAATAGACTTAACCAACGATTAACCAAGGCAATCGGGACAGCTTCACCAACCGCCATCACCCATTTTAGTGCTTTTATCGCACGTGGATCCAGCGCCGCTGCAACAATATGATCTAACCACAAATTAAGTACCACAGGGACCAGCTCAACTAGTGTAATGGCTTCATCAATAACTAAATGATGAAGCAATGGCATATCAGTCATATCTTTTATAATAACGATCTTACCACCCACCATCAGTGGTGCCAAGAATTGCCATACTGAGATATCCGAGGAAGCCGCTGCGCTTTGTAGGAAGTTGAAACCATTCCACAGTTGCAAGGCTTCAATTTCAGCTAATATATGATTCCACGCACCGGCATGATGGGTGATTGCTCCCTTAGGAGATCCCGTTGAGCCTGATGTATACATCACATAAGCCCAATCATTGGGATCTGCAACTATTGCATCGAAATCTTGTTTTAAAGGACCAATAGACTGACGACATAGTATGTCCAAATCTAAAAATTGCCGTTGCATAATAGATGAATGACAAGAACGCACTTTACTATCAGTCAATACTATTCGAGCACCTGAATCTGATAACATATAGTCAATGCGTTCAGCTGGGTAACCAGAATCCATCGGTACGAAAACACCACCAACTTTTAAAATAGCTAACATCCCGATTAAAAACTCAACCGAACGATCCAAGCATAAAGCAACAAGTTCACCACGACCGACTGAGTTAGCTTGCAATTGATTTGCGATATGATTAGATAACGCATGCAAAGTAGCATAAGTAAAGCGACGCTCCCCATCAACGACTGCCTCACGTTCAGGATACTGGCGCACCTGATAGTAAAATTGTTGTAATATGCTAGGTTGTGCTGTAAAGGAGATAAATGGACCATTACTCCAATTCAGCAATTTTTTCTGCTCTATTGGCGGCAATTGGTAGAGATCAGAGACATTTGCATTGCAATCCAATTGTACAATTCGTTTTAGTAGAAAACACAATCGTCGCAATATATTAGCAGCTGTATCAGATAGGTATAGAGCTGGGTTATACAGCAAGTTAAGTTTCAGTGTTTGATTGTTCGTAACATTTAACTCTAGTGGATATTCTGTTTGACTGAAGACGGTTTCTAGCGATAGTGAACATTGGTTACCCCAATTCTCACTGCCTTCGCTTAGGGGCAGATTTTCAAAAACGAGTAAACTATCAAATAACTGTTCTGAAGGGTAATCGATAAATTCTTTAATCTTAGTTAATGGAGTATGCGATTGCTCAGATAAGTTTAGCCATTGCTGCTGTTGATTGAGTAACCAAGCCGCAATGGAATCGGACGGGCAGATGATCCTAACTGGAATCGTGTTAATTAACATGCCCACTAATTGTTCAACATTTTCCAAATCGGTGGGACGCCCCGAAACGGTTACGCCAAATACAGCGTCAGAACTATTAGCATAAATTGACAATACCATACCCCATAAACACTGAAATAAACAATTTACAGTTATTTTAAGGTGAGCAGCATAGTTCTGAATGCGTTCAGTCAACTCATTGCCAAGATCCATACGGTGATAACATTGTTCAGTAGTTCTTAGTATTCGACGCTCTGGATTAAAATCTGTAATACATCGCGTGGGAATACGATGATCAGTCAAGTAGTCTTGCCAAAAAGCTTGGTCAAATCCTTTCTGACTAACCAAATTAATAAAGTGAACAAATGGAACAGGCACCTTAGTAACTAGTGGATTTTGATTATGCAATGCACGCTGATACGCTTGACCCAGAGTTTTAATGACTTGTGAAAAAGACCAGCCATCGCAAATGATATGATGGAAACTAATCACGAGACGTTGTACGTCATCTGTCGATAAGGCTAACTTAAATCGGATAAGTGGTAGCTTAGTCAAATCGAAACCGTGTTGACGATCTTGTCGCAACTGCTGTTCGTCGAGCGAATTACAAACTTCCAAATCCACAATCCCCTGGCGTAAAACACACTGTAACGGTTCTTGATCTTCTATCCAATAAAAAACTGTGCGAAAAATATCGTAATGGTCAACTACAGCCGCACAAGCTTTTTCAAACGCAATAGCATTGATAGATCCAGCAATACACAAAGTAATCTGTTGGACATAAGTGTGATCAGAATGATCAAACTGATAGTGGAATAATAATCCTCGTTGTAAAGGTGCCAACGGATACGCATCGATAATATCAGGCCAGTATTTTGCTAATGCTCTCAATCGTTCGGGTGCAACGCGAACTGGATAAACCGATTCTTCTACTAGTCGAGAATTGATATCCACTCTTTGAGCAAGTTGATGTATTGTAGACCACTTAAAAACGTCGGCAACACTAAAATAAATTTTTTGCTTACGTGCCCGAGCTACTAATAGAATTGCACTAATTGAGTCACCACCACAGGCAAAAAAATCGTCATAAATGGTAACCGACTTTTTATTCAGCGTTGCTTGCCAAATCGTTAATAATTTCTGTTCAATGAGATTAGTTGACTGTATGCTTGATGTTGCCTCATTAGACGATTCAAATGCGATAAGAGGTAAACGTTTTACATCAATTTTACCACTCAACTGACGTGGCCAATTATCAACAATAATAAATTCGGTTGGTCGCATATACGATAACATATGCTGTTCACAAAATTGAATTAAATCGTTAATCGTTGTCTTACAACCACTCTCTACAATATAATAAGCAATTAATTGTTTATGAGAATCCCGTTGATTTAAAATAACTTTCGCATCAGATACCCCTGGATGCTGCATGAGTAATTGCCGCACTTCTTCAAGTTCTACCCGATAACCACGTATTTTTATTTGTTGATCATAGCGATCATGGTAGAAAAGTAATCCATCTGGATCGTAACCTACCATATCGCCTGTTGCATACATAACTGATATATCATCATGATGAGGGTTAGTAATAAATTTCTGCTGTGTCTGATCAGACATTCTCAAATATCCAACGGCGCATCCTGGGCCAGATATATGTAATTCACCTAAAAAGCTAGGAGGTTGTAGTTGCTTATATGGGTCCAATACGTAACAATTGGCCCCTACAATAGGTTTACCAATCGGCACCACTTCGGCTTTGATATTACGAGGATTACAATGCTGTAAGGTCGTGTAAATCGTCGCTTCAGTTGGCCCATAAGCATTCCACAGTGTTGCAGCTGGTAACACCTGATAAAACTTCTCTATCAATGAGGCATCGAGCACCTCACCAGCACAGTAAACTCGCTCCAATGAATCGCACATCTGAAATTCATCGTAAGCCAACATGACACGTAACAGAGACGGCACAACATGTAAAATAGACACCTGATCATCCATAATTTGTCGAATAAGCAATAAACCGTCACGCATGATCGTTTCGTCACACATTACCAATGCCATACCGCTGGCAAGCCCACAAAAAATTTCATGTAGGGCAACATCAAATGCTATTGAGGTACGACATAGGATTTTCTTACCTTGGAAAGTTCGGTAATGAGACTGAAACCAAGTTACATGGTGGGATATAGCAGATTGGCTAATCATCACAGCCTTGGGTTTACCAGTTGAGCCTGAAGTGTAGATAACATAAGCTAGGTCGTTCGCTGATTCATCGTTTTGCCAAGAAAAACCGTAATCCCGAAACCCTTCAAAATGTTTTTCCGTCAGTACTAACTTAGCTTGTGCATGTCCAGTTAGCTTCTTCAGATGTATCTCTGGTTGAGTGCCATCTAAAAGTAAAAACGCTGCTCTTACCTTTATCACGCCCAATAAGGCTACAATTAGATTACAACTACGCATCATACGGATAGCAATAAGATCACCCTGTACGACATCATGTCGTGTCTGTAATCTAAATGCTAATGCATTGGATTTCTGATCTAATTGAGCATAGGTTAGCTCTTCATGAGGATCCATCACTGCAAGTGCTGTTGGATCACGCTTGACTTGAGCCAAAAATAGATCAATTGTGTGAATAGCAGGCGATACAGGATGAGATTGATATTTATCCAGCATGGCAAACCGTTCGTGATCAGTTAGTAAATCAAGTGATGTTAAATCAACTTCTGGGTATTGAATAATTTTTCGTATACACAAAATCCAACGCGTTACAAGTTGCTCGATGACAGCTGATTTGTAAGCTTTTGAGTCATAATTTGCTTTAATTCTCACCTCATTATTAATCAAGGCTACTGTTAAACTAAGTGGATAGTTATTCTGTTCATAAACCTGATAATTGCTAATCTGCAACTGATTAACTTCATTAACCTTTGCAATTGGATAATTCTCGAATGCGACAATGACGTTAAATAAAGGTTCATTAATACACTGAGCAATTTCTTTTAGATCACGTAGTCCAATATCGCTATTAGTGTTCAAATCATTAATAATCGACTGTAACAAATGTAAATGATTTAATACGGTTTGGCCTGGTTTTAATTCATAGATGAGCGGCAACGTATTAATTAACAATCCAACCACTCGATCAACGTTAGCATAAGCGTTAGCTCGACCGGAAACAACCAAACCGTAACTTATCGTGGTTTGACAGCTAGCTGCTATTAAACATCGTATCCAAGCTAGCTGAATAACAGCATTTACGGTAAAACCATGCTGCTGGCAGAATTTTGCTAACTTATCAGATAATTGGCCAGAGGAATTTAACGTATACACCGCCACTGTTTTTGTGACTGATTTTAATTCTAATGGTCTTGTTTGCCCCGGGATAATTGTTGCTCCATCGAATTTCTTCAAGTAATTAGTCCAAAATGCCTCATCAATTACTTGATGCATCTGAATCCAGTTAACGTAATCCGCCATACTTGGAGCTGATAATTGCGCCTTTTTTTGTGAGTTGTACAAACACCAATATTCCTGGTGAATGTATTCTAGTAATAAAGACACACTCCAACCGTCGAGTAAAATGTGATGAAAGCTGAACACAAAAACTGACGTTGACTTATCCACTTTGAATAAGCATAAACGAACAGGACTAGGCTGATCTAACCGGAAACCTCGTTGTCGGTCCCTTTCCATGAAATCTTCAATCAATACATTGGAATGTTCTGCCGTTTTGTGAAGTAAATCAACTTCTTGCCAAGGTACATTGACACTATCGTATATAATCTGTACTAACTGCTCAGCGGTATCCCAATTAAATGCCACTCTTAATACATCGTATTGCTTAAAACAACGGGTCCACGCTGTTTTCAACAGTGATGAATCAATCGGCTGACGATAAGTCCAATGAGCCTGCACAAAATAGTTGTTTGCATCAGTATCTACGATCGAATGAAATAGAATACCTTGCTGTAAAGCCATCAAAGGTAAAATAGTTAGTACCACTTTTTCAGAATCGCCATACGTTGGAACCATATCAAGCAATTCAGTTTTATGGCGTTTAATAAAACTACGTTGTTCTGACGTAAGAGTACAACTTTTAGTGATATGACATTTCAAGTTCTGTCCTTGCCGCCAAAAATAAATACCTCGTTGCCGACAATACTCAATAAATGACTGTAATTTATTAAGCTTGGTCACAGTAAAATCTCTTTTTTAATAAATAAAACTTCTGACTCAATACCTTCTGAACGACAATTGTCAACAAATCGGTTAGAATCGATGATAATCGGTGAGTCTTGACGATGATTAATATTTAATACATAACTGAACCAAGGCTCCTTTGCTAAAGCATATACGTATGCCCTTTGACATCTCAGACTTTTAACTAACCGGATTGCGCTTGCATAATTAGAACCATTCAATCGACGCATTTGGTCATTTTTTCGAGTAACTTTTTTTGCCAATAATGGACCATATACCCATGAAAGTGGCGCCCCTTCACATTCCATACCAATAAAAAGTATGTCAACATTACCAATAATTTTTCTTACATGCTCATAAAGTACTGGTTCGATATTATTAGAGTCAGCAGCACACATGATTTTCTTGCCGAATAACTCAATTAGATGCGCTTTTTTGGTCTGAATGTTGAGATCACCGTGTTCACCTAGAAAAGGAATTCCAGTAATTGAACCATTAGGAATTAGAATCTTTTCCATATCATCAATTTCCATCACGTCTTGGAATCCAATATGTTGAAAAAATAATTTTAAAGAGGGATCTTGTAACTGACCACAGTCACTCTTAGGGACAATGACTTGTTTAACTTTATGACGAAGTTGGAGTAAATGTTCAATAATCACATGATCCTGATGCGCATGAGTTATTAACAGATAATCAATACTATCTGGTAAGTCGGCATATGTATAGCGATCATCTGCGCCACTATATTGATAGCTAATGATAGGGTCAATCATGATACTACAATGAGCTGATTGAATTAACACACAGGCGTGTCCAAAGTATCGAACTCGAATCTGATTTCCTTTCAGTATACTCAGTGGATATTCAGATGACGAAGGTTGATCGGTAAAATAACGTAATAATCGAGATTTATCTTCTTGAATTATATTATATTGATGAAACAGGCCGCACAACCTATCATAGCGCATTGGCTTAGACCGTGACTGGAAAATAGTATCATAGAATGGACTATGAAATGGTAATGATAGTATTACTTGCTCATCATTGGCAAAACGCGGTGTGTTGATGATAAACTCACGGTAATCTTTTGTTACTTCAGAAAACATAACCGTTTGATGTTTTTCTAAGTTATAAGGGCTGCAATACAATAGTGCTTCAATTAAACGAAAATTAGCTTGTTGCCGTAAGTCATAAAAAAGTTCGACGTAGCCACGCAATGGAATCGGAACTTTTTCATAACAATCTTCTAGTGAGCCACCAGTGCCGTATGTTTGCAACAATTGTTCCATCTGTGTGATAGCCTTTGCTAACTCCATCTGTGGACCGCACTTACTCAGCATTTCCTCGTACAACTTTGCAATATTTTCTTCAATCAAAGCGTTTGTACGAATAAATGGCCCACCTTGCATTGATTCATTTTGTAAGGCTTGCGCGTGTAACTGTGGGTCATTCAAATACGACTGAATTAGCGCCAAGTATTTGTTATGAATTAACATCGCAGCTGTTGCGGGTGAAACTAAAAATGACCAGGCATACCAATTAAAGATTAACGGTTCCGCTAGGACGTTGGGTTTTAACCATAATTTCGTTGCTGGTGAATAGTATGTCATATGTTCCTTCTCATCCTAAAACTCCTCAATTATACAATCTTGCATGGATAATTTGGACGCTTGTGTTAACGAATCAACTTCATCTTGAGATAATACTACCTGACTGAAATCCGATGGTGTTTGCCAACCACCTCGATAGTCAACTAACAGGCGACACAATTGTTGGAAGTGATCGGAAAATTGTTGGGTTATAGTAACAATCATTTTTGGGTCGACTTTTTTTCCATCAAAAGTACAATGGACGTGAATTTTTTTTTGTTCCATCCAAGCGTTGATTTCCAAAGCAAAAAGTGGAGGATTGTTAGTGCCTGTGCGTTGTCCCACTGACGTTGAAACCACATTAAAAATTGATGCTGCCTGGTTCTGTACTGTAATATCACCCAGATAGTTAACTACAATATCAGACAACCCTTGCTTTAAAGTTTTACTGACTGCATCATCCCCGAAGCAACATAATGCACCATAGGAAATACCTCGGTTAGGAATCTGGTTAACAACCTCTCGCACCGCCAGTAATACTTGACGGGGATCGTGATTTTCTTTGGGTAACGTCAATAACACTGGAAATAACGAGGTTAACCAACCTATTGTTGAATCCACTTGTACACCCAGCAAATCGTTTTCACGACCATGATGCTCTAAGTTGACTTTTAAGTATGAGACTTCTTCTGACTGACACAATGTTTGTAACAATGCGCATAATAGTAACTCACGCACGGTAACTTTAGAACGCTGAGTGATTGTTAATGCTGCCTTGCTCAAAACCAAATCGAATTCTATTTTTTTTACGATTCTCCATGGTCTCATTTGAGAATCAATCTGACAAAATCGATTGGGCATTCGACAAATTGATAACCAATACGTTTCATCCTGAGTGAACTTACCCTGTTGTTCCATAGCTCGTAACTGTGCTATCCACTGCTGGCAATTTATTGCGCTATTCAACTGGGGTAGTGCACGTTGCTCGTGCATAGCCAGATAGGTTTGTTCCAACTGATACAACAGTACCCGCCATGATACTGCATCAATATAGAGATGATGAATTACGATTAGTAAGTGGCACAGTTGCTGTTTGTTTTTTAACAGTCCTATGGTCATAATTGGACCATTTGTAAGGTCAAAATTAGCTTGCCAGCGCGTAAATCTTTGATCATTCTCTCCTCTCCAGTCACTATGAATGAAATGGCACGATGTGGCGAATTGTTTATCATCTACAAAGTCCTTACGCCAATGGCCTGTTGTTACATCACGATAGAACCGAGTGCGGAAAACTGGCTGTTGTTTTAATACGTGAAGCCAAGCCCTCTCTAGGAGCGTTGCGTTAATATTATTAAATTCAACTTTAAGCAATATAGATTGATTGAAATGACCTACTTGAGGTAAAGCTTGATCAAAGAACCACTGCTGTATTGGGCTATTAGCACTGGTCTCCATTGGTAATGTTGCTGCTCTATTATCAGGCTGTGGACCAGATTTAGTGCACACTTGCGCTAAGTGGCGAATCGTTGGCGTTTGCAAGAAATCTTTGAATGTAAAATGAAGTTGTTGACGCTGTGCTTGTTGATACATTTGTATACTAATAATCGAATCACCGCCTAATTCAAAAAAATTATCATCAACACTACTCGGTTTGTTGGCGAGCACATTAGACCAGATGGTAAAGAGTTGTTGCTCAGTACTCGTGAGCAACTCTGATACTAATTTTGGCGTATGACCTACAGGCAGCGGTAACTTATCTATATCAATTTTATGGTTACATGTTAGCGGCCATTGTGTTACGGCTATTAGACGGGTGGGAACCATATAATCAGGTAGCCGCTTTCTCAACTCGTCCTTTAGAATTCTTTCACTCAATTCGGATTGAGCCACATAGTAGCCTAGTAAATGATTACGGTTACCGTAAACACGTTTACAGACATAAGCCTCCACTACACCAGAAATTTGTAGCAGGTGATTTTGTATACTCTCGAGTTCAACACGAAAGCCACGTATTTTAACTTGTCTATCCAAACGTCCAAGGAAGATTAGATTCCCTTGGCTGTCTTTATAAGCGAGATCACCACTTCGATAATAGCGCTTATTTTCCTTCATAACGAAATACTTTGAATTTAAATCATCTTGTTGCCAATAACCATTAGCTAAACCAGCTCCACCTATCCATAATTCTCCCGGTACATACGGCAACAACACATTACCTCGTTTGTCACAAACATCCACTTGGCGCCCAGCAACTGCGTGGCCAATTGGAATAGAAATACGATATTGATCCTGTGAAGTAACAGTGTGAATTGTAGTAAACACAGTACCTTCCGTAGGCCCATAACCATTAAGCAAATACTGTGGCCGTTTTGTAGGATTAGCGAAACAGCGCTGAACTGCTAGCGGATTAATAATATCGCCGCCCACAATTAAGTAGTGTAGCTGTGAAAAATTGTAAGCACCACGTAAAGTGTAAAACTCGAATAACCGTGCAGTCATCCATAAAATCGTAATACCATTAATCAAACCTTGTTCTAAAGGGAAGAGAATTAAACGTGCCCCATTAAGTAGTGTACCCCAAATCTCAAAGGTTGAGGCATCAAAAGCTACATCAGAACAGAATCCAATGCCATCTTGTTGCTTAATGATCAGCCATTCTGGTCGATATAATAGGTCAATTACTGCCTGCTGTGAGACTACTACTCCCTTAGGGCAACCGGTTGAACCGGAGGTATACATGCAATAGGCAGGATGATCCACTCTATACGGAGGCATCTCAATTACTTGCTGATAGTCGTTAATTTCACCATCGGATTCTGCCAACGCTACCACTACTACAAATTGGTTTAAGGATTCTACCGAGTTGTGACTGATGATTAACGAACAATTGTTATCGCTTATAATATATTGCAAACGATCAGTAGGGTCGTGCCTGGATAAGGGTAAATATGCTTTGCTACAACGCAATATCGCAAGAATAGTCACAACGAAATCAATCCCTGGCATTAAATGAACACCAATACAAGTAGATTGCGCTATTTCAGCTGAATACCTATCGATTAGGTAGCTTGCTAGCACCATAGAACGTTGCTTCAATACCTTATAGCTAATGGTATTGTTGGAGGTTTCAATAGCGATATTATCAGCATGAGCAGCAGCACACGCATCAAAATATTCAATCAAAGCATATTGTGACTTCTGAGTGCAAATAGTCGTTGACGCTTCCTTTGTAAACATCCAATGTTGCATTGGCAATGAAGGGGACTGCATAATGCGTAACAAAAGCTTTTGATAAAACTCACACCAATAATCGATGGTTTCCTTCATCAATACATCGGTATTGTACTCAAAGTAACCGCGTAACCGATCCTGATCAAACCATGTAGCAAGGTAACAATCACACTTAGCCGTTTCTGGATCAAAGTAGTAATCGCAAAATTCTAAATTTTCTGCGGAAAATGAATTATTATCAGACACGTTTTGCAAACTAAACATTACTTGATATAGCGGCAGTCGCGAATGAGTACGTTTGACGTTTAATTCATTGATAACCTTTTCTAGCTGAATATTTTGGTGATCTTGTAACGTTGTCATTAATTTATGACAATTATTTAAGATATCTATTACTGGAAGTTCGCGCTGTAATATTAAGCGTATTGGCAAGGTTTGAGCGAACAGCCCAAAAGTTTTCTCGAACTCAGGTAGTGGCCGATTGGCGAATGGCATACCAATCAATAAGTCATCTTGATCTGAAAATAGACTTAACATAATGGCATAGACACTCAATAATACAGTGCTCTCAGTAATTCGATGAGTATACGCAAAGTCTCGCAGTTTTTTTGTTTGCGTTTTACTCCATTCAAAATAAAGTTGCCGCCCTTTGCCACGAGACTGGTCAGGTCGTGGGTAGTCGATTGGTAAATTCAACTCAGAAAAATTAATTAATTTCTTTTTCCAATAAGCTTCTCGTGTCTGTTGCTGTTTAGATTGTAAGTAGCGCATGGACCAAGTGACGTAATCTGCATAACTCGCTATAAATGATGATGAAAGATTTCGTGTGCATAAATCCTGCATAAATATACGTATTGACCAAGCATCAGCGATAAGATGATGACAATTCATTAGAAAAATAAAATTATTACTTGATTTAATTATATGACATCGCCACAACAATTGACCTTGTAGTACAAATGGAGAGTGAACTAACCGACGCAGTTCTGTATTAATGTCCTCCCCGCTGAACGTTGAAACTGTCAGTGGCAATTCAGTACTCAGCCCTTTTGGGTTATGAACATGAAAAAATAACTGGTCATCAACAGCAGTAACCACACTACGTAATAATGTATGACGTGAGGCTAGTAGGATTAGAGACCGTTTAAACTTTTTAACATCAAATATTCCTTTGACCAGAAAGGCTGAAGCAATATGATACTCCGTAGACTCACGGTTTAGTTGACAAAGATACCATAATCGTTGTTGCTGAGAAGATAGCAGGAATTTCTGCTGATCAGCCGCTCGACAGAAGGTAACTGCGGCAACTGAACCCTTATCATCACGTGTCTTGATAACAAGTTGAGCCATCGCCTGCAGACTACGATGTTTAAACAACTCAGCGGCGGATATAGTGATTTGAAATTCTTTATTGATACGAGCCATTACACGTGTCAATGATAATGAATGCCCGCCAACTGAAAAGAAATCATCCTCTGGATGAATAGCTTTAGTATCTAACACCTCGTACCAAATCGCTAAGATCGATTTCTCAGTTCGAGTTAAAGTTGATGTCTGATTTGTTGGTAAACAAACCTCACTTGGTTTGGGAAGCTTAGAATAATCAAGCTTACCACGTACCGTTAACGGCCAAGTTGACAAGTGTATCCAATAACTTGGAATCACTGTTTGTGTAAAATAAGGTTGCAGAAATTTTATTAATTCGTCACGTTTTGGCGTTCTATTTCCTTGTGGCAGATAATAGACAACGGGTCGATTGGAACTTATTCGCACCACAGCATCGAGGATATCAGGATGTTGTTTAATCCGGTACGCCAACCTGCCCAGGTGGACTCGTACGCCTGATATCTTAACTTGTTGATCTGCGCGCCCCAACAGTAGTACATTGCCATCCGGTAGACGCACACCAATGTCACCCGTTTGGTAGCGTTCCTCTGGAACAGCACGATAAGGGGTGCGGATTAACACCATACCTGGTTCACCTATGCCACACATTGTTTGTTCATTATAAATAGTACACTGTGCACCAGGCATCGGTTGGCCTACGGGAATAATATCCATTGGATAAGTATCCGTAACACGATAAAATAATTTTGCTAGTGTTGTCTCTGTAGGGCCATACAAGTTAACGATTATCGGTGATTTCAGAACTAGCTTGCTCTTAACAAGCCTAAGATGCTGTACAGTAAGTTGCTCACCTGCAAAAAAAATAGCTCGTAACATTGGTAATCGTAACGGCTGTTCTAACGCTAATAGCCATGACTCAAAACGACTGGGAACCATGTGTATAAACGTGACTGATTTGTCAACCATCCATTGCAATAACCCTATTCCATCATATCGATTTATATTATTCGGAATCGTAAGCCTTGCTCCAACAATTAATGGTAGCAACATATCGCGTAATACCACGTCAAATGATACGCTGGTTAGTAATACCCCGACATCAAGGTAATTGATTGCAAATTCGCGCTGCTGCCATTGTAAGAAATGACTGAGTCCTTGATGAGTCCCTTTGATTTGTTTGGGTTCTCCTGTAGTACCGGAGGTAAAAAAGATATATGCTGCCCCGTTGAGTTTATTGCTGGCTGATGATTTATCATCCACCACCATTTCTGGTGGTAGTGGTGTATTTAAGGCGATAACGCGCCGTATCCCACTGACCCGAATCATTTTTAATAGGTGCTGTTGATCATAATCAGGGTCCAAGAGTAATACTACTGCTCCAAGACGAAACAGTGATAGCGTATTAATAATTAATTCGGGAGATGCACTAGCATACAACGCGACTGCATCACCAGTAGAAATACCCTCTTTTTTTAGCTTTTCAGAA
Organism: uncultured Coxiellaceae bacterium; assembly: GCA_963922495.1. GTDB lineage: Bacteria > Pseudomonadota > Gammaproteobacteria > Coxiellales > Coxiellaceae > CAWUIH01. The sequence continues at coordinate 21,456 of CAWUIH010000002.1, read as the reverse complement.
CACTGATCAATCAACTGAATTAAATCGCAGTAAAGTAATTTTTGCTTATTTGTTTCAATTGCAATAGCATGCGGGTACCTTTGTGCAGCTCGTTCTACCAATTGGTCAACTCGTAAATACGACTCTATCTTCATAGGCAACTGATCATGCCGTAAAATTCGTTGCGTTAAAGCGTCCCATAGCTTGTAACGACAAATTGGCAGTTGAGGGCAATCGATGATCTGTTTTAGCAAATGCACATAATGCTGCTGCATGACTACGAGAAAATCCGTATTACAGTATCCGTGACAAACTACCCATCGACATGTGACTTGATCTTCATAAACTTCAAGGTAACACTGCAAGTCATATTTAGTTTTACTGATTGGAGTTGCTGCTACCGTAACTTTTAAATCATTTTTGTCAAATAAAACACGTTGGCGTTGCTCATAATTAAAACAAATAGTGAAAATCGGATGTGTTGATGTTTCGCTCTGACGTGACCAGTAACGAACAATTTCCTGAAATGGAGTGTCTTTATAAATCATTAACTCATTAATTTGATTACTTAAACAGTGCAAATAGTCAATAAAACTTTGCGTGTTCACCAGGCAACTTTTCATTGGTAAGATATTAACTAATGGTCCAACCACATTGCTGAGTTGATCACGATCTCGACACTGAATGGGGATACCCACCACGTTGTTGGTTTGTTGACTGTAACGAGATAATAGAATAAAAAAGGCGCCTAAAAAAATTACAAAATCTGTTTTAGCAACCGAATTAGCTAATGATTTTATAGATTGAAATAAAGGCATATCGATAGCAAAAGAATGTACCGTCGCTTCATGAGTCTCTTTAGTGCCCATGCAAGTCAACGCCAACTGAGTCGGTTGAATCTTATCTAAATACCTTTCCCAAAAAGATCGGACTTGTTCTTGTGGCATACTATCGGCTGCTTGTGATGCGCAGTAATCTAAGTATTGGTAAGGTTGTGCTAATACAAACCGACTATTTTTCTGCTGTTGCTTGCTATAGTAAAGTTGAAGAATTTCATAAATTAATTTATCTAATGACCAACCATCGCAGATGAAATGATGACAATTAATAATCAAGAAATGCTGATTAATATCGACCTGTAAACAATCCACATGATATAAGATTCCTTTTGTTAAATCGAATTTACGATCAAATTCTCTTACAAGCAGATCGTTGACCTGGTCAATTGAAACTATGTGTTTACTCAGATATATGGGAGTAAAATCAATTACTTCTTGATAGAGATCATCACCATCTTGTCGGACTCGCACATGTGTTAAGTGGTAGGCAGCAAACACTTCATTAATTGCAGCTGACAGATCTTTTAATATTAACTCACCAACGATCGAACAACAATATGGAACATTGTATGCTGACAACAAACCTGGATTAAATTGTTGCATCGCCCAAAATCGTTCCTGGATTGGAGATAGTGGAGCACGAACAATAGGGTGACTATTTGAATGTTCTCTATAAGAAATTAACTTAGCCGGTTGTTTAAAGCATTCGGTAATGTAAGCTGTTTGAAGAATTAGTGTATCGTTACGAAAAACGGCATTAACATCGCATACAACGCGAAACTGTTTTTGGATTCGATTCGCTAGCGAAATAGCACTAAGTGATCCACCACCAAATTGGAACAAGCTGTAATGAGGCTCAATCGTTTCGACTGAAAATAATTCTTGCCACAATACCATCAATTGTCTAAAAATAGGATTATCAATTAATATATTTGATTGCTCTTCTTGACTGGATAATGCTGGTAATTGCGTAAAATCTACTTTGCCTTGCAAAGTCAAAGGAATGGCTGTAATACGAATAAATCGATCTGGGATCATATAAGCAGGTAAATATTTTGCTAGAATCTCACGCCATTGACTCGAACTATTGTCTTGATCGGTAACAAGGTAGGCCAACAACTTGGGTGTAACTTTATTATCAACTGTCACTACCGCGGCTTTTACAGCTACAATTTTACATAAGCAAGCCTCAATATCACTCAGTTCAATTCGATAGCCACGAAACTTTATTTGTCGATCCAAACGTCCAATAAACTCGATGCAACCATCTGTATGATATTTTACTTGGTCCCCAGTACGATACCATGTGTCGTGAATACCTACAGCCAAAGTTGGCCCAGCGATCCAGAGCTCTCCAGGCTCACCACAGGTTACCGTTTGTCCAGCTTGATCAACCACTTTAATTGACACGTGGGGCAATGGATAACCAATCGGAACTGAGTGCAACACAATATCGCTAGCTATCGTATTGTTAACATCAAAAGCTAAGGCATCTATAGTAATTTCTGAAGGACCATATGCATTAATCAAATGAATATCCTGCCCGAATAAAGTTTGCCATTGCGCCAACGCAGTAAGACTCGCTTTTTCACCACCAAATACTATCGTTCGTAGATATTGAACATTTTGGGCAATAGATGGTGTCGTTTGAGTTGCCAGAAACTGCCAGTATGCGGTAGAACAGTTAATGAAGCTGACTTGATTAGATTGGCAAAATGCAAAGAATGCAGCTGCACTGGATAATACTGATTCGTCGAGCATAACCAGGCTCGCCCCACAACACAAAGCACCGCATATCTCTAAGAAAGCGGGATCAAAGGATAATGAGGTGAATTGAAGTATACGATCACTGGCTTTCAGTTTATAACGTTCAATGGCACTATAGAGATAACATTCTAGTGAGTATCGGCGAATACCAACCGACTTCGGTTCTCCCGTTGAGCCTGAAGTATATATCCAATAGGCAATATCATCATTGACTTCTTTAGCCGTTGCGGTGGTGCGACGTACTTTTACTTTATTTTCAGATAACACGATAGATATATTCGCATCCGACAGAATATTTTTAACACGCTCAGCCGGTATTTTTACATCGATTGGTACACACGTAGCACCTAGCTCGAAAATAGCTAACAGACTAATAATATCTGTCGCTTTGCGCTGTGCCATTAAAGCAACACGTGGTTGCTTTTGGTTATGCGGCCAAACCTCTTTAAGTTGTAACGTGGTTAACTTTACCTCTTGCAACAATGCCTGGTAGGTGTAAGATTTATCTCCATCAATTAAAGCAATTTTATGCGGAAAGCGTTTAACCGATGCATGGAAGGCATCCATCAAAGAAATAGGTTTCACAGGTTGCGGCTGCCAACGCACAAAAGGGGACGCATCCATAGATGCGGGCAAATAGCTGAGTGTCTGCACCTCTTGTGTTATTGACTCACAAGCAGCTTGATAAAATTGTTTAAAATGAGCGACGAATACATGAATTACCGACGCCGAAAATAACGACTCATTGTAATCAATACGAATCGGTAATTCATCCATGATGGATAACCCTACGCCTAATTCAACGTCACCACCGCGACGACTAAATTGATAAGCATGAGATTCAACCTCAGGTAAAGATAGCCCACGATTATCTAAATAAGTTTCAAAAATACTCACATTTAAAAAATTATTTGGGTCCAAGTGTCGCAATTTACGTAAATCACTTACAACATCGGCCATTGCTAAATGTTGATGCAAACGATCATCTTTACGCTGTTGAGTTGTCTTAGCAATGAGTGCCGCAAAACTAGCGGGTTGTGAGAAATCAAATTCTAGTGGTAAAGAGTTAACCATACAACCAAGATAATTTTTTTGGTCTTTTGAACGCGTATCAACAACGTAACTAATTAGAAATTTCGACTGTTTGATTTGACGATACAAGAAAGCAGCGAATAATGAGGTCATCATTAAAAATGGGGTCGTACGCTGTTGCTTAGCAATTCGCTTAGTTTTAATTAATAACTCTTTACCCAAGGTCGTATAAACAGATCGAATAATGTCTGATGTTTTTTGCGCTTGTTGCTTTATTGGTAAGTCTAGGTATAAATCAGCAGATAATAATTTTTGCATCCAGTAGTCTGAGTCCGCAGCAGTGGTAGTTTTAGCGGCAATAGATTTGATCGGTCTAGTCGATAGGTTTTTTTTAGAGTCATAGAGCGATGAAATAGTATCAATAAATGAGTGAGCCGTTCTTGCATCGAAGATGATGTGATGAAAATTAGCGATGAGTAAATACTGTCGTGTAGTTACCTGCAGCAGAAGAAAGCGTGACAATGGAGGTGAGGTAATGTCAAATGGTTGAGTGGAAAAATCAAAAACTGATTGTTCTAATTGGTGTTGATCACTTAACTTCTCTATTTGTAAGTTTGGATCGATGGATGGTAAAAAGCGCTGAAATATTTGGCCATTTTCCTCGACAAAGAAACTTTTAGCACCATGGTGCCATTCATTACAGTAGATGGATAAGGCACGTTGCAATCGAGTAATCTGAAGTGATCCGGTTAGCCAAAATCCGAGCAATGCATTATATTGGCAACTGTCTTTATTGATTATCCACTCTAGCCAAAAATTTTTTTGCGAGGCAGAAACGGGTTGTGTCAACATGATTAGAGTCTTACACTAGTACGCTGAGGCAACAATTCAAATATGGCGGAACGTACTATTTCCATACCGTATTGGAGATCGTCTTTCGTTATGGTTAATGCGGGTAAAAATTTCAAGACTTGATCTTTGGCCCCAGCTGTCTCGATAATCACACCTTGCTCAAAGCAACGTTTGGAAATTTGCCTTGCAGTTTCAACATCTGGGAATTCTAGACCTTGTATTAACCCGCACTGTTTATGTAGTACTGGTTGATCTAGGGAATTAACGATGTCTTGACAGGCTTGTTTGAGAAAATTAACACGCTCCTGAATATTTGTTTCCATCAGCGGTGCATCTTCCCAAAAGTCTAACGCTGCCGTAGCAGTGATAAATGCTGAATTATTGCCGCGAAACGTACCATTATGCTCACCTGGCTGCCATTGATCCAACTCAGGCTTAAGCAGCACTAAACTAAGTGGCAACCCATAACCACTCAACGATTTTGATAGGCAGATAATGTCCGGTATCAAGTTAGCTCGCTCAAAACTGAAAAACTTGCCAGTTCGGCCGCACCCCACTTGAATATCATCAACGATCAATAATGACTCGTATTTAGCCGCCAGTTGTTGCAGACGTCGTAGCCAATCAACCGATGCAACATTAATACCCCCCTCTGCCTGTACCGTCTCAACAATAAAAGCTGCCGGCGCTGCAATACCACTGTATGGATCACCTAATAATTGATCCATATAAGCAATACTGTCGATACCTGCATGGTATTGATCAAACGGCATAAACACTGTTTCGGGTAACGATAATCGCTGATGGTGAGTTAAAGAACGTAATCCTGACACAGATAACGAACCTAGCGTCATTCCATGAAATGCACGGGTGAAGGCCACAACATTCTTGCGTCCCGTAATTTTACGAGCCAGCTTTAAAGCGGATTCGACTGCATTCGTGCCGGTGGGGCCAACAAACTGCAGTTTATAGTCTAACTGGCGCGGTTGTAATATTACGCGACAAAACTTATCGATAAAATCGATCTTTGCTTGTGTCACCATGTCAAGCGAATGAATAATCCCGTTCTGTTCAATATACTCGAGTAAGGCCTTTTTCAGTCGTGGATGATTATGACCATAATTTAACGCCCCTGCCCCAGAAAAGAAATCTAAGTATGGACGTCCCGTAACGTCTTCGATGGTCGATCCCTGGGCTTTAACGAATATGGCAGGAAAAGAGCGACAATATGATCGAACGTTGGATTCGTGTGAGTTTATAATATCCACTGGCATTATTCTCTTAATTGTAAGTATGATAGTTTCGACACACCGATTAGTTTTATTATATTTTTGTCAATTTAATTGCCTTCTGTCGTCGACGAATAAGTATAGTATCGATTCTATGACAACAATTAGTAACGTTGATGTAGTTGACTATCCGTTGCTTCGAGAAAGCGCGGAGGTATCCGTTTCTCCGAAATCGGGTGCATTAACGCTTGTGCGATATATCTTACCAAAGAAGGTCTGTGGCTCACTACCACTATAGCAATGTTTGGTTATATTTTCTGGTTTACTATCTCCAGTCCAGTTTACTACCATACTTTTTTCCTTACCTGTTTTTTTCTTCTCATCCATGATTTTTATTTCTTCACTAATTTTACCTTCCTTCAATACAAGTAGTCGACTTAAACCCTTAAGACTAGTTAATCGATGTGCAACAACTAACACGGTCACATTATTACCACCATCCCTCGTGGCTTCAGAAATTTCTTCCAATATTCTCTTTTCTGTCTCCATATCAAGTGCAGAGGTGGCTTCATCAAAAATATAGAGTCGACGCTCCTTGAGTACGGCTCGGGCTAAACCGATTCGCTGTTTTTCACCACTAGAAAAATTGAACGGATTATCCTGTGGTCCTTTAGAAGGAATTCTATTTTTTTTGTCCTCACCAAGTCCGGCTTTTTTTATTGCATTCTTATAACTCTCTTCTCCCAATTCTTTGCTATCTCTTCGGAAGTGAACTTTGTCGTCTTTCTTAGTTATTTTGTTGAATCCGTACTGAACGTTATATTGTAGATCCTTTCCTTTGCCTTGGAATAAAGGGGTTTCGCTCGGCACATAACCAATCTTTTGATGAAATTTTTTCAAGTCAAGACTGTTGAGGTTTTCTCCATCTATTAATATTTCACCACTACTTGGCTCATGAATCCCCAGCAATAAAGTAACGAGGGTTGACTTGCCGGCTCCACTTAAACCGAGAATACCTACCTTTTCGCCTGGATTTATAGTAAAATCTAAGTCTTTTAAAACGTCTCTATGTGTATTTGGGTATCTGAATGTTACATTTTTAAATTCAATTTTAAATCCTTGCTGTTCACTATTTTCATTATTTAGGAGACCTCTTTTTGAATCGTCTTTATTTCTCTTAAATTCGTTTAATCTCGTTTCATATTTCTTCATATATTCAACTGCCTGTAGCAAGCTGGCGATAGACGTGGACAGTGATTTCAAAGATGGAATAACTTGAGAAGTATAAGTAAGTATAAGCGTAAAGTCATTAATATCGAAAGGGGAATCATTATCCACAACCTGCTGCCCAGCCAATCTTAAAACCAGCAAAAGTGAAACACCAGATACGAAACCTTGTAGAGTTTCTCTCAAGCACCGACTACCATGTTTATTCTTCTTAATTTCTATAAGCTTTTTCATTTTGTCTTCAAACAATTCGAGTTCATGAGCACTAGCATTACTCATTCTGGTAGTTCTGTAGTGGTTGATCATATCAAGGACTTGTGCCAGTAACTGGCCATTTGCTTGCACGTCCGTAGCATTAAATTCTTCTGGGTTACAATATCTAGCAATACTAGTAAAGATAGCGTAAGTTGTTATCAAGGCGAAAAACGCACCCATCGCAAATTTACCATACTTGTAGGAAGCTAAACCGACTATGATTAACATTTTTATGACTTCAGCAACTGTATTTGTGGATTCAACAACCAAGCCCTGCAGAGCTCCATCGGGAGACTCAATTAAATCACTCACAATATCTTCGCGATCTTTCTCCAACTCGACGTATGCTATTTTCAAATTATATAGCTCTCTCATTCCTGAATTTGCTAACGTCTTTTTAGTTTCTTCTGATAGGTAGGAAAGGCCTGACCGTCCCCAAATTCTTAGAAATTCTTCCACCATGAGCAGCCCTCCATACAGAGATATGGCGAGGACTGGATTATCGATTAGAGCTGGCTCATCATTGCTATCATTAAATAACTCTGGTATGTCGTAACTTAATACCCACTGCGCATATGAAGCCGCCGCTATTGAGGATACATAAAGTACAAAGGAAATAGTAGACAACCCCCGATTCTGCCTAAATACTCTTTTAACATTACTTAAAACAATACAAAGAAAAGTGCAAACTGTGGAACAGGGAAACTGACGTTGACCTCTTTCTTCAGGATTAGCTACGATAGCACTATTAACTTCAGTGTCTCCTTGAACCGACGTTGGAGTCGAAGTACGTGAAAGCTTAGAATCAGATTCACGTTCATCTGAGGGTAGCAATTGAAAATTTGTTTCAGTATTATTTTTCCTCATTTTTACTATCCTTAATTTTTTATTGTGGCAAGCTGTTTAAAATTTGCAGATAAAGTATAAAAAAATCGTTACAATCTAATGTGATATCAAATACATAAATCGTATGAGTTGCTAAAAATACTAAGATTGATGAGCACTTGTCAAGTAAAAATTTCTAAAGTTTATTGGTTGCCAAATAATTTATCACCCATTAAATTAACGCGAGACTTTCCTAAATGAGATCCTAATCATTCCATCAGATACAATTATGCTAAGTGCAGTTAAATTTTAATTATCTACTTGTTTACTTATATTTAAAGAGACCAGTGGATTTTTTCCAGTCGCCATAGTCAGGTGGTAAGTCTCTCCACGGAACTCCCGTTATCAAGATTCAAAACACCGCATTTAGAGGGGTGTGATTATCGCCTGCGAAACGTCCTACCTTTCCTATACTCGCTAGGAGTAAGGGTTTTAACCAGCTTCTAACTTGTTCGAAATATCGTGCCGCCTATGTGCCAAAACCTCATACTACCTGTACAGTTTTATCATCCTTAGATCACAGTTCTGAATCAGAATTTACTTTTACGTTAGTTATATAGCCTGTCAACACCATCATGTGAGATACCAATCACATTAGAATTTTGTCAAGATAGAATTTCTAAAATTTATGGATTGAGAATTATTTGATTACTAAGACGAAAAAAATTTCTTTGGATCACAGTTTAGTCAAATTTTAAGTACAATCATGGCACACACGAGTTCAATTTTTAATTTCACAATTCTTTCTTACATATGCGAAATGTAGAAATTAACAGTTAATGTAAAAGTTTGTTACTCAATATCTTACCGTAATTGGATTCGTTATGGCGACAGCGAGCGTTCATCTGCTACTAATTCTTCATAACCATTCTGATTTCCTTTCTTTTCCTCCGTTACCGAGTTAGTAGGATTTTGATTAACTCCACCATCGCGGCCAAATAATCTAAAACAGCAGCTACCAATTGACACACAGCCCTGCGTAGATTGCTGTAAGTTAGCATAAATAGTAAAGTCTCTTTTATTCCATCTGTGGATTAACATAGCATTTAATAGCGTTATCACCACTATATTAGATACGTATAACCCCCTTAAATCATTAGCCAGCGGAAAACCAATGAATTTGGCTACCGCTAGATAAGTAAACGACGCCACTATCAACCACATTGAAGGCCATAGGGTATCGTTCAATGCGTAGAAGTTAGACTGCACCGTGTCAGTAATATTTGTAACTATGTTGCCAGCACTTGCAATGATGAACAATTCAGTTAAATTAACACCATATGAATCAGTGTCATCGAGAAATAATGAAGTTAGCTGTTGGTTTAATGGTGTAATCAATACCCCTGCTATGAAACTCAGTCCTATAACCTGCCGTAACGTGTAATTACCTCGATACCTCATATTATCGAACTCCCTGTTTTCTAACTGCTGAGACAGCGTAACCTGGCAAGCAGTTTGCACAGCTGCCACTGGGAAATTGACCAATTCAAAAAGCTGTGAAATTAATTGATCCAATGCTAACGAGTCATCTGAATGAGGTAATCCCGCAATAAAAAGATTTCTGATTATTGCTTCCGGCAACTGCAACAACTCTAACGATAAAATAGGTAATCCTAGTTGCAATATTCTTTTCAAGTAACTAATAGTTTCACGTATCCTTGGACTAAATAATGCGTATTCTCGATAACTCGGATTACGATACATATACAGTTTCAATAAAATGAGACCTATCCACGCTTGTAATGATTTGGCTATGCCCAGCCCAACCACCCCACGTTCCAATTGATTTACGAATAACCACTTAAGAAAAACTCCGATACTGAAATCAATCACACTCCAATAGGCAATAACTTTTTCTTGATCAATGGCACCTAAAAATAAGACATTACTATCTAACCACTTTGTGGGCAATATTCCAAGTGAGCTTGTTAGCGCATATTGAGTTGTTAAATTAACGATGTTGTTATCGTAATTAAGCTGTTCGAGTATCGGTTTGGCTGAACATAATAATAAGACTGCGGGAATCGTCACGACAGTCCCCAATAATAGTCCTTGTTGATATATGCTGCCTGCCGCTCTTTTATCCGTAACGTGTTTCTGTGCGATTAAATATTGAGTGGGCATCAATAGAGAATCAGTGAAAACTTCAATAATAGATTGCAATAGGAAGATTACTGAACTAGCTGCTAACCCGTCTTCATCCGCTGTACTGAAGAAAAGTACCTCACAAAAGGTATCTAATGTACCAACTCCGTTTTGTACCAGAAATGGCCATATTCTGTTCTCAGCACTTCTAATTTCTGGGTGTTCAGCTGCTAGATTTTCACTATCCGAGCCCACTACAGATACGCTCAATGCTTCAGAATCTCTAGGCAAATCCACTTCAAACTTTTCTACAGCTTCCAGAGTATCTGATTTTTTCTCATCGCCATCGAACGAAGAACTACTGTTTTGAGAGGTTTCCTCTACACGCATACTATTTAACTCCTCTATTTTAATTTACACATTATAATTACGCATAAAACAATATATTTTTCTTGCTAGGTAACTGCAAGACCTATATCTCAAACTCAATTACCACAATAAGTGTCATTATCATCGTAAACAAATAGCTCTCTAGTGCAATTTCTTAAGCTCTAACGAAGATAATTGTTTATGCCCATTGTTATCACTTTCTAAAGCAACCGAATCATTAACATTTCCCTTATCTCGTTTACCTTGCCCAAATAATCTAAGATAATATCTGTCGATAAATGAATCGCTCTGTACAAATTGCTGTGGATTGGCACAAGCAGCAAAGTCCTTTTTACTCCATCTGTAAGTTAACATGGCACTTAGTAAAGATATTAATGCTATATTTGATGCATACAAACCTCTTAAATCATTGGCAAATCGTAGACCAATGAATCCAGCAGCTATTAGGTACATGAACGAAAATCCTGTAAGCCAAACCGAAGGCCAAAGGGTATCGTTCAATGCATAAAAGTTGGAACTTAATGTATCAGCGGCGTTTGTGAATAAGTTGGCAAATATTGACAACCACAACACTTGTTGTCTCAGGTAAAGAGGATAAGAATTAGGAGTGTGACTGAACGGTCCGAACATCTGTCTATATAATAGCGGAATCGGTATCCCACACAGGATGCTCAATATTATAGTTTGCGATAATGTGCGGTTACCTTGTTGTCTTATGTTGCTGAACTCTCTATTCTCTAGCTGTTGAGATAGAGTAATCTGGCTAGCAGCCTGCAAGGCCGACACAGGGAAATTAGCTAATTCAAGTAGCTGTGAAATTGATTGATCGAGTGCCAGCGAATCATTGGAACGAGGTAGTCCGGCAATAAGGTGGTTTCTAATGATAGATTCAACTAATTGTAGAGTTGCAGGCAGCATGATAGGAAGTGCTAAACGAACTATTTTTCGCAGGTAAAAAATTGTTTCGCGTATCCTTGGACTAAATAACGCGTACTCGCGATAATTCAAATTACGATAAATATATAATTTTAATAAGATCAAACCTATCCACGCTTGTAGCGAGTTAGCCAATCCAAGTCCAACTACCCCTTGACCCAACTGATTTACAAACGCCCATTTTAGTAAAATTCCTATACTAAAATTAATCACACTCCAGCCAGCAATAATTTTCTCTTGATCAATCGCCTCTAAAAAAAGTAAATCAATGACAAGCCATTTAGTAGGAAGCACTCCAAATAAACTTGCTAAAGTATATTGAGACGTCAAATTAACAATATCATTACTATAATTGAGCTGCTTAAGTATCGGCTTTGCTGACCACAACAGCAACATTGCCGGAACCGACATCAGACTTCCTAACACTAACCCTTGTTGGTATATACTACCTGCAGCTTGCTTATCCGTAATATGCTTCTGTGCAATTAAATTTTGGATAGGGATTAGCAGGGAATGAGTAAGAGCTTCAGTGATAGATTGCACTAGAAAGACTACTGAACTGGTTGCTAACCCATCCTCATCGGCAGTACCAAAGTATAATACTTCGACAAAAGAGTCCAATGTGCCCATTCCTTTTTGTACTAGAAATGGCCATATTCTATTCTCAGCATTTCTAACATTGGAACCTCCAATTGCTGGGTCTTCAAGGTCAACCACTTCAGAAGAAATCATCGTCTAAGTTCCTTTAAAATGTAGCAACAAGCTATAAATTCTTTCGAGATTGTCTCTAAATCGATTAACTGCTTTTTATCTTCACTGAGTGATAGATCATTATTGCAATCGGTTGTTCGTTCTGTGAACATAAATAGGGTGGGCTCCGTTTTAACTCTTTAACTTTGATCTCTAGCCAAGCTCAAACGTTAAACAATTATAGTTTTTTTCATGGTTATTTTTAGTTTTTTACGTTCCTAATTAATAACAAAATTCATAACCTTAAGTTAACACATACATCTATATATTGTAAAATTTGTTTGTTTCCCCTTCCGATCTGTTCAAAAGCAATTTTGTAACGCTCACCTCAATCCGGTGCAATTTCGCCTATCGATTGCCCAATGTCTGATGATAGCAAAACTTTCCGATAGCTCACTGGAAACATCAGATGGTAATGTGTCTGATGCACACAATGTCTCACTTTCTTAACAACCATGCGCTTTAATTTATAATTGAAAATCTTAGGTTTTCAAATTTTTCTCACTGGGAAACGCGACAAGCGACATATCATAATCTAATTCGGCAGTACAATACAAAGTAAGAAAGAGAGGTTGATATAATTCAAAAGTAATGACAAAATCATTCCGCATTATAAACTGTATAGTTCTAAAAGAAATCTAATGCTATGGGCGTATTCGAGAAAAATTCATTAATGGCAAAAAATCTTGCAAAGTCAGATAGAGTTACAATAGTAAAATTTGGCGGTAAATTACTTTCATCTCCAGAAGCTATTAAAGAGATCGCAGAATACATTGTTTGTCACGAAAAGTATCCATATGTGGTTGTTGTTTCAGCTATGCGAGATACAACAGATACTTTGTACAATTTGGTCGAAGGTATTGGAAGCTTTTCTTCAGACAATACGGAAGTTTCAAAACTATTATCTGTTGGGGAGCAAATATCAGCAGCATTATTTGCTTTAACATTACAAAAGTTTGGCTATTCATCCATTTCATATAATGCGTATGATCTCAAACTAATAATCGATGAAAATAATTCTGAATTCTCTGTTGACATTGATTTATTAAAATCTAATTTTTGTAAAGGAGTGATACCAATAGTATGTGGTTTTCAAGCACTAAACACGCAAGGTAGGGTTATAACGTTAGACCGAGGAGGAAGTGACTTGACTGCGGTTGCTATATGTGCCTTGTTAAAACAAAAAAAATGTAAATTATACAAAGATGTAGATCAAATCTATAATGCTAATCCTAAATTTTTTTCAGATCTTATCCCACTTGATCATATATCATATGATGAATTAATAGACATGACATTGCATGGGGCTGAAATTGTTCAGACCCATGCTATTTCTTTAGCCAAAAGACACAATATTGAAATTTTAATAAAAAACGTTAATAATGAAAATTCGACATGCATTTCCTCAAAATTTAGTTCCTTGAATTCGAAAAAAAGAAGAATAAAAATTACACACTGCCCAGTAAATTTAGTTACCTTAGAAGTTAATCAATTTTTTATAAGTAGACATGAAAAAATAATAAATAACCTGAAGGCATTACATATATTATCGCATGATTTCTCTAAATCATTTTTTAAGGTAGTTTATTTAGTAAATAAATATCACAAAAATTATATAGCAAATATTAAAAAGCAACTCATAACAAACTTTAAATATTCTGTTGAAGGTTCTATGATGTTAATTACTATTTTATGCAACCAGGAATGTTTTGACTTATATAAAAATATAGAAAAATTTCTTATTAATAAAGATATATTTTTTTCTTACCTTAATATAAAAGGCAATAATATTTATCTGTTAGCCGATGATGAACATGTCAAGCTAATTAATACATATCTTTCTAATTTCACCAATTTATCCTTTTGTAAAAGTAGCTGTAACGTATCTGAACTCTGCTCACTATAAATCACGTAGTTAACGTGAGCATCTGTAATAAAAATCAATTAGGAGTGTTGCTTGTACCCAAACCTCTTTGGGTAAAAATCGTTTCTCTTTGAGCCAGCGGCTAATACCATCATGAGAGAGTGTCCTTAGAGTGAGTAGTTCCAGATAGCACCGAGCCTGAATAGCGAATGCTGCTGGCGTGTAAAAACACTTTATACAATTCTTACGTGCGTTTATGTCGTGATTGATATCCACCCGTCGATTATTTAATTAACATCAATTCTAAATCAATTCAGCAAAGTGCGAAACTCTTATCTTCAATCAATTTGTCTCGAAGAGACGTCTTTATTAAACTTAATTCTTTTGAGTTTACCTTTTCGTCTTTGTTCCGCATAGCTTGCACACAACCAGGCTTATAATGCTAAGAGCCTAGGTTTGTACGAACGGATGCAACATCTGCACTTCAAATCTTGACTTATTGTTGATTTGTGCACACCGGTTTCCCTCGCTATTTCAATTTGCTTAAGGTCGGCTTGCTATAAACGATAAACCCTACCGCGCTGAATAAAATCAAATTGTCTACGTTATTATGCTGCTCTCTGTTACAATAACTAAGTTGAATTTTAACACAAATCGGCTGATAATAAACTTAACACATGTTGCAACCATGAGTTGAATTCGGATTATACTTTGTGTCAACTGATTCCGTGTGTGAACTCTCTGGTATGTCACGTAGTACAGCTGGATTCCGTTTAGAGAAAAAGTGATTTCGATTGGAATTTTTCGAGGAAGATCTACTGTCCTCACATTCATCACAGAAATTTTTCAAGTGGTGTTTCATCTCATTCCAATTAAACCTGTCGATCAACTCTACGATGCCTTCACCATATGCATTTTGCTCAGTGATTATTGCAGTGCCGTACTGGTCCAATAACCATTGAAAAACTGCTAAACGACTCTCCTTAGCTGCTAGCAGTAAAATAGTATTACCGTGATTATCTCGATGAGTAATTTGTTTTTCATCGACACCCAGTAAGTACTCCACAACTTCTAAATTACCCCGCTCAGCTGCCAACAGCAAAGCTGTACGTCCCTCATCATCTCGATCGTTAATCAGATCCTTATCATAGTTTGCATATTCTAATAGTCTTTCTAAAACTTCTAAATTTCCTTGTTCAGCTGCTAACATTAATGCGGTGCATGACTCAGGGTCTTTTTTCCTCAATAATGGTCGCACAATTCGATCTTCTGACTTTAACAACCAATCCAAAAGTTTTGAACTATTTGTCTTTGCTGCGATTAGTAGTAAGATAAAATTTAAATTTTCACATTCTATAATATGTGACTTAAGAAACGATTCTAACTGTTTTATTAAATCTAAATTTTTTGGGAACCCCAGTTTAAAATGCTCATACAATTCTTTATACGCTTTAATACTTTTTCCTGTGACTGTTATTCCATACTCACGCAACGATTCTTCTATTTGCTGTGAAGATACAGGGCCGTGAGTGTCCGTTTGAGTGATCGTTGGTTCTAGCTTTTTGCCTTTCAAATACTTCGCAATTTCCAGTCTTTTTTCCCAATTTGCCCACCACAATGCCGTACGGCCTAAACAATCGTGCTCATCGATCAAGGATCCTCCTTCTTCTAATAACCACTTAACCGTACTGAATCGTCCCATCGGGGCGGCTGCCAAAAGTGGTGTACAGCCATCGAAATCTCTTTCGTTGACTGCAGCCCCACCGGATTCTAATAACCATTTAACTGCCGGTAATCGCCCCATCCCGGCCGCCCAAAATAAGGCAGTTCTACCGGATGTGTCACGTTCTGCAATCGAAGCCTTTCCTTCCTGTAACAACCAGCGTAGTAGCGGTATATGCCCACCTACTGCTGCATTGATCAATGCGGTATGACCTCGTTGGTCTCTTTCTTCGATTGAAGAACCCCCCCCTGCTTCTGATTTAGGCCGCAATAGCCACTGCACTGTCTCCAAAAAGCCACGCTCAGCAGCGCGGAGTAAGGCGGTACGCTGGTATTTATCATGCTCTTCAACGGTGGCATGTCCTTGAGTTAATAGCCACTTTATTACCGCTAAATGACCCATTTCAGCGGCTCTCAATAGTGCTGTGCGACCCAATTTGTCGCGTTGTTCTTTGTATGCTACGGCTACATACTTTCCTTCATGATCCAAGCAATGTGTTACAAGCCCTAAATGCCCTCGTTCCGCCGCGTGTAATAGCGGAGTTCCCCCCCATCGATCCAACTTGGTAACTGAAGCCTTTTTTTCGATTAACAAATCAATCATACCTCCATGGCCATGCCGTGTTGCCAGTGTTAACGCCGTGTAACTATAATTATCGACTTCTGCTATCGATGCCGATTGTTCCAGTAACCACCTCACACAATTGAGATGACCTTGACGACTCGCGTGTAGTAGAGCCGTTCGACCCTCGTAATCCCGTTCGTTAAGTTGTGCGCGCTTTTCCTGCCGCAGCCACTGAATCATTTCCAATTGACCTTCACGTGCAGCCCACAACAGAGGCGTTCGACCCTTTAAATCACCCACGCTATCTCGCTCCGAAGGATATGGATAAGCTAAGCCCTTATACCATTGCCACTTGCCATACGCAGCTGCCCATAGCAATGGGTTCTCATTACAGCAATTCATATACATTTGGTAATAAACTGGCTGGACATCAGGATCTCGTATCCACAGTGTGTGAGCCAAAAGTCTACGACTATTATCCCTCAATTGTTCCAACTCAGTCTCCTTACGGCGACTCCAGCCAAATAGCATATCTCTTAATTGTGTTTCTTTCTGTTCTTCCTCTAAGGGAGAGGATATAAGATTCATCACATTAATTTGACCTTGTAATGATAACTGGTTGAGTGGTAGCTTTACCAAGTCCTTGACAGGTGAACTCTCTCTTACGCTATCAATACAATCTCCTATATATTCTGACGCAAAGAACTGCTGAAAGACTGAGTGTATAAAATAATATTGTCGAGAGCTCATGTGTCGAGTCACCCGCCATACTCCAAGCGCCCGTATCTCAGTCGATAACTGTTCCAAAGCCTGTGACGTGACTAACGAGCGCGGCTCAGACGCGATAATAACCTTCGTTAGCACTTCCTTTACCTGCACCATCGGCAAATACACTTTATCCTGTTGAAGCCCATTCCATGCCAGCCATCGCAGTGCTTGTAGGGGCAGTGCATAACGCGTCTCTAAGGTCTCAAATTCGTCTAAGGGTGCTCGCCCGGGCTTGCGCAGATCTCGCAACATCAACCAGTCTCGTGTTTCAATATATAGTGAGCGCAAAGTTAAAGTTTTTTTTTGTAATTCATGCTGCTTACTTTTCCACACCCAACACAGAATCTCCAGCAATATAGGCGTATGCGCAAGTTCCCAGAATTGACGGTTACGATAGCAGGTTAGATACTTATTCAGTGCCTTTGCGAGGATGGCGTTTTGTTGAACATGCTTTCTATTGGCTGCAGATCCAAAGAATTTCTGAATATAACTACGAACATTTTCGTCTGTAAACCCTACAATCTCAACACGACGCGTTAGGAGTGGTGGTAACAACGGATTACTTGAATTTACCGCATAGGGCCGTGAAGTCAGTATAAAATTAGGTTGCTTGAACAAAAATTTTAAAACACCCAATGTCTCCTTGTTGTGCTGTGGTTGACGATAGGTTTTATACACTTCGGGAATCTCATCAAACCCATCTAACAACCACAATACTTTGTAATTTTTCAATATGTTATACAAATGATTCTGACCTTTTAACGGCATCTCATCACTTGAGCTTCCAAAGCATACACGATTTACCACTTGATAAAGCTTATACCCAGAAGAGCTGTAATCAAGCAATTCCAATAATGGGACCCGGAAAATTAAATGATACCTTTGAAATAACTCCTCATTCAAATTCAAATCGGTATCTGATGATCTCTTTGTTTTAGTAGCGGCAGAATTTGTAGCTCCTTTATCAGCTCTTTTACTTTCATGGTTAATAATATTCTGATGAGCGGTTGATTTCTCAGTAATTTTCGACCATGCATATATAATAAGTTTAAGTAACGTACTCTTACCAAATCCAGGACAACCCACTACTAACGTCCTACCAAGCTGTAAGAGGTCTTCTAACGTTACCGATTGCTCGTTTTTCCTATTTAATACTTTCTCAGCAAGTAAATCATTCTCTTCGACAATTTGTAAATCAATATAAATGGCTTCAAATTTAGACCCAATATCCCCATCAAATAATCGTGAAACTTTCGCCTGATTTCTATAGGTATTTTTTAACTCCTCAGTAAGATCAAACAACTCCCGGGGGACTGTCGCAGAACCACTATGAGCAGTCGAGGAAACAGGAGGACCGAATGTGGCCGATGGGTGCTGTTGCATCACGGGTACCACACGATGTGCGGGCGGGTACCGCTTGGCATCTAAAGTAGCATTCACTGGCGCGCGATGAGGCGCCGAAGCACGCGGGATGATTTCCACCGTGACGCCGGTGAACCGCTGCTGTATCGCCACCCGGGCTCGATCACCCACGGTGGCTCCCGCACCCAGACCGGTCTGAGCCCGCGCCGGGGTCTGTTTGCATCGATCAATGAAGGTGTTGATCCACTCCCGGTTTTCACGCGAGAGGCCTTCGGGCAGGCGCAACACCACTCCCTGTTCATCCAGCCTCAAGGTCCCCGAAAAGTCATGGCCGGTGGCCCCAGAGACCAGCGTCTGCGCAGACGTTGCTTCCATCGCTTCTTCGCTCGCCACGCGCCGGCGTTGCGCTGCCGACGTAGATGTAGATTCGTCGTTATGCTGTTCTCGAGATCTCTTGCGCATAAGAAAGGGTCCTGATGTTTTATTTTCACCACACTGGGGGCTGCGAGACTTGCGGTCATCGCCCCCTCACAATATTTAATTACGGGGTAGACCGTTGCGTCGACGACGATGTCTCATCCACCGACGAAGCTTTGTGCTCCTCTCCCGATCGCGGCCGACGGGGGGCAAAGAACGTCCCGGGCTGAGTACCCCCACCGCGTGAGGGCGGCAAGGTGTTCAACACCTGCTCTGCGGTGTCTATCGTCTCCGCGGTGCGCTGCACCAGCGTGATTGTGGCCCCCTGACGACCTTCTCGGATTGCTATCGTGGCATTTTCGGGCAGTACTGCCCCTGCTTCCGCACCGATCGCCTCGCCGTAACCCGCCCGTGCTTTGTCTTCTTGTACTCTGTCGCCCGCTACCAGATCCGCTAGGAATGCTTTATCGCCTGCACTGAGGTTTTCCGGTGCCGTCACGTGGGTCCCGGAGGTCTCACGATTAATCGTTCCGCGAAATCCTTTGCCAACTTGAGCCCCTCGAGCCACCAACACCGTGCGGGGTCGCGCTAACTGCTGTGCCTCTGCCTTCAAGCGGTTCACGTCCGCACGTAACTGTTCGATGATGGCGTCTGCCGAGCCTTTTGCCTCGGCAGGCAGTGCCGCCTGCGCTACGGTGGTCTCATGGGCCAGTCGTTTCAAGCGCGCCGCTTCCGCCTGCTGATGACGAGCAATGAAGTCTTGGGCTTTCTCATCCGCCGGAGGCGAGTCTGCCAAGGGGCGAACCGCCGGGATGGCTGCTCGGATTGACCGGGCCTGTAGAAACGCAGTGACGGCCGTTTGTCCGGCCGTTAACAGGCGCGCCTTATCCGGCTCGCTGAGATTAAACTGGAACGTGGAGATGTCACAGTCGGCACAATAAATCGTCCGTTGCCGCTCACCCGCAGCCTGGGGGGCCCGGTGTGCGTCCTCTTGGGGCGACATCAAGGCCGTGATCATCGGTGGAATCAAACTCGCCCCGGTGGTTCTGAGTGCAATCGCTGCCTCATAGCGCTGGCGTAACCCCACATCCTGGGGGGATGACGCCAACGCTGCCGATAAGCGCTCCACCGCACTGTCGACTTTAAACCCCAGCATGGTCTCATCGCGTAACCGATACGTTTGCTGGAGAATGGCGTACGGGTAATTGACTCGGACTCCGCCGTCGATGTAATACGTGGTCCCGTGGGTCTCATCCAACCTCACCAACAGCTGTCCTTGTTCCTCACGCTCGGTGACCCGCACCGGCTTGAAGAAAATGGGAATCGACATCGACATCCGCACTGCTAATCTGACTTCGACATGGGGCGTCTTTTGGGCACTGAACTCACGGACTTTGCCGTCGTTCATGCGCACCGCGTACACGTGCAACGACTTGGTGCCGGGCTTTTGTGCTAAGTCTCGAAAGGTGATGTCGGCCTGTCCGGCGTATTCGGCTAACCACTCGCTCACCATGCGGTAAAACTCATCGCCGTTACACACGTAACCGTGCCTCCCCACCGAATACAGTGCGGTGCTGCCTTGGGCTACCTGCCCGATACCGAGCCTGCGACCCACCGCATGGATGGCTTGCGTGAGGCGTCCGGCATCGGCGATCGAACCGAAGGAGGTGCCCTCCATAAGCGTGCGCACCGCCGACAGCGGCAACCCCAGGGCAATCAGCAGCGACAAAATGGCGCCGGCCGAGGTGCCGGCCACGCGCGTGATGCCGGTTAAGACATCACCCGAGGCATCGGGGTGTTGGCGACGGTAGTGCTGATTCAGGGCTTCCAATGCCCCCACGGCGGCAATCAGTTTGACACTGCCCCCTTCAAACACCAAAGTCTGCAGTGCTGTAAAATCCAGGGGGGATGGCGTTTCGCCTCGGCGGCGTTGACGGGGGTGTTTCGTGTCCGCTGGGGGGGAACTCGGTTTGCGTTTTCGCATCAGGCCTCCTATCAGAAATGCTTCAATCGGTGAATGGGTCAATAAAGAGTGTTAACTCGTGTAACTCTCATATCCAAGGTATCGATTTTTCTACAATTATGCAAGGGAAAAGGACTCTGTCAGGGTGTGGCCGGACGGTGTTGTTGATTAAGTAATCCTTAAGTCATACCCGGCACCCCATACGGGCTTTACAGACGGCACACTCAGTCTTAGAGGAAGCCGGATAGTGCTTCATTTTGTATTGATTGCACGGTCTTCATGTCTGAACTATAGTGCTCCCCAAAATTCGGACCACCAAGAAAGATATAAAAAATAGATTAGACTATCTCTTGGAGTTTAGAAGATGGGCAAGAAAAAACAAAAAACATACGCAGCAGAATAGGCAAAGGTTGCATTGGATACCATCCGTGGCGATTTAACTATCCTAGGACTTGTATTGACAGCAGTGTGATAAGATGTATGGTAAGCCCTCGAGAATCACACCTTACATGGGATAAAATTATTTTTATCATGAGTGCTTGTGAATGATCAGAAGGAGATAGGGTATG
>CAWUIH010000001.1:0-140764 GCA_963922495.1 uncultured Coxiellaceae bacterium | reverse complement strand
AAGAACTGAATTTTTTCACGATCATTAAAACTCTCTAATGGGTTACTGGAAACATAGAGCGATGAAGTGGATTGTGAAGGTGGGCAGCGAACAATTTTTATACCGTTATCGTGAACAATACTTTTAGCAGAATTTACTGCTTTGAGTAGAGCAGCACGATTAATATTATCTGCATAAGCAAAACCCAGTTTTTCACCACTGACAACACGTAAACCGAAACCACGATCCACACTGTAACCCCCAGATTTCACAATACTGTCTTCTAAAATCCACGATTCTTCTTGAATACTTTGCAAGTACAGATCTGCATAATCTACAGAACGAGCCATGGAATCACCCACTACTTTTTCAAGCGCATGAAGGCTTAGGGCTGTTTCGGATAAGAGGGAATCGGCAACAAGCTTGACGGTATCTACCATAATATAATCTCTTCGATTAAATGGACGCTTATCATAACATACTCTGCAAAGCTTTTTAGCAACATGATTACTACTAAAGTTTCTACCCGAAATAAAATTCCAGCAAATTCTAACCTAGCAAAAGCAGTTGAATGCGATTAAATAGTGTAACAGATTGGTTCATCTTGCTATATAAAAATTTTCGACGTCACCTCGTTGATAATGAGAAGAGTTTTATATAGCAAGATGAATCAATATGATACGCCAAAGATTATGATCCAACTGCTTTTTCTAAATTTTAACTGGGATATTATTTTTTAACAGATTTCAATACTGACGTGCGCTCTGGCAACGGTAACTGAGTCACTTTGGGATGTGTGAGTGTGCCAACGATATGATAATTTATTTCTGCCGCCTTTCCTAAATGTGGTGCTAAAATACGATTTGCAAGCCAAGCAATCGCTCCCGCCAGAGGACCACCAGCTATAGCAACGATAAGCGGTAAGCTCGATGTGACATTAGGTATTATCTGGAGATAAAAGTCATAATTCTTTTTAGAAAAACCAAACATACCTTTGATACGTACCCATGCAATTCCTCCAACGACAGATAAATTAGAAGTACTAATGACACCATGATTTAGATGAATACCTCCTCGAAACAAATTGAATTCAAATCCATGTTTTGTAAGATGAATAATTTTTAAGGGCAATTCTGGCAACGACTGTAAACTCAACAAATTTAAGAGACGACCGATACCCAATTCAGGCTGAGCATTTTCAGCAATCTGAAGTATACGCCCATGACGAAACTTGAGTTCCACATTACCCGAAAGTTTTTTAGGCTCAAATTGATAAGGCGCCCCGCGCCAACTCAACTCAAAATTTGCGGCACCTTCGCCACCATCTAATACTGTAGATAAATTCCAGTTTCTCAAAAAATCACCAAGATTGTGGCTACTAAAAGTACCTCTCATTTGAGTAATAGGGCTGTTACGATAACTTAAGCAACTCCCGAAAGTGTGTATTGAAAACGACGGGTTCAAAACTTCAAATTTATCAATAAATAAATCATTACCTTTTTTCATAAGCTTTAAATTAATCCTGCCGTAGGAATAATTACCATAATGAAAATCTTGAATTTGCAAATCAATGGGAGGAATATCTTTAGGATTCCATTTTTTTCCAAGATTTTTACTTTTGGGCAAATATAATTTCTCAAAACGTCCTTGGCATGGTGTATTTTTATTTTTAGGAATCAAAAAATTACCTTTAATACTAGAGTTATCAATGTATGCCAACCATCCGTTTCTATTGTGAAAAGCACTTACTTTCAAATGAAAAAGTTTTAGAACACCCGAATTGAAATCCTTAATATTTAAACTAATACTGCGAATATTAGTTGACAGCTTAGTCGATGGACTATTTGATTTTTGGTAGTTAAAAAGTATTTTTTTCCATTGACTCCAATTGAAATTATTTAAAGATCCAGTGATTATTATTCCTGATTTCTTTTGATAATTCGCCTCGCCTACCCCTAAATGAATTTCTCCATTAATATGAGATTTTTTATCGGAAATGAAACTCTTCATGAGAGCTGCTTGCAATATTTGACTATAGTTTATTTTTGTTTTAACAATGCCGTTATGCGAAATATCAACATATAGATTTAATAATCGCGATTGCGCTACCTGCTTACCGAATGGTTTTGGGGAATTAATTTTCACCCCTACTAAATCACTCGTCAAATTTAAACTACTATTTCTATCTGCTGTATTATCAGGCACTCGTAAAATTGCTCTAAATGGTGTAGTGCCACTGAGCCATTTCAACGATGGCAAGTGTAAATAGTTTTGTACCATATCAACACTTAATTCCCCACCAATGGTAACTTGTAAAGCAGTCCGAGATGTATCTACATTCGTAGTTTCAATGCGGCCAAAAATCGACTGCCCAAATAGCAGCGCTTGTAAATTTTGAGAAGACACACTTTTATTTTTAAAATTGATTATTCCATTTACATGAGATAAAGGTATTCGAGCATTCGTAAAATCAATCGAAGTATTTTTCATGCTAAGCCTACCGGCAACCGTTGTATTTCGACTAGCATTACTCAACGGAATATTTAATGAGATATCCAGTGCAGTAGCACCATACCCTTTTATTGAATTCAGTCGCTGCGATAAATTTAATGGCACTTTGTGAACAAAACCTAATAAATCATTTAAATTTGAATTGGAATGCCCAGACACTGATAAAACTGGCTTTCGCAAATTAGGAATATTTGCCACCACGTTTGTTAACGGATTTTCTGCAATACGACCATGAGAAGCCTCGACACGCAATTTATCATTATGAAAAATAACTTGAGCAGAGAGATCGGATAATTTTGGCCATTTATTTAAAAAATGTAACTGTAAGCCATTAACTTCAGCGCTCGCAAAAAAATCCCCCTGGCGGTCAATAAAAGGATAATCGGCCAGACTCCCTTTTAAGGCAAACCGACCATGTTGCAGACTTCCTTTCAAAAAAGCACTCTCAAGCCAATTCTTTAATGCAATATTGATTATTCGTTGAGGAATATAGTCGCGGATTTTAGAAACATCTTGAAGCTGAAAATGGCTATTAATATCAAAAATTGGCGATTGATTCAATGGAATATTCACCTTGCCAATACCTCGGCAAGAAATATTGCCATCATCAAAAAATAGATGATTAGCATTAACGATTACGCCATGAGAAGAATTTTTCCATGACATCTCCAGGTTTAAATGCCTAAATTTAAATTCATGATTGATAATTTTTTTAAGTTCAACCAAGCTATTAGGCGATTGCAACAGTAATTTCCCACTCATCGGAGAATAGTGTAAAGTTCCTGATAAGTTCCTTCCTCGATAAATATAAGGCAACCCATTGAAATTAAGATGATCAAAAGCTGTATCCAAAAAATAACGAGGCTTTTTAGCTGACTGCTTATTAATAAATAGGCGAAGATTTCTCAATTCACCTGATGAAGCATATTGTAGCAATTTCTGCTTAATCACTTTACCTTTTCCCAATACGTTAGCAATTTCACGTATTTCTGCTAAGTCTAGCAATGTGGTTTTAATTAACCACCCTCGCTGTTTTCCAGTATCAATGACACGTAAACCAAAATCGTGTTCGTTCAACAATAATCCATTCAAACGTAAATTCAACTTATTTACGATAAGTCTCCAACCATTAGCCCCTTTTTTCCAGTATAAATTAGCATTAATATCGTGCAATTTTGAGGACTTTTTATTGCTTTCTGAATCCCAACTACATTGCTGACCATGCAATAGGACCTGTATCGAACGCAATTTCCCATTACCAACTTTTACCCACGACTCAAAACTCAACTTCCCCTGTATATCTTTTATCGTTGGAATGGTTTGTACCAACTTATTAGCTATCAACTCTTGACTTAAATCCAAGCCATCTACTTTTACATAAAATTTTGCATTTAAATGATCTACATTGAGATAGTTATCCTTAAAATCGAATACGAAGTGCACTGGAGTTTGATCGCCCACTAATGCATCACCTACCAGCTGATGCTTCATTATGCTGTCACTCAAATGTAAATTTAAATTTTTAATCGTCGCTTTTTTACCCGACTTTGAGAAATAAATAATATTTATTTTTTTTATCTGTATATCTGACTGATTTAAAAACCAACCGACAACTTGCTTCATAGTACCAAGGCTGCTAAGTTCATTTTTGGGTTGATGTGCAACGACTCCATTAACATGAAACCCTTGCTGCTGCGTATTATGGATGTCAAGCTCGGCTCCTGATAGCGTGACACGACCTGGCACTAATCTCCATTGCATTAAACTCTGAAATAAATTAATTGCCACTGAAAGATGTTGTATCTTTAGTAGCGGTCGATGGTAATTAGCATCGGTTATAATCACGTGCTCAAATGAAAATGAGGGATTAAAACCTTGCCAACTCGCCTGGACATGATTAATTTGCACAGGATGATGTAGTACTTTGCTCGCCCAACTCTCAAAGTGTGAGCTGTGCTTTTCACACCATGGTGTAACAAAACGTGCAATATTAATTAATACAGCAAATAAAATAATTGTGGTTGTAAAAAACAGAAGAAACCACTTATAAAAGCGATCTAATGCATTTTTCATTATTAAGCTAACTTGAGTCTATACTGATAATTTTTCAACAATGCATTTATCCATGGCCAAACTATAGCAGTGGTCACGACAGGCATCCAGTACTTCCAGGAAAAAGTTGCCACATTGCCAATTTGCATAACCACGTACTGTATCGCTAAATAAGAAAAAGTAATGCTGAACATCGCTAAAAACTGCTGCCACAAAGGCAAACTGCGTAGCTGATTTTGAAACCGCAAACAAATATATCCGATAATTGTCAATACTAAAGCATGTTGGCCAAATAATGTGCCCGTTAGCAAATCTGCTAACAAACCGACAAAAAATAAAGCCCCTACTCCAACCCGATGCGGCATCATCATTGACCAAAAAAGTAATGTCATCAACAACCATTCTGGACGAAACCACATTAACCAACTGGGTAATGGGAAAACTGTCAGCATCATGCTCATCAAAATGGTAATGCCAACAAAAATTGCATCTTTAAAAAAATGACTGGTCATACCATCCTCCTACTTTACGGTAGTTTTGCATTTAACTCTTGTTGCACCGATTTGCTCAGTGCCGCTTTTACCGGCCAAGCCATTAAAACTTGTTGTGAGCGATTCAGATGAGCTGCAGGCACAAGGGTGACATGTGCAAAACGATGCTCAGTTGAATGCCCAACATTGATCACCTTCCCAACAGGGTACCCTACCGGATATCGCAACCCCAGACCTGAAGAAGTAAATAAATCCCCGATTTTTATATCAGTGGTATTGGGGACATTGATTAATTTTAGCTTTTCATCGTTGCCGGTTCCAACAGCAATAGCGCGTACCCCGTTACGGCTATCACGCACCGGAATGGCATTTTTAGGATCAGTGATCAATAACACACGACTAGTTAAAGGCTCAACACGCACCACCTGACCTAAAATACCGTAAGCATCCAACACAGGCTGGCCAACGTAGATATCGTGACTTTTCCCCTTATCTACGATCATCTGCTGGAGCGAAGGATTTAATCCCACCGCTAATAATTGAGCGACAACTACATGACCACTCACATTCGAAGTCGATTTTAATAATTCACGTAACTGCCTATTTTCACGCTCTAGTTCGAGTAACTTTTGTAATTTTGATTCCAATAGCAGTTCGTGCTCACGAAAGCGCGCATTATCAGCCAACAGTTTATGCTGGGAAATAATACTATTTACAGCCCAATGAGACGATTGTATCGGCAAGTCAACCAGGTAGTGAATTGGTAACATGATCAGAGATAAATTGGAATGCACCTCTCTGAAAGATGCAACGCGAATATCCAAAAAAATAAATACCAAGGAAAATAATATACACAAAAAAGCGCGCACTCCTTGCAACGACGAACGTCTGAATAGTCGTTTAATGACTTGTCCCCTACTTAATTAAGAAAAGTTCATCAGAACTCTGCCGACAACACAGCACTGAGAACAATAACAGATATTATACAAGTTTTCGCAAGCAATAGGGATTTAATTTATTTGAGTACGAGTCAACGTGTGGCACTACGTTTTGAATTTAACACCCAAAATCCGTGGGGACAAAGTAATGCGAATTTGAAGCCTGTTCTCAATTTTGACAATGCTATTTGTTTGGATCTATGCCCAATGGTATTTATTATGCCGGCAAAGTGAAACTTATACAAAAATATTCTTTATCCTAGAAAAAGTAGTTGAGCGCGATTAACCAAGATGCTATGCCAGAAATCGTGATCCAACTGCTTTTGCTAGGTTTATAAACACATGTGCATTGACTAATCACGTGACATAAAATCATTGCCCATCATACCCATTAATTCCAAAGCACGACCACCACCACGCGCCACGCAAGTGAGTGGGTCTTCAGCCACCACAACCGGTAACCCTGTTTCCTCCATTAATAGACGATCAATATCTCCTAATAGTGCACCGCCGCCAGTAAGCACCATGCCACGCTCAGCAATATCTGCAGCCAATTCGGGTGGCGCTTGCTCTAAAACACTACGAACGGTACCAACAATGCCAGCCAATGGTTCTTGCAAAGCTTCTAACACTTCATTACTACTCAGAGTGAAGCTGCGCGGCACCCCCTCTGCCAAATTACGGCCTCTAACCTCGATTTCTTTGACTTCCGTACTAGGAAACGCAGCACCCACTTCCTGCTTGATACGTTCCGCAGTGGTTTCACCAATCAATGCGCCATAATTACGCCGCACATAACTTACAATAGATTCATCGAAACGATCACCACCGATACGAACAGATTCTGCATAAACAATACCGCTTAAGGAAATGATAGCAACTTCAGTGGTGCCACCACCAATGTCCACCACCATCGAACCGCTAGCCTCCTCTACTGGCAGTCCCGCACCCATCGCCGCTGCCATAGGCTCCTCAATCAAATATACTTCGCGCGCACCCGCACCCAGCGCGGACTCTTTGATTGCACGCCGCTCGACTTGCGTTGAGCCACAAGGGACGCAGATAAGTACTCTAGGACTGGGCCTCAAAAAGCGAGTTTTATGGACTTTATGAATGAAATGCTGCAACATTTTTTCAGTAACATGGAAGTCAGCTATGACACCATCTTTTAGAGGCCTTGTAGCTATAATATTTCCTGGCGTACGCCCAAGCATTCCTTTAGCATCAGCACCGACTGCTACAACGCTCTCTTGTGTGCCACGACTTTCCCTCCGCAATGCCACTACTGAAGGTTCGTTTAAAACGACATCGCCACCCTGATCAAGCATATAAACCAATGTATTAGCAGTGCCGAGGTCAATTGAAATATCGTTAGAAAATAATCCGCGTAAGAACTTAAACATTACTGTTCACATCCTGGTTGAAGGTCCATTTTTGGAGCGTGTTCACATTCGGCATTCGAGCTCGCAAAGCAAGCAACATTGCCAACAAAAATTGAAGCATTTTTTCGTCTCATTGATAGAAACTTGAATGCCGCATTATTGATCTTGATTGTTACAACAGAAAAGCAAATGTCAACAGGTTTCAATCAAACTTCAGCTTACTTTAAGGCTGCAGCTGATGCAAGCGAGGTCAATGCAAAACAGTCTCTAGGTGTTCACAGCGTTTTTCGCTATAATGTATCGCTTAATTGGAGATTACCGATGACAGATTTGAATAACAAAGAAATAGAGAAAATTGCCCATCTCGCTCGGCTGAATATTTCCGACAACGATGTTGAAACACTTTCAAATAAGCTTAATAATATTCTTAAGTTAGTGGACAAAATGAATAGTGTGAATACCGACAACGTTGCTGCCGTTGCCCATCCATTTGATGAAAACCAACCACTGAGAGATGATCAGATCAGCGAAGACAACCAACGTGACATTTTTCAAAAGAATGCACCTCTGGTCGAGGCAGGATTATACATTGTACCCACGGTCATCGAAACTGAATAATTAATGTCGGAAACTATTTTATGTATGACAAAACTATCACCGAACTCAGCCAAGCGTTACAACAAAAAAATATTTCCAGTGTTGAACTAACACAAAGTTTTATAGATAGAATCAAGAAATACGACGCTAAACTCAATGCGTTTATTACACTCACGGAAGAACACGCACTGGAGCAAGCAAAGACAGCCGACAAGCGCCTTGCTAAAGGTCAAGCGACACCATTGACCGGTATCCCACTCGCTCACAAAGATATTTTTTGTACAAAGGGCATCAAGACTAGCTGTGGATCACTGATGCTAGATAATTTCATTGCGCCATACAACGCCACCGTCATCGAAAATTTTAATCAGGCCGGAGCGGTGATGGTTGGCAAAACCAACATGGATGAATTCGCCATGGGTTCTTCAACTGAAAATAGTTTCTATGGCACCTCCAAGAATCCTTGGAACATTTCACGAACTCCGGGCGGCTCCTCTGGTGGCACCTCTGCCGCAGTTGCCGCTCGTCTGGCTGCGGGTGGAACGGGCACCGACACTGGGGGCTCGATCCGTCAACCAGCAGCTCTATGTGGTGTGGTAGGCCTCAAACCCACCTATGGCCGTGTTTCACGCTGGGGTATGATTGCTTTTGCTTCCAGTTTAGATCAAGGTGGCCCAATCACACAAACTGCTGAAGATGCCGCCATGATGCTCAATGTGATGGCTTCGCATGATCCCAAAGACTCTACCAGCATTTCACAAGCAGTTCCTGATTACACTGCAACGCTAAATAACGACCTGTCAGGACTCAAAATAGGACTCCCGAAAGAATATTTTGATACCACACTCAATAAAGATATCGCTGCCAGTATCGAAGCTACCAAACAACAATTGCAGAAATTAGGTGCAGAGTTTGTTGAAATCAGCTTGCCGCATACGTATTTAGCCGCATCGGTTTATTACGTATTGGCACCGGCAGAATGTTCATCCAACTTGGCGCGTTACGATGGCGTGCGATACGGTTATCGCTGTAAAGAACCTAAGGATTTAGAAGATTTATACAAACGTTCACGTACAGAGGCTTTTGGCGCTGAAGTGAAACGCCGCGTCATGATTGGCACTTATGTGTTGTCGGCAGGTTATTACGATGCCTACTATCTTAAGGCACAAAAAATAAGAAATTTAATTCGACGAGATTTTTTGCAGGCGTTTAAACAATGCGATGCGATCTTAACACCTGCCACGCCAACCACAGCATTTAAAATCGGTGAAAAAATAAATGATCCCATAGCCATGTATCTCTCCGATGTATATACCATTGCCGTAAATTTAGCAGGCTTGCCAGGCATTGCATTTCCCGCTGGTTTTTCGCAACGTTTACCCATCGGGGCACAATTAATCGGTAATTATTTTAACGAATCGCTGCTGCTGAATATAGTACACAAATTCCAACAAGAAACAGACTGGCATAACAACAGCCCATTAGACGAAGTAAGGTGATCATGATGGAATGGGAAACAGTAATTGGCTTAGAAGTTCACGTACAATTAAGCACGCAATCAAAGATATTTTCAGGTGCAGCCACTGCCTATGGCGCTGAACCAAATACACAGGCCTGTGCTGTTGATTTAGGGCTACCAGGGGTGCTACCGGTTCTCAATAAAGCAGCCGTTCGATTGGCAGTGATGTTTGGATTAAGCGTAAACGCTACTATCCACGAACGCTCGGTATTTGCGCGCAAAAACTATTTTTATCCCGATTTACCTAAAGGTTATCAAATTAGCCAACACGAATTGCCAATCGTTGCCGGCGGCTATTTGGATATTGAATTAAAAGACAACCTCACAAAGCGCATTGGTATCACTCGCGCCCACCTTGAAGAGGACGCAGGAAAATCACTGCATGATATCCTTCCAGGCTCTAGCGGTATTGATCTTAATCGTGCCGGCACGCCGTTGTTGGAAATTGTTTCTGAACCAGATTTACGTTCGGCATCTGAGGCCGTAGCTTATTTAAAAGAGCTGCATTCGCTGGTACGTTATTTGAATATTAGCGACGGTAATATGCAGGAAGGCTCATTTCGCTGCGATGCCAATATTTCATTGCGGCCCAAAGGATCTAATAAATTAGGCACCCGTGCAGAAATCAAAAATATCAACTCATTTCGTTTTGTAGAACGCGCTATTTTACATGAATTTGAACGTCAAAAAGATATTCTTGAAAATGGTGGTACTGTGGTGCAACAAACACGCTTGTATGACGCTAACAAAGATATCACCCGTTCTATGCGCTCCAAAGAAGAAGCACACGACTACCGTTATTTTCCCGATCCCGATTTATTGCCACTGGAACTAGATGCCAAACTGGTCGCCGATATCAAAGCAAACCTGCCCGAACTGCCTTGGGAAAAGCGTAGTCGTTTTCAACGAGACTATCAACTGTCTACTTACGACGCAAAGCTGCTAACGCATGACAAGGCAACCGCCGACTTTTTTGAAAGTACAATGAAAGCGCAACCAAACGTTACCCCTAAGTTAGTTGCCAACTGGGTTAATGGTGATTTAGCAGCGGCATTGAATAAAGCCCATTTGAATATCACCCAAAGCCCAATCTCAAGCACTACACTGGGGCGGCTGCTGCTGCGCATTCATGATAAGACATTATCGAACAGTATGGGCAAACAAGTATTCGAAGAACTATGGGGTGGTGAAACGCAAATCGATCACATCATTGAAAAACGTGGCCTGCAGCAAATCAGTGACACCGACGCACTCGAAAAAGTCATCACCGAAATCATAGAAAATAACCCAAAGCAAGTTGCACAGTATCGTGATGGTAAAACCAAATTACTTGCGTTTTTTGTGGGACAGGTGATGAAAGCCACCAAAGGCAAGGCTAACCCGGCACAAGTGACTGAACTGCTTAAAAAATTTCTAACATAAGAAAACTTTAAGCTCGTTGTGAGATGATCTTTTTATTGTATTATCATTAATTTTGTTACGTAGGTTAATTTGCAGTGGGCCATCATATTTTTCAATTGCCACCTAAAAGTTCGATGGGTGAAGCTGCTGAAAAAGCACTGGATCAGCAAAACACGCAAGCTAGTGATCATCGCACCCCGTATTTGACTGCAGGCTTAGGTGCGAATAAGAAACAGCAAATCGATTTGCTGCGCAGCATTGCTCAGCAACTGAAATGCGCATTACTCACGCATTATCACGAACAGCAACAAATCAATAATCAACAACTTGTCCAAACATTACTCGAAGAACGCGACCAAAGTCTACTCAGTGATGCCGGTCGTGCATTATTTGCTACCGAGGTTATCTGGCATTACCGTAAAGTTTGTGAAAGGAAAGGACTACAGCCACAGTTAAGTGACCGGGTATTATTATGCCTATCCCAACTAGTTCGTTTTAATGCAAAATATATACCACTACTAAAAATTAAAACCGGAGCTGTCTTACTAGAAAAAATGCATAATAGTCATAGGCGCTTGACACAGCACTCTCAGCACTTGAAACCAAAATGGTACCTAGCAGAGCCTCTAGTAAAAAAAAAACATCAGGCATTGCAACGGTTTATTACACAGCTCGATGCCACTCTCAAACATGAACATGATACCTCCTTAACAGAATTAAAAACGATACGAAATTCTATACTTGGCACCATTAGTACTCATCGCATGCCCATAAGGCGTGCCATCGCCGATATCTGCCTTCTTATCGCAGGAATTGGAATACTGATTGCTATCGGTTTCGCTGCGGCAACCTGTGGGCGACGATTTTTGCTATTCTCGCAAGCCCCCACCCGCTCAAAACAATTAGTAGCTGACTCTGTCGCAGCTTTTGAAAAATGTAAAGCAGAAATAACGACAATGAATGCAAATAGTAATTCAACCTCTACTACTCTTTCACGTTTGTAAAGGAAACTTGCCCTTCAACACGTTGCACAAAAGAAAAGAGCATCGGACCTTCGTGGCAAAGGCCGACACTCTCGCCTTGGGGGTTGATTCAAAAACTATTTACTCATTTTTTAGTGCCACTCGCTATTCACTTAGGTTGCTGCTTTCATTTATAAGATACATAATAGCAGGGCTTTGTGAATTGCTTATGACAAAGCGAACATCCTTTGTAACTAGCTTGTTACACACTAAGGGGGACTGAATTGACAGCAAAAATATTAGACGGTCGTGCCTGTGCCGCCAAAATCAAAGATCGCGTTAAAAAAACAATTTTTCAACTACAACGCCAAGGCAAACCTACTCCGGGCCTAGACGTAATACTGGTGGGTGATAACCCGGCCTCGGCCAGCTATGTGCACCATAAACAAAACGCCTGCCAAGAAGTGGGCATTCGCTCAAAAGTACATCGCCTACCGAAAAAGTCTACACAACAACAGTTATGCAATTTAATTGAAGACTGCAATCAAGATACCGACGTAAGTGGAATCTTGTTGCAATTACCATTGCCAGAACATATTAATGCGGAGGATTTACTTGAAAAAATCTCGCCATTAAAAGATGTTGATGGTTTTCACCCCTATAATTTAGGGAGATTAGTACAGCGTCGTCCATTACTACGACCCTGCACACCGTTTGGGATTATAACTTTGTTACAAACTACAGGTGAGACCCTTGCCGGTAAACATGCAGTGGTCGTTGGCGCATCAAATATTGTTGGAAGGCCGATGGCGTTAGAATTATTACTTGCCAAATGTACCGTCACCGTATGTCATCGTTTTACTACCAACTTGGCGACTGTGGTAAATAAAGCGGAGATATTAATTTCGGCGACTGGGAAATACGGCATTATCAAAAGCGAGTGGATCAAACCTGGCACAATAGTTGTTGATGTCGGTTTTAGTCGCTTGGCCAATAAACAAATTGTCGGCGACATAGATTTTGATACTGCAAGACAAAAGGCATCCTGGATTACACCAGTACCTGGCGGGGTAGGGCCTATGACTGTTGCTACGTTACTTAGCAATACCATCCAAGCGACTTTACAAGATCATAATAAGATACAGCCACACGCACTATAGTACGTGTGGCTGAAAAAATTATATGTTAAACATGTAATTAAAGGTCGCAGAGAAAGATGAAATACTAGCTCTTTTAAAACCTTCACTACTTGCCTCTTCACCAAGAGATTTTGAGGTAGCCGTAGCTTTACCTAGGTTATCTGCGTATAGAGTATACCCGTAGTTAATGTCTAAGAAAGCGTGACGCTGAAAATAATAACGCCATCCGGCTTTCATAATGCCCCCATTTAGCATTATTTTCTTATTTCCAATACTATTTTTATTAGATGAGAATTGGAAAGATGTTTGCAATTTGGTCCATGCAGCACTATATCCGCCTGCAATATATAACATATTAAGTGGTGACAAACGCACACCAGCAAATAAAACCGCATTTACATGACTTCGCATGAAAGCTGTACTTGAGACGGCAGTACTACCCGTTGCATATTCTTGACTAGTCGTATTATCGTAATTGAATTCGCCATAAAGACCGAAGGCATAACGTGATTTTGCGAGCAATGTATATCCGAGGGATACGCTTGGAGCGACAGAACCAGGCAGAACATTATTATGACGAATAACGTTGAGATCGGTAGAATCATAAGTCCACTGATAACCTGTGCTTTCTAGGGCAACTCCTAAGCCAAGATATACTCTATTATATTTCGCTATATCTGGCTTACTAGCGAATGCAATATTAGTAAACATACAAATTGCAGTAAGACCGATAGCAATCTTAGTTGTCTCCATGTCCAACTCTCCTTATCTAAACTTAGTATCATTAAAAGCTTAATTAGCTTAGCTAGCTTATCCAAGCATCAAACTAAATGCTATGAGAAAAAGAATATCGAGAAATTTTCCTGTTGTCAATCTCAAATTTATTTAAGGGTTACGCATTAGGAGGTTTTTTATTGCTCGCAATCAATGCCCAAACACCATCTATAAAAATTCAAATCAACAATAGCATATATTTCCAAACTAAACCTCACTACATTCTATTATCCTAGAAAGAGCAGTTAAATACGATTAAATGATGTAACTGATTGATTGAGATTGCGTAATAAAAATTGTTGGCGTCGCCTCCGTTGGTGATGAGAAGCATTTTTATATACGGAGATAAATTAAGATAGTATGCCAGAAATCCTTGTGCAACTGCTTCTTCTAGGATTATACAAATAAAATAAACTTATACAGTCGAAGAATCTGAAATGATTAAGCGAGGAAACTACTTTCTAGAGCTAAAAAGCAGCCGCAAGAAAAGGCGGCTGCTTCAGAAATATCTATATTAATAAATATTTTTACATCTTAAAGGCTAAACATATAATTAGCACTAGCAGTAAAGGTGCTAATTGCTGGTTTTGCTATGGACTGATTAATTTCACCAAACGGTGTTTTATCAGAAGAAGGTAAACCAACTGTTTTTAGGTGATCAGCAAACAAGTCATATTGATACCTTAGGTCGAAAAAAGCTCTATCAACGAAATAATAACGCCAGCCGACTCCTAATGCACCACCTGAAACAGCAAATGTTTCATGAGGTGTTGCTGGATAAGACGGACTAGCAGGATTAGAAGCTATACGAACCCATGCACTAGCATAACCACCTTGCAAATAGACGATGCTGGAATCACTAACACGATAACCGCCCATCAACATGGCTTCCCAATGCGCATTATAACGTGTGTTTGGCACTGTCCAACGCTCATCACCAGATCGTGGTAAATTAACATTATCATAGTGAAATTGTGTTTTAAATCCGTAATAAAAATTTGATTTACCTGCGGTCCAACCAAATTCAGTCACGGGAGTAACAGCAACAATTCGGCCGTAACGAGGATAAACAATCCCATAGTTTTCATAATTTGTTTGGTTGCTGGATGTTGCCGAATAGATTTGTGAATTTGCGGCAAATAAACTAGCGCCGCCGCCAAAACCTATGCTTAATCCAGACATTTTCAATGTAGTTTTACTACTTGGGTTGGCTGCAAATGACACCGATGCAAGTGCACAGCACAGCGCAGAAACCCCTATAGCAAACCTTTTAGCAGTTGTCTCCATGTCCAACTCTCCTTATCTAACTTATTCGATGAATCGAAATCTAAAATCAAGCTCACGAAGAACTCCATATCTAGAGTTACGGTATCAAGAATATAGGGAAATATTTTGAATGTCAACGTCGCAAACTTGATCCTAGCATGATTTCACGGTTATTTTCGGTAGATGAGTAAACTATTTCGTTAAAAACAATTTGTTCACTTTTTTTATGAAATCTACCGGGCTTGATAATTGTTCACCTTCTGCTAACAACGCCTGATTTAGTAAAATTTCTGCCCAATCCGAAATGACTGTCGAGTCTTTTTCTGATTTAATTGCTAAAATCAAATTGTGTTGCGGGTTTATTTCTAAAATAGGTTTCGATTTTGCGAAATCTTGCCCTGCCTGCGCCATCAAACGTTGTAAATGACCGCTCATATCGTTGTCGTCATAAACAACGCAACTTGGCGAGTCGGTTAAACGCTGTGTTAAACGAATCTCTTTTACTTGATCACCGAGCGACTTTTTAAATTGCTCTAATAATTCGGTAAATGCTTTTTCGGTTTCTTGTTGCTGCTGCTTGTCTTCTTCTTTTTCTCCTAAATCCAAGTCACCTTTTGCAACAGACTGCAGTGATTTTCCTTGATACTCTGTCAAATGCCCCACTAACCACTCATCAACACGCTCTGACAGCAGCAATACTTCAATATCCTTCTTACGGAACACTTCCAATAAGGGGCTGTTCACTGCAGCAGCATAATTATCGGCGATGATGTAATAAATTTTCTCCTGGTCGGATTTCATGCGGCCGATATAGTCCGCCAATGCAACACTTTGCTCTTCAGAATTATTATGTGTGGAAGCGAAACGCAGTAATTCAGCGATTCTGTCACGATTTGCATAATCCTCGGCGGGACCTTCTTTTAACACTTGACCAAATTGCTTCCAAAATGCGGCATATTGTTCTGCTTTATTTTTAGCCAAATCTTCCAACAGGCCCAGAATACGTTTTACACATCCAGATTTAATTTTATTGATGGCGTCATTCGATTGCAGTAATTCTCGTGAAATATTCAATGGCAAGTCATTTGAATCGACAATTCCTTTTACAAAACGCAAATACGTGGGCATAAAATGCTCAGCATCGTCCATAATGAATACGCGCTTCACGTATAATTTCAAACCACGTTGCCCTTCTCGATTGTACAAATCAAACGGCGCTCGTGCTGGGATGTATAATAGAGTGGTATATTCTAACTTTCCTTCTACTTTGTTGTGGGCCCATGCGAGTGGATTTTCAAAATCATGGGCAATATGCTTGTAGAGCTCCTGATACTGTTCGTCAGTGATATTTGCTTTAGAGAGTGTCCACAACGCACTAGCCCTATTGACAACTTCTTCCTCAATAACGGTTTCTTTTTTTTCATTTTCAGTTTGCTTTTTCATTACGATTGGCAACAAAATATGATCGGAATATTTCGTGATAATACTGCGCAATCGCATCTCGTCTAAAAATTCTTGCGATTCTTTCTTTAAATGCAGCACCACTTCCGTACCACGTTGCGGACGATCCAATGATTTTATGGTGTATTCACCTTCACCATCAGATTGCCATTCCACCCCTTCGGCAGCTGGTACACCAGCACGTCGAGTTCGCACTACCACTTGATCAGCAACGATAAAAGAAGAATAAAAACCCACTCCGAACTGACCAATGAGCTGGTTGTCACTGTCTTGGGCTTGTTTATTAGCTGTAAGCAACTCGCGAAACGCTTTAGTGCCTGATTGAGCGATGGTTCCTAAATTAGCAATCACCTCTTCACGATTCATACCAATGCCGTTATCACGCACCGTAATGGTGCCATTATCTTTGTCAATATCCACCCATATCTTGAGATCGGCGTCTTGCTCATATAACTCGGATTGAGATAGCGCGGCATAACGTTGTTTATCGATGGCATCAGAGGCGTTTGAGATCAATTCTCTGAGAAATATTTCTTTGTCAGAATAAAGCGAGCGCGCAACAAGCTTCAGTAGTTGCTTAACTTCGGCCTCAAATACACGAGTTTCTGGCTGGACAGATGCGTTCATTACGGATTCTCCAAGATTTTTTTGACAATCAGAGAAATGGGGACAAAACAGTAAATTTCAACCCTGACTGCCAAGTTCTAAATAAATGACTTTGATAATGTTACTTTCTGTATCAAAATTGAACGGCAATATTAATACTCCATAAATTTTTTCTATAAATCAAACTGTAGCGTACGCTTCAGAACGTATAATCCAGCGCGCCAATAATTGATTAACAACATTGGGATATTGCTTCAATAAGATAGCCGCTACCTTTTGTACATTATCTAGTAAGTCTTGATCTCGCGATAAATCTGCGATGCGAAAGTGTAACTCTCCGGCTTGCTTCGCACCCAGTAACTCTCCAGGACCACGCATCGTCAAATCTTTTTGTGCAATCAAAAAACCATCTTGAGTTTCACGGCACGTCACAAGGCGCTCGCGAGCATTTTTAGACAGTGGCTTTTGATATAACAGCACACAGAAACTTTGTATGCGCCCTCTGCCAACACGCCCACGCAACTGATGAATTTGTGATAGCCCCAAACGCTCAGCATTTTCAATAATCATCAGTGAAGCATTTGGAACGTCCACCCCCACTTCAATAACGGTAGTTGCCACAAGTAAATCCATTTCGCGCTGATGAAATGCCTGCATAGTCCGTTCTTTTTCATCTTTTGACTGTCGACCATGAATTAAACCTACACGACAATGCTGTAAACATTGCTTCAATTGCCGATACACTTCTTCCGCAGCTTGGCACTGTAATGCTTCAGACTCCTGAATTAAGGTACACACCCAGTATGCTTGCTGGCCAGATTCACAATGCGCTGCCACTCGCGCCACCACCTCATCACGACGCTCGTTGGCAACCATACAGGTTTTTATCGGTCGTCGGTGGGGTGGCAATTCATCGATAATAGACACATCCAAATCAGCATAAGCAGTCATTGCCAAAGTACGTGGGATCGGTGTCGCTGTCATAATTAATTGATGTGGATGCGAATCACCGACTATGCCTTTTTCTTTCAGCAATAACCGCTGGTGCACGCCAAAACGATGTTGCTCATCAACCACAATTAAGCCCAATTTGGCAAAATTCACTGACTGCTGAAATAACGCATGGGTCCCTACAATAATATGTGCTTCGCCACTTTCAAATTGCTGCATTACTGCACGTCGTTGTTTGATTTTCATGTTTCCGAACAACACTTCAACTTGAAGATTAAGTGGCGCAAACCATTTTAAAAAATTTTGAAAATGCTGCTCTGCCAGTAACTCAGTAGGTGCCATTAACGCTGCCTGATAACCATTTTCCACCACTCGCAACATTGCTAATGCCGCCACAATGGTTTTACCACTACCCACATCACCTTGAACGAGGCGTAACATCGGTTGCTGAGATGACAAATCCATATAGATTTCGTGACACACTTTTTTTTGGGCTTGCGTCAAATTGAATGATAATGCGGCCAGCAATTTTTGTGCCAAGTTGTTTTTCGGCTGCATTTTACAGCCATGTAACCGTTTCCATTGCAAGCGCAGACGCTGCAAACTGACTTGATGTGCTAATAATTCTTCAAAAGCTAATCTCTTTTGCGCTACATGAATGCCTTGCTGCAATTGGTCTACCGGCGCATCTTTAGGCGGCCAGTGGATATATTTCAGTGCTTCCATAATAGGCATCGCATGAAACTGCTGAAACAACGCTGTAGGCAATAATTCAACCGTTGCCGATAATTTTTCAGCTATCGCTAATGCCTGAGAAATCAATTTTCGCCATGTAGTCTGATTTAGACCTTTCGTTGTGGGATAAATTGGCGTTAGTTGTGCCTCCAACACTAGCGGTACATTAGGAGGTGTTAGCTGGTATTCGGGATGGATCATCTCAAATTTCCCGCCACGCCTTTTTCTCACAACACCAAAGCAGCGACATACCAATCCCTGCGATTGCAATCGCACACGCTGACTCTGGTTAAAATGAAAAAAGCGCAGCCATAATTGCCCACTGTCATCGACCAAGCGACACATTAAGCTACGCTTTCCACCAGATATCACTCGTGTTTCAACAATTTCTCCCTCGATTAACGCGTAATTTCCAGCGACGACTGCTGCAATTGGGGTTATTTGAGTACGATCCTGATATCGTAACGGTAAATGGAATAATAAATCTTGAACTGAAAAAATACCCAAATCTGCCAATAATGTTTGCGTGCGTGGCCCTACACCATTTAAGCGATCGATAGAAATAGTGTTGAGCATGGCGCATTTCCCTTATTACATCTGATTACAACACCATAATAGCTTCAATTTCAATTTGCGCATCATTGGGAAGCTGAGACACGGCAACAGCGGCACGAGCAGGGTAAGGCGCTTGAAAATATTGCTGCATCGTCTCGTTTAAATCAGGATAATGATCCATGGTTAACAGAAAAATATTTAATTTTACGATCTGGGCCAAACTGCCACCGGCTGCTTCAGCCACTGCTTTTAAATTATTGAATACTTGTCTAGCATGCTGCTTAAAATCACCCGACACCATTTGACAAGTCGCAGGATCTAATGGAATTTGCCCGGAAAAATAAACAATATTACCTACACATACCGCTTGGGAATAGGTCCCGATTGCCTGTGGTGCATTCTCGGTATTAATTATTTGTTTATTCATCAACGACCCCAGTAATAATTTTTATAACAACAGCAAAAAACATAGAAGAATTATTTCAAACGCCGTGTTAGGCGAATGACATGTTTTATTTGACGTAAATGCCGCATAACATCCGCAAGATGTTTGCGATTTTTTACAGTAATTCGCATAACAATGGTGTAATGTAAATCTTCACGTTTTTCAACTTTAAAATCTTCAATATTAGAACTGGCATTCGCAACTGCTGATGTGATACGAGCAAGTACCCCAATTTCATTAATGATGTAAGCGCGAACAAAAGAGGGAAATTCACCCACAGCATTGTCAGCCCAACGCAATGGCAACACACGGCCTGGATATCGACGTAATCTTGTAATTTGACCACAGCGTTCCCAATGAACGGTGATACCATGCCCACTGTCAATCACTCCCACAATCGGATCACCCGGAAGGGGGCAACAACACAGCGCCAAATTAATCATCATGCCTTCAGTACCGCAAATTAGCATCGGCCCAGTCGATTCTGGTAGTTGGTCATTCGGCACAGCATTCAACTTTTTAGCGATGGAAACAATTCTCTGCGCTTCTATCACTGGCAAACGGTCACCCAAACCGATACTTTCTAATAATTCTTCAAAAGATTTTAAGTGCGCTTCTTTTACAACGCGAGATTTAATGGTGTCAGGCAATTTTTTCAAAGAGTATGAACGATCCAACAATGCTTGCTTTAGTAGCTGTTTGCCAAGCGATAACGATTCAGAACGACGTTGCGTTTTCAAAAAATGGCGTATGCTGTTTTTAGCTTTACTAGTCACCACAAAATCAAGCCAAGCGGGATTGGGCCGAGAAATATTGGAGGTCATCACCTCAACAGTTTGACCATTGACCAATGGCGTCGATAGTGCCGCTACGCGTCGATCAACTTTGACCGCCATACAGCTATTGCCAATATCGGTATGAACGGAGTAAGCGAAATCCACAGCGGTTGCTCCCGCTGGCAATTCCATAATGTCGCCTTTTGGGGTAAAAACATAAACCTCGTCACGAAATAAATCGATTTTTACATTTTCTATAAATTCTAGTGGGTTGACCACTTTTTCCTGCATTTCCAATAAGCTTTTTACCCACTGCTCGGCACGAATACGTGAATCTGGCAATTGATGATCAAGTGATTTGTATAGCCAATGTGCTGCAATACCACTGGTTGCCATGCGATCCATTTCAGTAGTACGTATTTGCACTTCAATTGGCAGTCCGTAGGGACCAAACAAGGTAGTATGCAAAGACTGGTAGCCGTTGGCTTTAGGGATAGCTATGTAATCTTTAAAGCGCTCAGGAACTGGTTTAAATAAATTATGTATAATTCCAAGCACACGATAACAAGAATCCAAATCATCTACGATAATTCGAAACGCATAAACATCCATAATATCACCAAATGGAATGTGCTTTGTTTTCATTTTGCGATAAATACTGTAGAGATGTTTTTCACGACCAGCTAAGGTGTAAGAGGGAAGATTGCTCTTACTAAGACCTTCGGTTAAGCGGGTTTCAATCAGTGAGAGGATTTTTTTTCGATTACCGCGTGCCAAGCGCACGGATTCTTTCAATACATTATAACGTACCGGATACATTGCTGCAAAACTGAGCTCTTCCAACTCTACAGAAAAATCGCGCATCCCTAGCCTTTTTGCCAAGGGCGCAAAAATTTCCAATGTTTCGCGTGCAATACGGCGACGCTTCAAAGAATGCAACGACCCCAATGTACGCATGTTATGCAATCGATCTGCTAGTTTGACAATGATCACTCGAATATCTCGCGCCATCGCCAACACCATCTTACGAAAGTTTTCTGCCTGTGCTTCCGCTCTACTGACAAACTGAATTTGCGTCAATTTGCTGACACCATCAACTAATTCAGCCACTTGATCGCCAAATTCTGCAGCTATTTCGTGCTTTTCAACCGCAGTATCCTCAATTACATCGTGAAGCAATGCTGCCATAATAGTTTGATAATCCATTTTCATGTCAGCAAGAATGCAAGCCACTGCTACTGGATGGCTGATATAGGGTTCACCAGTACGACGCTTCTGCCCACGGTGCGCTTCCAATGCGGCTAAATAAGCCCGGTGTATTTTTTCTACATGCTCTGCTTCGACATAGTCCAGCTTGCGGCGCAATCGTTTAAACGGGCGCATTGAGCACTCCTATTCCGATAACGAGCTTAAACTGGTAGCACGTAGCATCTTTATCCGGCAGGATTTTCTTTATCGTCGTCTTTGACAGCGCCACTCTCAAGAATAGTAGGGATGTTTTCAGATATGCCTTCGGATTCGTCATTATCTGCAATTGTTTTGGTAACGTCAAAACCCGCAGCGATCTCACGCAACGCAATCACAGCGGGTTTATCATTATCTAATTCAACCATTGCTTCCGCGCCACCCATCTCAAGCAGATGCGCACGTTTTGCTGCTTTTAATACTAAATCGAATCTATTTTCAACATGTTGCAAACAATCTTCCACAGTAACTCGTGCCATGCCAGTCAAGCCTCTTTGTTTTTTGGACCAACATAAGATATTACTGCTTTTTCGTTAGTTCTGCCAGCACTGAACGAAGCTTTTGTTGCTGCACATTCGTTTGCAAGCGTTCGGCATGCACGATAGAAACCAAATCCAAAACGGCATGGTCAAAATCATCATTAACCACTAGGTAATCAAATTCTCGATAATGCGCCATTTCCTGTTGCGCTAATGACAACCGCTTTTCGATCACTTCGATGTCATCCTGACCTCTGGCAATTAAACGCTGCCGCAGTACTGCAGCAGAGGGCGGTAATATAAAAATTAGCAAGGCTGGCGGAAAAAGTTGGCGGATTTGGCGTGCGCCTTGCCAATCGATTTCTAAAACAACATCATTTCCAATTCGCAATTGTTCCATAACCCAAGCTTTCTCAGTGCCGTAATGATGACCATAAATGGCGGCGTGTTCTAGAAACTCCTTGGCGGCTATCATTTGCTGAAAGCGCAATTTATTAATGAAGAAATAATCTTTACCTTCATGATCATTTGGACGTGGCGCGCGCGTGGTATGTGAAACAGAGATAGTAATATCGCTTGCTTTAGTAACTAACGCACGCACTAAGCTAGTTTTACCAGCACCTGAGGGTGCTGACACAACAAACAAATTCGCCTTATGATTGTCACTCAATATTCTGCACCTGCTCTCTAGTTTGCTCAATTAATACCTTCAGCTCAACTGCTGCTTGTGAAATAGTGCAATCGCTTGATTTACTGCCCAAGGTGTTTGCTTCTCTGTTTAATTCCTGCATCAAAAAATCTATTCGCCGCCCGACTACACCACCTTCCATAATAACTCGTTCTGCTTCTGAGACATGTGTTTTAAGTCGTTGCAATTCCTCAC
The DNA here is from genome assembly GCA_963922495.1 of uncultured Coxiellaceae bacterium. Classification (GTDB taxonomy): domain Bacteria; phylum Pseudomonadota; class Gammaproteobacteria; order Coxiellales; family Coxiellaceae; genus CAWUIH01. The sequence goes on along the minus strand of CAWUIH010000001.1, from coordinate 117,617 downwards.
TGATATCACCTTTCTGCACTAACCACAAAATTTCTTGCTCTAAACGCTCTTCGTTAATTACCGTGTTTTTTTCAGCTAACCTAGCATACTCATTAAAACGATTTGCAATCTTTGCTTGGTAATTTTTAATCGTATGTGGAATTTGTATTTCTATCGATGCTATTTGCGTTTTTATAGATTGCAATCTCGCCAACATAAATTGTTTAATGCTCTCGCCTTCTCGTGCCCTACTCACTAAACAGTGTTGCAACGCTTCGTTCAATAATTCCAATGCTGCTGTCTGCATACTAACAGAACTTTTTTGCAAATTTTGCAGCACACCTGGCCATGCTAAAATATCAAGCGTATTGATCTGATTGGAAGGAAACATCTTAGCTACTTCAGCTTGAGCACTTGCCAGCTGGCGCACTACACTGGAATTCACTGTCATTTCCAGTGGTGCTGCTGCTCCAGGCAAGTAATTCAGGCTCGCTTCCAACTTACCGCGCTTGATATGCTTTTTGACGGTATCGCGCATCTCCACTTCAAGCTCACGCAATACTTCGGGACAACGAATTATTATCTCCAAAAACCGATGATTGGCTGTACGCAACTCCCAAGTCAGCACACCCCAATTTTCAGAACGCATACACCGCGCAAAAGCAGTCATACTATGAATCATTAAGCAAACCTGTTGGCATAAAATCAGTAACTCTTATCATAACACAGCTAAACAACCCTGCAGCATAGGCTCTTATACCTATGGTGGATTTATGATATATGTGTTGTCTCTTTAAAAGTTCAACGAGGCTGACATGCAACAACGTCAACGAGCACAAAACGTATTACGCGATTTACATTTTCAGAGAAATTACACCCAACATGCCGAAGGTTCTGTACTAGTTTCCATGGGACACACCCGAGTACTCTGTACTGTCAGTATCCTGGAAGGGGTGCCTCGGTGGATGAAAGACAAACATCAAGGCGGATGGCTTACTGCTGAATACGGCATGTTACCCCGGTCAACCCACGAACGCATTCATCGTGAAGCTGCTAAAGGCAAACAATCGGGACGTACACAAGAAATCCAACGTCTTATCGGACGCTCTTTACGTGCCATGCTCGATCTAAAAAAACTCGGTGCGTTTACTATCGTGGTCGATTGTGACGTCATCCAAGCAGATGGTGGCACGCGAACTGCCGCTATCAATGGCGGGTGCGTCGCAGTGATTGACGCACTGCGTCACTTACAACATCAAGGCATTCTGAAGACGGATCCACTGCGTCATTTTGTTGGCGCCATCTCAGTGGGCATTCACAATGGTAAGCCTATTTTAGATTTAGATTATGTCCTCGATTCTACCGCAGAGACGGATATGAATATTGTCATGACCGATGAAAATCAATTCATTGAAATTCAAGGAACGGCAGAAAATGCTGCTTTTTCTTTTGAAGAACTACAAACCCTATTACAACTTGCCAAACAAGGTATCAACGATGTAATTGAAAAACAAAAACAAGCACTAAGCTAGAATTTATTTTCACTCAATTGCTACAGTACTGATCATTTTACCCAACGCAGATCCAATAATCCTAGAAAAAGCAGCGTTTTTGGGACGAGATTATCGCCCTTGCAAAAACTTGAGAACGTAAAATAAAGATAAGAATACGCCACCCCTACGTAAACGGCAAAAATAAAAGCGAAGGGAATGGGCCCGCTTGTTATTATCGAGAAACCGCGAACCCAGTCTTGCAGTCATTGAAATCTACGCTTGAGCTGGCTTTGGCAAATGCATTGATCATTTTGGCTTTATGAACAAACTGCTTTTTGAGAAATTTGTTATATTTTTTTGCCCCATGCAGGCGCGTCACTATATGTTTTGTACGTGATTTTTCGTTATGATCCATTTTACGGCTATGATATTCATAGGCTTTAAAAGCTCCCAGAACCACTCCTGACACAACCAATAAAGCAATAAAAGCAATTGGATTGGAAATAGCGATCATTCCACCGACACCAAAAATAATTTTTGTTAGTGAAGCACCCATAGCGGCCCCCATGACACCAAACCAAACTCTGTTTAAACTTTTTTTTGTGTAAGTTAGATGAGTAGCGGGTGTCGTATCAAAGCGAGAATAAAAACGTTCGGACATATCACACGTAAGTGGCTTAAACGCTGATAATAACTCTGGAGTGACATCGGGCCTTTGTTTCATGTCATGATAAATTTTTTGTATCCGTTGCTCTAAATAGCAATTACGTTGCTCAAGTTCAGATAGTTTAGTCATGCTATCTTTCAGCTGCTGTGAAGGTTTTTTAGCATTGATAATGGCAGAAACTCCATAAATCATCATCACCAAACCAATTCCCAAGCCAATTCCCAGTGTAATGGGTACAGCTAGGGGGCCAACTAATGCACCTGATCCCAAATACTGAGTAAACAACATCAACGGGCGATATACCGATTGCACCAGCATCACACCACTGACAACGTTTGATATCGCTGAAACTGTACAACGCCTAAATTTATGAAGGCTAATATAGCTTTGATCACTGGGTACCACATTCATATTTGCAAATAATCCATTCCCAATAGTAGTTCCCGGTATCTGCCTATGAAATGGTTTAATGATTCGATCGAAGCAACTCAACTGTGCTTTAAGCATGTCGTCAAACACATCAAATGTCTTATTAATAGCGATCGTGGTAATGCTCGACTCCAAAATTAGTTGTTTTTTTAATGCTTTTTCTGAGGGTTTTTTGCTAAAAGCGCGGCTCACGGCATACAACAAAACCGGCAGCAAAGGCAACCCAAAAACGAGCCCTGTCCCTGTGGCAGAAATCTCAGCCGCACTAGTTACTGCGTCTGCTGCAAAAAGCAATAGTCCAAAAAATTTCGTATAGCGACGACTACCCTGATAAATTGAACTCAATCCAGAAACTAAGCGCTTTTGTTTCTCTATGATCGATTTTTTGAGGGCTGAGTCTTTGTCTTCTGCTTCATACCGAGTAAAGCTTAATTGCAATCGTATAATGCGTAATATTTGATCTCGGTATTGCGTTGTCCAGCCATTTAACTGTTTTTGGTTAAGTTTTTTTTTTGTTTTCTGAACACTCACCGATGAATTTTTAGGGCCAAACAAACCACGAATTATTGAACGTCCCAGTAACGTTACAGTTGGTAAATGACTGCCATGATTATGCAACAGTTTCAAATGGCGTTGTTTTTGCGACTCAGCCTCAAGAACAGTCAATCCCATTTTCGTACGAAATTTTCTTAAGCTCTCATCCAAGCGCAACATTTGCATCAATAGAAAGTCAACATATTGATGGTTGGTGTCACGAACTGTTTGAAATAACCGACGCACCACTCCAGCAAGCATAGCAATACCATATTCTGCAGTAAATAATGCAGGGTCTTGAGTGACATGTTGCGTAAATGGGTCTTGGTTTTTACGTTTATCCACCTCTTCAGCGAGGGTGCTTGCCTCCTCGTTTGGCATATTAAACAAGGCATCCCATCCTTCGCTAGCAGATCGAACAGTCGCATCGATTTCTTTGGAAATATTTTCTAGATTATATCGAGACGATTCCACTAGCAACAGTTTAGGTACTGCCGCAATTGCTTCATGCTTATCCTCTTTTTGCAATCGTTGCAATTGGTAGTCTTCAATCGCGTCCTTGAAGGCTAATTTAATTTCTGGAGATGAGAATATCGTATTAAGCGAGCGTGGATTTTGCGTTGACTTAGCAGGTCGTTTCATGATGCGCCCCTAATTTGGGCCCTGTATCCTGCGGGAGTTATCCTATATCATTGATTTAAATTTAGAAAAAGCAGCTGGATCACAATTTCTGGGGCACCCTCTTGATTCATCTCGCTATACAAAAATTCTTCTCGTCACCCACAAAGTGACTGGGATAATTTGTATTACGCGATCTCAATCAATCGGTTACACCATTTAACGGCATTCAACGGCTTTTTCTAGGTCAAAATTCTGTATTATGCAGCAACCCCACTCTCTGCTGTTTTATTTTAAAGCAAATACATTAAGGCAAGATTAAATTATGGTCTAGATATTTTTAGGCGGAGGGTGCGACAGTAGTATCAGAGCCTGAATCTCTGTGATCAATGTTAACAAAAGAGGAGGTTGCACTTTTAAAAATTGAAAATAGTCGGTGTACACGTCTTCCAGTTTTAGTCCCTTCTCTAGCAGCAATAGTGGTATTATTCGATTGAATTCCCGGCATATAGGGTTGAATGTTTTTAATACCGCTTAAATCTTTTTCTGCCTTATTCAATATCTTTTGGAAATTTCTACGCCCTGCAACATTTTTTACCTGCAAGCACTCAAGGCTTTTGGCGAGCGGGGTAAGCACATCAAGAATTTTCGAAGTCGGACAGTTAGTAAAATAGTCCATAAAAAAATAAAACCAACTTGAACGATGATACAAAGTTTGCTGTAAAATTGATTTAACGTACTGCCGAGTTAACTGTAAAAATACTCCATATCGGATGCTCGAGGGCGTTAATTTATTGATTTTTGAGGAGGGTAAGGGAATAAAATGTTTGTCCTCAAAAACCTTTTTCCCTACAATACCATTGAGAGCGCGAGTTTCAGTTTCTATCGCAGTCGTAATACAGTTGTATGCTTGAAGTTTTTCAGTAGCAATATCATCATTCTGAGGGGAGCTTTTGGGGGAGCCGGGTTGTGCAAGCCATATACCACCTACCACAGCAAGCGGCAACCAACAATAACCCATGCCCATACCGAAGGCCATCACCCCTCCACTGAGTGCGGTTTTCATCACTTGCTCTCTTGACCTGTTTGATACTTCGATTGTTTGCTGTTGCTGCCTAAATGATAACTGCCGGTGCAATTTTTGATAATCAACTTTCCTATGGTTGTCACCTACTGAATCAGCATCACCCATAGCTGTGATGATTTCCTGATAACATCTTGAATCATCACATTGAGACAATTGTTGCGCAATTTTTTTCAGAGTCCGAATTGCTGTAATACGATAATCAACTTTATTAATTGTCGCTTGCAAAAGCCCCCAATTCGTAGAAAATTCACACTGTTGCGGTAACCTATTGGCAGCAGCAACGGTTTCATGAATAGTTTTTGATAGCGTAGGTAGGGTATTATTGAATTTAAGCTCTTTATCAAGCGCTTGATATATTTTTGAAAACAGCCCTAGGTAGTAATGCGCCTGAGGTGTAACCCTGGCAAAATAGCTGTCTATTTCATCATTTGATAACTGAGGATTGTCATATTTCATCTTCTCAAGACGCGACTTCTTATCGGATAAATAGCGTTCTCGGCCATTTTCGAAGGTATTTTCATTTACTGAATCAGCAAAACTCAATGAAAAAGAATCCTGTAATACGTCAAAAAATGGAGCCAATGCTAGGGTATTCCTAACACGATTCAGGTTGGCCTCCTTTCTACGCTGACTTTCTGCGCGGCCCAGTTCATAGTATTCAAGGGGGGCAGTAAACCTTTCTTCTTGGTCGTGGCGATGTGCTTCAAATGCAATTTGCCAAAAATTTAATGGCTGGTTAATACCCTCTGATTCCGATGGTGGTTGTCTTGAATCGCTTCTGATACTATTAAAATAGGCGTTTTGATCGCCTTGACTCAGTCGACTAAACTGTGTGGCCAGCTGATTTTCTTTATAACGCGGAACAATTTTCAACTGTTCTGTGATCCGATGTTCTTTAATGTCCTCTGGGAGAGCAGCAAATATTTTTTTATATTGCGGCTGGAGCTTCTGTGTCTGCAACTCTGAAAAATTTTGCTGCAAGTACTGAATCAATTGTACAAATAGAATGGATAATGCTGTCAGCGTACGTGGTTTACGATCTAAAAATCCCTCATGATTCGAATAGCCTTCGTTAACTATAGTCGCATGCGCCCCACTAGATTGTAATACTTTCATCATCGCAAATAGATAATAAATGGCAGCTAGAAAGTCTTTAGGCGTTTTAACAAGTGGTATGGAACAATTGTAACGGCTATCAATGTTCACTTTTATACGGAATGACTTTTTGGCCCGATTCTGCAAATCACGCAATGGCTCAGGGATCAACTCACCACGATACATTGTTGACAGTATCAGCCCAGCAGTAATGTTCATAGACGCAACTGTGGATAATGCTTTCAAAAAATGTGCAGCGGATTTAGCAATACTACCACTTGAAGCAGTTACTGAAGAATCTTGCGAGGGTAACGTTGCAAGCATTTCATCAAGCGCGTTAAGTTCACCGGCTAAATCATTGGTGACTTGGTGAAGAGTTTTGGCATTTTTTGTATCTGCGCGCATCGTATATCAACCTGAGCATCACAATACATTGAACAATACTGAGAATATGTCCGTTAAGTTTAGTATTTGCTGTATGCGATTTCACAACATGCTTTAGGGATTGCGGTTTTGCAATCTCCGTGCCTAACTAATTTAGACTCTCTATTATATTATCAACTGCTGATGAAAAAGCAAACAATCGCACTCCATGCTCAAAAAGATATCGGGCCATCCTTTGTTGTATTAATTGCAGGAATGAAAGATCGAGGATGGCTGTGACTATAATGACATCATAGTCTTTTAAAAAAATAAAAAATCCTATTATCTTAACTACACTGATATTGATTAAACTTATCTTTTATCTTAATTTTTGCAATTACTCGATCATAGTTGATTTGTGTTTTACAAACATTTTTTATAATACTATTATTAATTTTTGCTTCCTCATATCTCAGTTGATTATCGAAAACAGCGTAATGCTTTTCATTTTTCGGCAACTTTCTAATATAATTTTTGATTAAATGCATCGTATTTGGCGATAAAACACTTTCACCGTTTGCTGCACTCTGAATAAGCTGGTACCGACTGGCTATTTCTTTTGATCTAAGGTCTGCTAAATTTTTTGGCGTCATTGAGGCACTGAGCCGTTGAATCATATACTGATATTTTCTAATGTTGATGATGGCATCATTAATTTTTTTCCTTTCACTCTCTTTTTCATCCATTAATGCAATCGCTTGCTTAGCTTTATACAAATCAATTGAATTGTTGTTTGACTTCACCCATAGTCCAATGGTCACACAAGCCGTAAATATTGTTGTTATCAAGGTGAGGACGAGTCGTTTACCACTGAATTCTGAAGCTGGTTTTTGCTGCGAATTATAACATTGTGAACTCGTGTTGGATTTTTTAGTAGCCACTTGAGGAAAATTATTTTTTCGTCTCACTCGACGAGCCGCATAATTTATTTTTTTAGTAAGCCACTGAAGCTGCTGCTTAGATCCATTTTCCAAGGGCTCATAAATGACTACCTCAACACCGACCGTAGCTTGACGCACAATTTTTGCTTGCTGATCGTTTTCAACAACAACTACCGAAGTGCTATTGGTATAGCCAAAAAAACTTAGCACCCTAGAAGCAAGCGAGTCAGTATGATGTTGCTGAATAAGCCTGATGAGATTATCGATATTCCCTGCGGTTACCGTAGGCCACTTCCTACGCGCACTTACAACTAGCTTACGTAGATGAGGAGACTGTAAAATTACTACGATGGAAGGATAGCAAAAAAAAGGCGCAATGTTTGGATAAAACATAATCATCAACTCCTTTCGAAAGTCAGCTTTCGAAAATATTAATCGCTTTTAAATTTGGTAATTCGTAATTGGTATTCCGTTTGATGATTCTCTCTTTAAAGACCAATTACTGTCATTGGAGACAATATACCCATACGGATTCCTTATGAGTATCCTCTAAGTGATGCAATTTTTGTAAGAAATTTCCCACAGTAAATCTCATTATTTAAGATGAGGAGGTGCCCGCGGCTTGATGATGATGACGCTAAGCTGTTAAACTTAACTGATATCTAAGAGTTTTATATCTAAAGAATTAATTCCATGCAAGTTCACAAAACACATTTTGAAGTTCGCGATAACGAAATAGACATTCAAGGGATAGTGAACAATGCCAACTACTTTGTTTATCTCACCCATGCGCGGCACCAGTGGGCGTTATCCTGCGGTATCAATTTCAGTGAATGGTCTAAAAATGGGCGGAACTTGGTGGTACTGAGATCCGATGTGAGTTACAAACACCCTTTGAAACCCAACGACAAATTTTACGTGAGCTGCGAACCACGCCTCATCAACAGCCACGTTAAATTTGAAATTTACCAACAAATTCACCTTGAAAAAAATGATAAGATAATTCTTACTGCAGTATTCACAATTACCTGTATCAATGAAAAAGCGACTCGACCCAGAGAAAAATTGTATGTACCCGACGGCATCAAAAGTGTTATTGAAAGCCGATTCTCATAATCCGTATGTTAAAAAAATAGAGAGCCTCACATGAGAGAAAATAATAGTCTGAAACTTTTTCTCTCAAATACACCATTGGCTGTCGGTATAATTTCTCTTTTAGCCGGTTTAACGGCTAAAGATAGTCGGTATAAAATAGGGTTAATTACTTTTGGCAGTGTCTGCGTGCTCACAAGCTGTACCTGCTGGTTAGGTCCTTACTGTCACAACTATTTATTAGCAAGAAGGCTACGACGGGAATATCTGCTTCCAGAAGGACCTCTTCTACTGCTGCAAAATCCTGACGACCAACTGCCATCTTCACAGCCAACAACTCAAAACTCTAGCCCGCGAACTCGCTAATCGCCAGAGTCAAAACTGATATTAGGAACAGAATAATCATCAGCTTATGTTGATCAAACGAATATTCTGCTTTGCTTTTAGCAGGTGTTGTTTCAGTGAGCTATTCAGGCGCCTCAACTGCTTTTTCTAGATTGAATAATCAGTAGATGCGAAGGCGGGCATCGACGTCTCGATGCCACGCCAAAATACCCCCCTTAAGGCTCAATAGCTTCTTAAATCCTTGTTTTTTCAGCAAATACACTGCACGTTGGCTCCGTTTGCCACTTTTACAATACACAATAATCGGCTGCTCTTTAGCAATTTCACTATGACGCCGCGCTAATTCTGGCATTGGGATATGAAGACCTCCGATATGGCAAATTTCTCGCTCATAAGCTTGTCGTACATCAAGCAGCAGAATCTGTTGCCCACTATTAATCCACTCATTAAGCTGCTGAGGCGTAATTTCATCGATTTCGCTCTGTTGTGGTAGCTGCTCTGGAATGAAAATGCTCAGAGGATTATGTTGCACACACGCTGGACATGCCGGGTTTTTGGCTATCGAAAAGGTTTTAGTTTGCGCTTGCAACGCATCATATAGACATAAGGTTGCACTCAGTATTTTTGGTTTACGCAAAATTATCTTTATAACTTCAGTGGCTTGCAAACATCCCATAACCCCAGGTAAAACACCTAAAACACCAGCAACAGCACAATTTGGCGTTAAATCCTCTGGCGGCGGCGACTCATACAAGCAACGATAGCAAGGACCATCGTTATAATTAAATACCCCTAGCTGACCTTCGAATTGATAAATACTTGCAGAAATTAATGGCTTGTTATAACGGATACAAAGGTCATTAATTAGATATCTTGTCGCATAATTGTCACTGCAATCGACAATTAAATCGTATTGTTCACATAAATCTGCATTATCGAGGGTCAAAAATTGAGGATAAACGTGATAACCTATCGTCGCATTCAATGCTTGTAAATGATTTTTCGCACATTCGGCTTTGTTTTGCCCACAGTCGGTCTCATGGAAGATAACTTGACGCTGCAAATTAGATAATTCGACCGTATCACCGTCAATAATGCCAATAGTACCCACACCACAGGCCGCTAAATACTGCAATACTGCCGCGCCTAAACCACCCGCACCCACACATAAAATCTTGGCACATGCCAACCGAGACTGGCCTTCCAAACCAATTACCGGCAACTGGCGCGTGTAACGCAAAATATCGGACTGGGTTAATGGCATAAAGCCCCCACGAGTATGAAATCGCAATTTGCGTTGATGAAAGGAATGGCTTTGTTGAAAATAGGAATCATTATCGGTAATGATACTGTAAGTTATATTTTACAGTCAATTTTTCGAACACGTCGAGTGGGCTTATTTAGTGTGACAATTTGATGCGACTGCACACCCGACGATCTCATTGTTCAGCATTCGTTGAAAAGAATTATCAAATTCTGTCCAACCAACTTTCAAATTCTTGAAGATATTTTTTACCCTTCTCAGTGAGAAAGTAGAAAGTGACTGGACGCTGGGTGAGCTTGTTAGTCACTTTGGTAAAATCTAACAGACCTTTCTCAATTAGAGAATCAATTGCAGCGGCTCTTTCTCCTTTAGGGGCATTTTTTGTTTTTTCGCTGATATCTTTTTTTTGCATTTTTTTTTCGCCACACAGTTGCAGCAATCTTTTTTCCAAATAACTCAAATTTTTAATTTGCTCATTCACTGTTCAAAACTCACCCGATTTATTATTTTCGTACTAAAAATAAAAAAATAGTCGATTTAGCTTGAAGAATTCTTCAAGTTGACTTATTCTTTTCCCTTGGCTCTAATTACCTAATTTTAAAATTAGCATTCAAACCAACTCTAAAACAGAAGTCAGTAATGCCTGATGATATATTAAATCATGGCGGCGCATCACGCCACTGTCAGAATAAAAAATACACAATCGAATTTAAGATTGAGGTATTTTTTGTAGCGTAAAATTAGCCCCCCTGAATCCGAAGAATAAGCTTAGACAAGAATTTCGACAGCCCCCTTAGAAATATAAGTACTAACGGTTGATCAATCCATTTTGGCGATGAGAAACCTTAAGTCGGCATTATATGCAAAGATAATAACGGCATCATGTGTACATTGCTTGATCGACTGACTAAGATAAAGAAAAAAATAAAGGTAATATCAATGCGTGAATTATTTTATGGTGTGTATCGTGGCGCCGTTCAGAACAGAGCTATTCAACAACTTCCTGGAGTTAGTGATGAAAATTCTTTTCAAAGTCACTTCGATGTACTCAAGCAAGATCACTTCGATCTTAAGAACTGTGACAGTTGCCAATTGGAAATTATTGTTAATGGTGCATCACTCGAACCTCCATTCTTTAATGAGCAAATAGAAATACAAAAAAACGCTTTCAGTCTGCAGACCCAGACAGGCAGTATTACTCCAAAAGATGATATCATAAGTGAAACTTGCGAAAATTTCATAACTTATGCGGGTGTTTTTTCTAAAATATTCAGCGTAGCAACAAACGATAATCGACAAATTATAGTCAAACTGGACAAAATTGAATTAAATACCACTGAAAATGGTAATATTGAATACAAAGAATTTTGCACCGTTACTGACAACAACACATCATCAAAATTTACACAGAGTATCGTAATTTCTGAAACGCAATACAAACTTCTTCTCACGTCCAATAATAAAGCACAAAATGCCCGCATAGTGGCCATTCCTGTAAAACAACCCTCATGGTCGCTTTTTTCTTTTCTTGCTTACCTGTGCAGTTGCTTTGGTCTTTTTCGTTGCTGTTGGCCTAGCCACCAAAAACGTCCCGGCACCCCGAGACCACCACGCGATACCAAGGGAAAATTTTTCCCCTCTGTAGTTGAAGCTGATCCACCAACTCAGACAAATAGTCCCTTAAAATTGCAGCCTGAAGATCCACCATCAATGAGAAGCTCATCATCTTAGGCCGTTGAAAATACTACCCGACAATAAAGGATGATAAACTGCACTATGGGAAAGGATTCTCTAAATTTTGCGTAGCGACAAATTAGACTTTTTTATAAATAGCTCGTATTTAATACAACCCGCAATATTGTATCGTCATTGAAGTTGGTCTATAACGTGGTGAAATCATCATGCTAACGTTACAGGATCAACATGAAACAATACGGTTTTACATTATTCGAAATGTTGGTAGTAGTTGCTATCATCAGTATACTGGTGGCTATTGCCGTTCCTTCTTACCGCACTTATATGCGTCGCGCACATTACACTGAAATTGTTCAGGCGACCGCCCCTTATAAAATTGGTGTTGAGGAATGCTACCAAATCTCTAACAATTTAGATAATTGCAATGCAGGGAGTAACGGCGTCCCTGCGGTAGTAGACGCAGACTCTGAGCATAGCATGATCGCCAAGATCACCGTAGAAAAAGGCGTAATTACCATTACACCTAAAAATAAATATGGCATCACAGCAGAAGACAATTACCAACTCTCTCCAACAATAGCAAATGATAGTCTCGTTTGGGAAACTTCTGGAGGTGGGGTGGAAGCCGGCTATGCAAACTGAATCTCTATTATCACAAATATTAAGAGAAACTCATGCGTTGCCAATCAAGCAACTCAACTTTGCCACAGAGCAGGCGATACAATCTCAAACCCCATTATTGGACTATTTAGTGCGTGAAAACATTATTTGCGATCACAAAGTTGCTGCATTTTGTGCCCAGTATTTTAAAAAAGAAATGCAGCACAATTTCAAATCACGGCTTTTCGCTGTTGATTCTCAACATCAATTATACTCATTAATTATGGGATATACTGCACTGTTAGTAGATAGCACTCATGTGCTTATAGCCGATCCCAGTGCATTAAAGTCCGTTGAAACTATTGGTTTTGCAACGGGAAAGACTTACCGTATCTCTTTTTTGCCCTACCAATATTTTTGTTTAATCAGCAATCGATATGTGGCAACCACAATTTACCGACAAACAACCACTGATATTATCTTAATGGTAAGCACCTTACTCACCGATGCAATTTATCGTCTCGCTTCGGATATTCATTTCGAACCGAGACAATCGGTTTTCGAAGTTCGGGCAAGAGTGGATGGTATTTTAATGACTTTAACCACTCTACCTATTTCAAGTCACGCCGCAATAACTGCGCGTTTAAAAATCCTAGCACAATGCGATATTGCTGAAAAACGCTTACCACAAGAAGGGCGATTCTACTTTCGAACAGCCACAGGAATTTCAAGAGACTGTCGTTTTAGTAGTTGCCCAACCTTATACGGTGAAAAAATTGTGTTGAGATTACTTTATCCACATACACGATTATTACAATTTTCCGAATTAGGATTAAACCAATTACAACGAAAACAGCTTTCAAATGCCCTTGCTATTCCACACGGATTAATTTTAGTCACGGGTCCAACGGGTTGCGGTAAAACAATTACTCTGTACACGATGCTACAAGCATTAAACAACCAACAAAAAAATATCATGACAATCGAAGATCCCGTAGAAATTTCTCTCGACGGTATCAATCAAGTAGCTACACGGCATGATTTAGGTTTGGATTTTCCAACAGCATTACGCACTTTTTTACGTCAAGATCCCGACATCATTATGGTGGGGGAAATACGTGATTTTGAAACCGCGGCTATCGCAATACGAGCGGCACAGACTGGGCATCTAGTGCTATCAACACTACATACTCACAGTGCTGCTGAAGCAATCATACGCTTGCAAAATTTAGGCATTGCGACACACGATATTTGTAATTCGCTGCGTTTGGTGTTAGCACAACGGTTACTTCGCAAGCGCTGTACCCGTTGTGATAATAAGACAAGTGCCTGCGCCGTCTGTCACGAGGGTTACAGTGGTCGAATTGGTATTTTTGAACTCCTGATCGTTGATAATGCATTACAAAGTATCATTATGCACAATGCGGCGAAAAACCATATCGATAATTATATATCAAAACACAGTATCACTACGTTGGCACAAGCAGCCCAACAGCAGTTGAATTTAAAGATCACCGACCAAGCTGAAATTAACCGTGTATTATCATCGCAGGAGGATATTTAAAAATGGCTTTATTCAAATGGCGCGGTGTAACCATAACTGGTGAATTGCAAGCAGGTGAAGATCATGCAAATAATAAAATAGATTTAACAAATCTACTCGATGAAAAAAATATAATCTTATTGTCGGTGAAGCGGACTTATCGTTTTCAATTTTCTCCCAATAACAAAAAATACGTCATTGATTTTTACAAAAAGTTACTATTATTATTGCAATCAAACATTCCCTTGGATCAGGCACTGCAATTGTCTCAAGCGGATCCGTCAAACTTAAAAAACGTTATCTCTAAAATCAGAGAATTACTGGCGCAAGGCCAATCGCTAGCCTCCGCATTAAAGCATTATCCCAAATTATTTTCTCATGAACATATTATGCTGATTGATGCAGGCGAGCGGTCGGGTATTTTAATCAAATCTATTTCGCAAATCATAAAAATAGAAACTCAAAAATACAATTTCACAAAAACAATAACCAAAAAATTACGCTACCCATTATTTATATTGATTGTATTTTTGTGTGTTTCTTTTGGATTAATCCACTTTATTATTCCACAATTTGCAGGCATTTTTGCTCAATCCGGAAATCAATTACCTGCTTTTACAGCAGCAGTGGTCAACATCGCTCATATTATCGAGCAACACAGTCCGAGAATTTTTGGTGCGCTTGCGATACTCATTGTGATAGTCATTACTTTGCAACGCACAAATTCTCAGGTCACAAGGTGGTTCCAAGCTATTCTCATTCGTATACCATGGCTTGGCACCACCATCAAAGCATTTGAAGTGAGTTTATGGCTAAATCTGCTGACGCTGTTGCTAGAAGTACATATGCCACTCATCAATGCAACTCAACTCAGCAACAATGTTATCAAAAATCAAACTATTCAGTTAAAATTACGCGCCATACTGACTTATATCGAAGCAGGACAACCGTTGGAACAAGCCATGAAACAGACTGGATTGTTTGGTGCGGCGGTATTGCAGTTTGTGAGTATTGGGTCTGCAACTGGCCGCTTACCACAAACATTAGTTCACGCAGCCAATTTGTCGCAACAGCATCTGCAAAAACGCCTCGATACTCTGCTGAATTGCCTTGAACCTACTGTCATGGTAGCATTGTCATGCTTAATCGGTGCTATTGTCGTAGCGATGTATCTGCCCGTTTTTACTTTAGGTGCCACTTTGTAATCATGATGATCCCATCCCCACATTTATTACCACAGCACTATTTTACTATCATTATCATTATTGTTTGTATAATTGGCTTATGTATCGGTAGTTTGTTAAATGTATTTATTGTGAGAATTCCACTGATGCTATTTCGTCAATGGGATATTGATTGTCGTGAGCACTTGAAACTAGCCCCCAAACAACATGTAACCTATAATCTATTTTTGCCACGCTCTCACTGCGTTCATTGCAAAAAACCACTGCGACTGCGTGATAACATACCACTGATCAGTTTTATACTATTGAGAGGGCATTGCTACAACTGCCATCAAAAAATTTCTTTTATTTACCCATTCGTAGAAATGTTTGCAGCGTTCTTAACTGTTATCAGTTTTATACACTACGGCTTTTCATTACAAGCAGTTGCGGCCAGTATTCTCAGTTATGCACTGATCGTACTATTTTTTATTGATGTAAAACATCAGCTGCTACCTGACAATATCACCATTCCGATTTTATGGCTCGGTTTGGTACTTAATATCTGGAATACGTTTACAATCCCTACCGATGCGATATTAGGAGCCGCGGCTGCTTACTTGATTTTATGGTTGCCCAGCCATTTTTATGCCATTATTCGCAAGCGTCAAGGCATGGGCCACGGTGACTTCAAAATGTTTGCTATGTTGGGCGCCTGGTTCGGCGCTATTACCGCCATCAATATTTTGCTACTAGCAATTGTCATCGCATTGGCCAGCGGAATCGTATTATTGTTTTTTAAAAAAATGCGTAGAGGAACACCAATGCCTTTTGGCCCTTTTCTGGCGATCGGCGGCCTTGTATCCGCAATATGTGGGCCATTTCTTTTGCAATGGATATTTGTTTTCACACAACATTAATACCGAGTAAATTATGCTAGTTGTGGGTTTGACCGGCGGTATCGGCAGTGGCAAAACCACGATAGCCAAAATTTTTCGAGACTTAGGTGTGCCGATTATTGATGCCGATGAAATTGCCCACCAAATCACGCGACCCAAAACAACAGCGTTTAATTCTATTATTACCCATTTTGGAGAGAGCTTCATCAGCACAAACGGGACGTTAAACCGGGCGAAACTGCGCGACAAAGTCTTTGAAGATAAAACGCAACTCGCATGGCTCGAAAATTTACTGCATCCAATGATCCGCACAGAAATAAAATGCCAAATTAGGGAGACTAAGCAGTCCCATTATTGTATTGTGGTAATTCCGTTATTGAAGCAAGAATCTAAATCGCTGCAACTGTTGAATCGCATCTTGTTGGTTGACGCCCCCTATCCGCTACAAGTTGCGAGAGTAGCACAAAGAGATCATTTATCAACAGATCAAATTCATGATATTATCCAAACTCAAACTAATCGAGAACAACGTTTGGCACTGGCTGATGATGTCATTTACAATGACAAAGGAAAGAGCGAGCTGATTTCTGCTGTAAAAGCCTTGGATAAAAAATACCGTCGCTTATCGAAATGAGTTGAAGAGTACTGAGCTTAACAATAAACTAGTCTTAACAACCTTGTGACAGTATGATAGATACAAAAACGCGGAAAATTGTACAGTGGCTCAGCAAACCATAACTTACGAACAACCAATGAATGAGCACATACGGATGTGCCTACGTTTGGAACATTTGTTATTAACCGTTGAACATCATTTACACTTACACTCACCAACCGACAGCGAGCAAACGCTGTTTTCGCTGCTACGAATATTAACTGTCATCGATCGTCCCGATCTGAAATCTAAGCTCACTAAAACATTACGCCAACAAACCGCCACCTTAACACAACTGAAACGTGCACCCCAGGTTGATTTAGAAAAACTTGAAGTGTTTTTAAAATTACTGGATAAATTAATTTATCATTTTGAATCTACTAAAGAAAAAATAGCAGATAACTTATTCAAAAACAGCTTCTTAAAACAGGTTCGCTCACTACTATACAATCCTTGCGGACCATGCAGCTTTAATTGCCCTGCCTACGCGCTATGGCTAAAGCAATCTCCTGATGATCGCATTATAGATTTGGAAAACTGGTCAAATTCAATTACTTATCTTAATAAGGCGATACGCACTATCTTAAGAATCACACGTGATAGTTCAATACCTCAAGAAGTTACCGCCTCAGCAGGACTATTTCAGCAATCGCTCGATAATCCGGATTGCCAATTGATCCGAATCACACTACCCACTAAACTCAAAGCGTACCCTGAGATTAGTGCGGGCAAACATCGCTTGGTGATTCGTTTTCTAGCATTAAATACCCAAGAAACTAAACGACTTGAACAAGACATACCTTTCTTATTAAATTGCTGCCGCCTCTAATTCTTCTGGGAAAATACAAAATTCAGAATTTTATTTTAGCCTAGAAAAGGCAGTTGGATCACGATTTCTGGCATATCAGCTTGATTCGTCTCGCGTAATAAAAATGCTTAGATTAAGCCCCCACATTTAGGTAGATTTGAATTATTTAAATGTGGGGATCATGGTTTAGGATTGAATCATTAATGCGCCTTACACTTATATACACCTGAGTCTTTATAAATTGTGATATAATGTTTCACTGATTGTTGATTTAAATTCAATGCCTGATCAGAAACATAACAATTTTCTTGTCCTTCACCGCTCAAGTTACTGATTGCATAACGCATAGCACGGATACTAGGATCAACTTCATCGGATGAAAGGTAATAACTGAATGATGTATTGGGTTTGATGACAGACATCACTGTTCGCGGACCGCTAGTGACATCTCGCGTTACCCACCAGGACTGCAAAAACCTTGTTTCACCCTCCAGACTGCTGTCACCATGAACAACTATGCAGTAAGCTTTACCGTCACATACTTCACCAGGAGTGAAGTGTGCCGTTGGCAACGCAAAGCAGGATACAGCAAAAATGCTAGCAGCAAGTAATGAAATAATTTTCTTCATAAAACACTCCTTGAAATTATTTATAAACTCAGATCATAACAGATTTTGTTGTAAGAAACGTATAATTTCAATATTTGCCGTGGGAAACTTTAATTGCTGAATGTGATCAACCAGAATCCATTTTATCTGCTGCCCTTCCATACCACACGCCACACCACTATAAGAAAGCACTTGCCACACATGCAACTTAACCTTATTTTCTGGGTAATGTTGTTGAACTTTTAATAATGGACACGCGGCCTTAACATCAACATTGACTTCTTCTTTCAATTCACGGCAAAGCGCTGCGTAACTGTCTTCAGCCCTTTCTAACTTCCCACCAGGGAATTCCCATAAACCACCCTGCGGAACATGTTTTGGGCGACGAGATACAAGGATATGTTTTGTTGCGTTCACAATAATGCCGACAGCAACGTCAATTATCATAATTTACCGTGACATTGTTTATATTTTTTACCACTGCCACAGGGACAGGGAGCATTACGGCCTACTTTAGGTTCTAAACGTGTATAGGGCTGCTGAGTCAGTTCTTCCGGCATTTCCGCTATTGCAACTTCCTCTGACTGTGTCTGCGGCTGTAACGCATTTATTTCTTCATGGTGATAATGAAACTGCGGCGCAGCTATTTGCTCATAATGTTGTTGTTGACGCGCTAATTCCTCGGGAGATGCAATTTCTATTTTGGATAATGCCGCAACCAACTCGTATTTAAGCTTTTTCATCATACCCGTAAACAGCTCGAACGATTCACGTTTATATTCTTGAGTGGGATTTTTTTGAGCATAACCCCGTAGATGAATTCCTTGACGCAGTTGATCCATTGCTGCCAAATGCTCTTTCCAATGATGATCCAACAATTGCAACATAATATTTTTTTCAACATCACGCATGGTTTCGGGGTCAATTTGGGCTTCTTTTTCTTCATAGGCGATCACGACAGTCTCTAAAATTCTCTCATGCAATGTTTCATCAGTAATGCCATGATCTTTTTCAAGCCAGGTTGTGATTGGCAGTACCAGTCCAAAATCTTCATGTAGCTGCTTTTCCAAACCTGAGATATCCCACTGTTCTTCAATACTTTGCGGCGGCACAAATAATGTAACCATGTCCTCAATCGCCTCAACACGTAGTTCCTTAATGTTGTCACCAATGTCTTTAGCTTCCAATAGTTTTAAACGTTGCTGATAGATCACTTTGCGCTGGTCACTGGCAACGTCGTCATATTCCAATAAATGCTTTCGCGCATCAAAGTTGATGCCTTCAACACGACGCTGTGCCTTTTCAATCGAGCGGGATAATAATTTATGCTGGATCACATCACCTTCTTTTAAGCCTAAACGACGCATCATCATCGCCATCCGATCGCCGGCAAAAATACGCAATAAATTGTCTTCGACAGATAAATAAAATTGCGATGAACCCGGATCACCTTGGCGACCTGCACGACCACGAAGCTGATTATCGATACGACGCGATTCATGACGTTCAGTTCCTAGCACATGTAAACCACCCGCTTGCAATACTGCATCGTGATGTTGTTGCCATTGCTGTCTTAATATAGCAATTTGCTCTTCATTGGGGTTTTCTAACTCAGCAATTTCAGCCTCTATATTGCCGCCCAGCATGATATCCGTCCCACGGCCTGCCATATTGGTTGCTATTGTCACCGCACCGGGCCTACCCGCGTCTGCAATGATTTTTGCTTCACGCTCGTGATTCTTAGCATTTAGAACTTCAAACTTAATACCGGTTTTTCGCAAAAACTGCGCGACTAATTCTGAAGATTCAATCGAAGCGGTACCAATTAAAATCGGCTGGCCTTTTTCATGACGGGTTTTAATTTCTTCAGCAATCGCTTCATATTTGCATTGTGTGGTTAAAAACACGATATCAGCAGCATCCTTACGCACCATCGGTTTATTAGTGGGAATTACTACGACTTCCAAACCATAAATATTTTGCAATTCATACGCTTCAGTATCCGCAGTGCCCGTCATGCCTGACAATTTTCGATAGAGGCGAAAATAGTTTTGAAACGTTATCGTCGCCAACGTTTGATTTTCAAGTTGGATATCAACCCCTTCTTTCGCCTCCACTGCTTGATGCAAGCCTTCTGACCAGCGTCGCCCTGGCATTAGCCGACCTGTGTGCTCATCGACAATCATCACTTGATTATTCTTTACGATGTAGTGAATATCACGCTGAAATAAAGTATGAGCACGTAATGAGGCGTAAAGATAGTGCATTAACATGATATTACCGACATCATAAAGGCTTTCACCCTCTTGCATCAGCCCTTCTTGCACCATAATTTTTTCGACTTTGCGATGACCTTGCTCAGTCAAAAAAGCCTGTCGATTTTTCTCATCGAGCGTGTAATCACCACGATCTTCTTCAGCAACATCTTCTTCTTGCTGATCTTCTAACATTTTTTGTTGTATTAACTGCGGAATAATTTTATTAATTTTTCCATACAAATCCGAAGACTCTTCAGCTTGCCCTGAAATAATAAGTGGCGTGCGCGCCTCGTCAATTAAAATGGAATCAACTTCATCGATGACCGCAAAATGCAATGGTCGTTGCACACGCTGATCTAAACTGAATACCATATTGTCGCGCAGATAATCGAAGCCAAATTCGTTGTTAGTTCCAAAAGTAACGTCGGCAGCATAAGCAGCTTGCTTGTCTTCTGGACTCATCTCTGGAAGATTAACTCCCACAGTAATACCAAGAAATTCGTAAATGGGCTTCATCCATTCCGCGTCACGCTTAGCGAGGTAATCGTTAACCGTCACAACGTGAACACCTTTACCACTGAGTGCATTCAGGTAAACGGGCAATGTAGACATCAGCGTCTTGCCTTCACCGGTACGCATTTCAGAGATCCTCCCATCATGCAGTACCATGCCACCGATCAATTGCACCTCAAAATGGCGCATTCCTAGCGTTCTAACACTGGTTTCACGAACCACAGCAAATGCTTCGGGTAACAGTTTATGTGTGGATTCACCATTTTCGATGCGCTGCTTAAATTCACTGGTTTTAGCACGCAACTGATCATCAGTAAGCTGTTGGAATTCTGGCTCAAGTTGATTGATTCTTGTAATTATTTTACGATAACCGCGGATTAAGCGATCATTGCGAGTTCCGACAATTTTTTTGATAGTATTGCTAAGCATAGGCTGCATTCTATATCATTAGTTACTCAAGGGAAACTTTCTTAAATCATGCTAATATATAAACAACCGCTAGAAAATACCAAAGATCCACAACCTATTCAAAAATGTTTTGAGAAGGGGTTACTGAAATCCATTGTTGCGAAAGCACATCTCATTAGGCAGTTGGAGCTTGAACTCCAACAACTATTACCAGGACATTTAAAGTCTTGTTGTCGTGTCGCGAATGTACACGGTACACAACTAATCGTTCAGGTACAAAGCGCATCGTGGGCAATTAAGCTACGCTATCAAACACCGGAGCTTATTAAACAACTTCCGGCCATTACAGCTATTCAGGTGACAGTGCGCCCCAGTTGAACACCACTGTTAAACCTAGAAAAAGCACTCAAGATGAACACTATTTGCTGCGACTCACATTCCGACAAGATGCTAAATGCCATTGTTACTTGTCACCACTGTTCAAAACACTCTAGGCAGCGTAGGCTGGTGTATACGAAAATGGAAGCCTAGTTGAATCCTCAAAAGTAACAATCTCCCAGGCATCCTGAGTTGCCAGCACCTTATTTAATAATTGGCTATTTAGTGTGTGTCCCGATTTATATCCGGTAAAAGCACCTAACACACTATAACCTAATAAATAAAGATCGCCAATGACATCCAGAATTTTATGTTTCACAAATTCATCTGGATATCGCAAACCGTCTTGGTTTAATATTTTATATTCGTCAAGTACAATAGCGTTATCCAAACTCGCGCCCAATGCTAGGTTATTTTTGCGGATATATTCGTAATCAGATAAAAAACCAAAAGTACGGGCACGCGATACTTCCTTCACATATGAAATTCCTGAAAAATCAAGCGTGGCATATTGGTTGGTTTCATTGAATAATGGGTGCTCGAAGTCGATACCAAAACTCACTTTAAAACCGTCGTAGGGCTCGATAGTCACGACTTTATCACCGTCTTTAATTTTTACTTTGCGCTTGATACGAATGAATTCTTTGGGTGCCTGTTGCTCCTGAATACCCGCTGATTGAATCAGAAAAACAAATGGACCAGCACTACCATCCATAATAGGCAGTTCGGGTGAGGTAATGTCCACATAGCAATTATCAATTCCCAAACCAGCCAACGCTGACATCAAATGTTCTACGGTCGAAACACGTACTCCGTCTTTGGAAAGGCATGTAGAGAGACTGGTATCGCAAATATATTCAGCTCGTGCTGGTATTTGCACTATTGTATTCAGGTCAGTGCGACAAATCAAAATCCCGGTGTGCGCAGGCGCGGGCCGCAACGTAAGATAGACTTTATCTCCAGTATGGACACCAACCCCTGTAGCCCGCACGACATTCTTAAGAGTCCGCTGTTGTATCATATTTGCACCAAACTTAAGCTAAAAAATGCGAATTCTAGCATATCCCTGTTAATAAAAAAATGTTATTCCTCTTGACGGCGCAAAAACGCAGGAATGTCTAAATAATCAAAATCTTTGTCACGCTGTTCCTCGGTTTCAACTGTAGGTTTTTTGGGTTCTACTTGCCGCATATACGTGGGACGATCCAGTTCTGCGTAATCAGGTGAGCCATCGCTATTACTATGTTGTGCGTGCTTGATTTGTATTGCAGCACCGCCACCACTATTGTTCTCTCCCAAACCCGTAACTACGACTGTGACCCGCAATTCATCACTCATTTCAGGGTCAATCACGGTACCAACCACTACCGTGGCATTTTCAGAGGAAAAGGCCTTCACGGCATCACCTACCTGCTCAAATTCTCCAATAGACATATCCATCCCAGCGGTAATGTTGACCAATATACCGCGCGCACCGGTAAAATCCACATCTTCCAACAATGGGCTTGCTATGGCAGATTCGGCTGCTTCTTTGGCGCGGTTTTCACCACTACTCACACCAGTACCCATCATCGCCATACCCATTTCTGACATCACTGTACGGACATCGGCAAAGTCAACGTTGATTAAACCAGGACGTGTAATTAAGTCGGCAATACCTTGCACCGCACCATAAAGCACGTTATTTGCCGCCTTAAATGCATTTAACAGGCTGATATTTTTACCCAGCACAGTCAATAACTTGTTATTAGGTATGGTGATCAAAGAATCAACATACTTACTCAATGCCTTGATACCGAGGTCAGCATTTTCCATACGCTTACGACCCTCAAAAGCAAACGGTTTGGTAACCACGGCGACTGTCAAAATACCTAATTCTTTAGCAATTTCTGCGAAAGTAGGCGCCGCGCCGGTGCCGGTACCACCACCCATACCAGCAGTCAAAAAAACCATATCTGTGCCTTCAAGCACTTCACGGATCGCTTCGCGCGCCTCTTCTGCAGCTTGACGACCTACTTCGGGATCAGCCCCTGCACCTAATCCTTTGGTAATTTCATCGCCTAGCTGCAATACGGTACGGGCACTGGAGCGACCTAGCGCTTGGGAATCAGTGTTTGCACACACAAACTCAACACCCTCAATACTTTCTGTCATCATATGCTCAATGGCATTACCCCCACCACCGCCGATACCAACTACTTTAATCTGCGCATTTTGAGGAGCTGTATCTCCCAACTCAAACATTATTCTATCCCCCCGTTAAAAATTACTTTGAAACCAGCTTTTCATTCGCTGCCATAAACTTCTAGAACTACGATCAAAATTTATCGCCGGTCGGTTTTCAATTTGATTCTGCAAGCCATGTAGCAATAATCCTACTCCGGTAGCAAATACCGGATTATCACGCACGTCAACTAACCCGTTGACATATTGTGGCACTCCCAAGCGTACTGGCATGCCAAAAACTTTTTCGGCGAGCTCTAAACACCCTGGCACTCCGGAAGCGCCACCAGTCAACACGATACCTGCCGCAATCAAGTGCTCAAACCGATTACGGCGCAATTCTTCTAAAATTAATTCAAATAATTCTTCGTAACGGGCAGCAACTACTTGCGCCAGGGCGCGACGCTGCATTTTTTTTGGCGCACGCTTGGCAACCGAAGGGACTTGTATGGTTTCTTCGAGATTGACATGCTGAGGGGTGGCAGATCCATGTTTGATTTTTATCTCCTCAGCGTATTGCGTTGGTGTGCGAAGTGCAACTGCTACATCATTGGTAACGTGATCGCCGGCAATAGGGATCACATGAGTATGACGTATTGCGCCATCAGTAAAAATAGCCATGTCGGTAGTGCCACCACCAATATCTATCATGCAGACCCCTAATTCTTTTTCATCGTCAGTAAGTACTGCATGACTTGAAGCTAATTGTTCTAAGACAATATCACCCACCTGCAAACCACAGCGTCGAACACATTTTGAGATATTCTGCGCTGCACTCACCGCGCCTGTCACAATATGCACCTTAGCCTCTAACCTCACACCGGACATTCCAACCGGCTCTTTGACACCAGATTGGCTATCGATGATGAATTCCTGAGGTAAGATATGCAAAATTCTCTGATCAGCAGGAATCGCAACGGCTTTAGCGGCATCAATGACACGGTCTACGTCGACTTGATTAACTTCTCGATCACGAATTGCAACAATGCCATGGGAGTTTAAACTACTGATATGACTACCAGCTATTCCAGTACATGCTGAATTGATCTCGCAACCAGCCATCAATTCCGCCTCCTCTATCGCGTGCTGTATCGATTGAACGGTGGACTCAATATTAACAACCACGCCGCGTTTTAGACCACGCGATGGATGCGAGCCAAAGCCGATCACTTCGACTTGATTATCCTGACCTATTTCAGCGACTAAAGCAGCAATTTTGCTTGTGCCAATATCAAGGGCGACTATGAGATTTTTATCGGAGTTTTTCGGCATGACGGCCAAGCTCTCCCTGTCCTTCGCATCACTTTAACAATTAAATCATAAGTATAAGCGATATATTTTGAGACGACCATTAAAATTAATTTGATTCTAGCACTATTTGCACTAAATTTGCATACTATTCCGTGAAAAATATGATTCTGAAATTATAGCCACTTAGAAGAGTTTATTAATTTTTTGCTTTAGTTTGCCATTTAACCGCCATTCCATTGGGGTATCTTAAATCAACATGCTCCACATCTTGAGACTTTACACCGACAATCCGCGGAAAGTACTGAGCAAATTTCATCATTCGTTTTTCAATATTTTCACGACCAATAAAAACTTTTATGCGACCATCAAGCACTAACGACCATCGTCCGTGATAACCTAAAGTTAATGAGCTGATTTTTTTATGCAGAGGAGCAAGAATTGTCTGAAACAAATGATAGCGCTGAAGGACGGTGATAAATTTATCCACCGGGCCATTGAGCGATGGCAGTGCATTAGGGGACTTTTTTGGTGAAAATAGTTCATCAAAGCTATTCACCACTTGATTACCGTTCCAGCGCGCAACAGGTTTTTGCTCCTCAACTTCCACTTCCAAATGATCTGGCCACACACGTCGCAGTGAAACCTTTCTAATCCAAGGATTTTGCAATATCCTCTTGCGCAGACTCATGGCATCAAGCGAGAAAAAGCCGCCGTGAAGATTATTCAGTACTGTATTTCTAAGAGCATTTTCATGCACAAAATGTTTAGCGCTGACAATATGAATTTGTTTAAAAGGCAAAGTACTATCACCATAAAGTGTCACTAATCCCCAAACGATTGGACATAATAGCAATGCACAGGAGACCAAAAACAGGTTCCGACTGTTCCAAACATCAGTCCAAGGCGGCTTTTTAACCTTTTTTTTATTCCTTTTCATGATATTTTCCAATCACCTGAACTTCTGGCACCAATGTGATTCGGTGAACGTCATAAACGCGCTTAACAATGAGCGCCATCAATCGCTCAACATCCTTGGAAGTGGCATGACCCACGTTACAAATAAAATTAGCATGTTTTGAAGAAACTTCCGCAGCGCCGATACGAAAACCTTTGAGGCCGACACTTTCAATCAACCTTGCAGCGTAATCATTAGGTGGATTTTTAAATACTGACCCACAATTATATTCTCCGACAGGCTGAGTCTCTGATCTTTTTTTTAGCAATTGAGTGATCGTTGACTTCACTTGCTCTTTAGGACGAATAGAAAAATTGAAGCACGCTGCCACAAAGTATTCTTCATGCAAGCGTTGAACACTTCGATAACCCACTTCAAATTCTGTAGCTTGCTTGCGTGTAATCTTTCCTTGACGATCGATGAGTTCAACGTATTCCACAAAACGCCACGTCTCACCGCCAAAGGCACCGGCATTCATTGCTAAAGCACCTCCAATAGTGCCGGGAATTCCCGCAAAAAAGGCACCATCTGAAAAATGATGTTTGACACAAAATTTTGCCATTTTCGCACAGGTGACTCCGGCTTCAACACGAACCTGTGTATCTGAAATGAGGGAAATCGCATTTAATCTATTGAGTGTAATGATCACCGTACCAACAACACCACCGTCACGAATCAGCACATTACTCCCTAACCCTAGCCAGGTCAGAGACTCTTCCTTCGGCAGCTGTTGCAAAAAAACTTGTAAATCTTTAATGTCAGATGGCCAGTATAAACGTTCCGCATCTCCGCCAATGCGCCAAGAAGTGTGGCGTGCTAATGAATAATTACGAACTAATTTTCCTCGAAGCTGCTGAAAATCACAACACTGCATGACGTTCTGCCATACTGGAGGCTAGCGCGCCAACGCTGCCAGCACCTTGAAATAGTACGATATCATTATGCCGCAAATGATTTTTAAGAACCTGTTTCAAATCGTCCGTTGTCGGCGCAAAAAAGCGGTTCGCCTTGGTTGCAGACATCAACGAAATCATTTGTTGAGAATTGACGCCTGGAATCGGTGCTTCACCAGCAGCGTATACGTCCAACATCACTACCATATCTGCCTGCTGCAATATTTCCACAAATTCATTGAGCAAGTCACGAGTTCGGCTGTAACGATGCGGCTGAAAAACCAACACAACCCGACTGGCTGGCCAACCAGCATGAACAGCAGACAGCGTTGCAGCAATCTCATTGGGGTGATGCCCGTAATCTTCAATGAGTAAGGCTTTGCCCCCCTTTACTGCAATTTCACCGTGAATATCGAAGCGGCGTCCAACACCTTTAAATTCCGCTAATGCACCAAGCACACGACTGCGATCTAAATTTTCAATGTCACAAGCAGCAATGACTGCGGTAGCATTCAAAACGTTATGTTGGCCAGGTACATTTAATTTAATTTTTGCAGTTTGCCCAGACACTTCCAATGTAGCATGAGAACACTGACCGTGCTGACTGTAATTTGACAACCGATAATCCGCATAAGCTGCAAAACCATAACTAACAATACGCTTGCTAATTTTAGGCAATAATTCACAAACTATAGGATCATCCACACAAGCAACCACGACCCCATCCGAAGGCATTTGATTGAGAAATTTGAGATACGTTTGCTTAAGCTCATCAAAACTACCGTGATAGGTCTCTAA
Organism: uncultured Coxiellaceae bacterium; assembly: GCA_963922495.1. Lineage (GTDB taxonomy): Bacteria > Pseudomonadota > Gammaproteobacteria > Coxiellales > Coxiellaceae > CAWUIH01. Next base: position 90,062 of record CAWUIH010000001.1, on the reverse strand, counting down.
ATGGTCGGCATCAATATTAGTCACAATTGCAACGTTAGGACGCATAAATAACAATGATGCGTCACTTTCATCAGCTTCGGCGATAAAATATTTGCTCTGCCCCAATTCCGCAGGACCATTAAAATTTCGTAATACCCCCCCTACTGAGAAACTAGGATCACACCCTGCTGTAACAAACGCATTAGCCAACATGGCACTGGTGGTTGTTTTACCATGAGCACCACAGACCGCCAAACTGAAATAATACGACATCAATTCACCTAACAACTGACCACGCTTCACCAATCTCAAATGATGTTGTTGTGCAATTTGTAATTCTCTATTGTCCGACTGGATAGCACTGGAATAAACCACCGCATCTGCTTTAGCAATTTCATTTCCTTGGTGATCAAATTGAATCGCTGCACCCATTGCCTGCAACCGAGCAGTGTTGTTATTTTCAGCCAAATCGGAGCCACTGACGTGATAACCTTTTTTCAACAATAGCTCTGCTAACGCACTAACGCCAATACCACCAATACCGAGGCAATGAATATGCTTAATTTCTTTATTATCCAATATCATAATACTTCTCACATTCTGCAATCACTTGCTCGGTTGCGTTGGGCCTAACCATTTCTCTGGCACACTCAGCCATAGCCACTAAGCGATCCCGATTATTTAAAAGCTCTTGTAGTAAATGCGTCAATTTTTCAGGAGTAAATTGCTGTTGCGGCACAATTACAGCAGCACCAACTTGCTCTAAAAATCGGCTATTGTGAAGTTGGTGATTATCAACCGCATACGGATAAGGCACAAAAATACTTGCTACGCCGACTGCTGCAATTTCCGTGACTGTGAGCGCTCCCGCACGGCATATTACTAAATCTGCCCAGCAATAAGCACTTAATACGTCATCGATAAAAGGATAAACTTTTGCTACCACTGTCAAGTGCCGATAGGCTGCGTTAACGCTTGCAAAGTGATTCCTTCCCGTTTGGTGCTGGATTTCCAGTTGCTCCAAGTGTTCATAGCCTTGTAACATACTTAACACGGTTTCATTAATTGCTTTGGCGCCTTGGCTGCCACCTAAAATTAAAATACGCAATGGACCCATTCGTCCTCCAAACCGTTCTCGTGGTTGCGGTACTTGTAATAATTCTTGGCGTACTGGATTTCCAGTGGTTTTAACATTGGGTTTTTGAGGAAACGTTTTTGGAAATGCTTGCAACACAGTACAAGCAATTTTAGCCAATGAGCGATTTGTAAATCCAGCGATTGAGTTTTGTTCATGAATAATCAGAGGCACGCGCATAAGCCATGCTGCAATACCACCTGGTGCCGCGACATAGCCACCCATACCAATGATCACATTGGGTTTAAAGCGGTAAATTATCCGCATACTACGTAGAATAGAACACAGTAAATGCCAGGGAATGCAAAGTTTTTGTAACACACTCTTTCGACGTAAACCTCTCATCTGTAGTGGATGCAATTTAAATTCGGGAGATACTATTTCTTGTTCTAATAAACCTGACGTACCCAACCATTCCACCTCGATGCCGTTTTGTGTCAACGCACGCGCTACCACCAACGCGGGGAATATGTGTCCACCTGTACCACCTGCCATAATCAAAATACGTTTCATATTAATACCGTGTTATGTGATTTCTTTTACTTTTTGAAGCACCGCTTCCAACGGTGATTTCGAAAGAAACTCGTAACATCATACCGATAGCGATACAATTAACGAGTAAGCTACTACCTCCATAGCTCATAAAAGGCAAGGTTAATCCTTTCGTTGGCAACAACCCAATATTGACACCCAAGTTGATCAACAACTGCAAACTAATCCACATTGCAACCGCGTAGGCATAATATGCAGCAAACAACTGCTGGTGTCTCAATGCGGCCCGAGCCACAATAAACATTCTACCAACAAGTACGACGAATAATCCAATAACAAAAAGTGCTCCGATTAATCCCAGTTCTTCTGCTAATACTGCAAACAAGAAATCAGTATGCGCTTCAGGCAAATAAAATAATTTTTGGATGCTATTGCCAAGTCCTACACCGAAAATCCCCCCACGTCCAAAAGCGATTAATGATTGCGTGAGTTGATAACCGGAGCCGAATTGGTTAATCCAAGGATGCAAAAAAGTCAATAGCCGTTGCAAGCGATAGGGTGACAATACTGCTAACAAGCTCATAGCAACAATCACCAGTAATAGCAAAATAAAAAATGGCCAAATACGCACACCGGCAATAAACAATAACGCCAAATAGGTCATTATAATGACACTGGCTGCACCAAAGTCGGGTTGTAATAATAATAATCCTGCCAGAAACACCGCAATCATCATTGGTTTTAAAAAACCCTTTAATTGCAGTGTCACTTGTTCAGCATGGCGCTGCAAGTAACTGGATAAATAGAGAATGGCACCTAATTTGACCAACTCTGAGACTTGTAATGAAAAAAAACCACAGTAAATCCAGCGGCGACTACCATTTACAATTTTTCCAATACCTGGAATCAATACGGCAATTAATAAAAAAATACAAGCTAACAATAACATAGGACTGCACTTCATCCAAACACGTATGGGAATTCGGGTAATTAACCAAGCAGTCATTAAACCAACAAAAAAATAAATCATTTGTCGCAGAAAAAAATGTAATGGGCAGCCGAATTGCCGATCTGAAATGACCATAGACGCTGAAGCGACCATTAACAAACCAATAATTGATAATGCCAATGTCGGTAACAAAATCCAGCGATCATAAAACCATAATTGTTTTTTTGGGTACGTCATTACAATCCTTTAACGACTTTTACAAAGTACTCTCCACGTTGCTCAAAATTTTCAAACATATCAAAACTAGCGCACGCTGGTGATAGTAGTACCACATCTCCAGCTTGAGCGTGATTTTTTGCAATTAAGATCGCTTGATGCAAATCTTTAGCAAGCGTAATTTGAGTACTCTCTTTGAAAATCTGCCGTAATTTATCAGCATCTTCACCAATCAGTATCAGATATTTAACATCCCGGCTTATCATTGGTTGCATCACAGAAAAATCAGCTCCTTTTCCCTGTCCACCGGCTATAAGAATAATTCCTTTTGGTGATTGTGGCGCTAATGTCTTCAAAGCAGCAAGCGTGGCACCAACATTAGTCGCTTTTGAGTCATTATAGTAATTAACATTATCAATTTGTCGTACCCACTGACACCGATGCTTGACACCCCCAAATGTTTTGAGTGTTTCCAACAGCGGTTGCAGCGGAGCAGCGACGCTTTGCGCTAATGCCAATGCAGCCAAAGCATTTAGAACATGATGTTGGCCTTTAAGCTTCATTTGATCCATTAAAAAAATGGGCCTATTATTTTTAGCCAAATATTTTTTTTGGTTTTCTATCACTATTGAATAATCAGCACTTTCAGAAAGACCAAATGTAATCGGTTGCCGATCAAAAGTTACGTTTCGCCATGTTATTGGATCATCAAGATTAATCACTGCTTGACCACAGTTGGTAAAGATTCGTTGTTTCGTGCACACGTAATTCTCTAAAGTGCCGTGGCGATCTAAGTGATCTTCACTGATATTCAAAATACTCGCAGCTTTAGTACGCAATGAATGCGTTGCCTCTAATTGAAAACTAGAAAGCTCTACTATATAAATATCAACTTTCTCATCATGCAAACGCTCTAGAACTGGCTCACCAACGTTGCCACAAACTGCAACCTTATAACCGGCGTTTTTGAGCATTTCACCTAATAATACGGTGACTGTTGTTTTCCCATTGGTACCCGTGATCGCAATAATAGGTTTATCACAATAACGACTAAAGATTTCAATATCACCCACCACAGATTTTCCTTTATCAAGCTGTTTTTTTACAGCAGGTTCTGCAAGGGAAATTCCTGGGCTGAGAATAATTTCTTCAGCTTGTTGTAATAATTGTTCGGAAATGCTACCGAAATCACAATTGGCGGCTGGAAATTGTTGTTTAAAGTCGGCAAGAAACGGCGGTAACTTTCTACTATCTGTAACCGCAAAAGGAATATTGTTCTTGCTAAAAAAACGCGCGCAAGATAATCCTGTTTTCCCCAATCCAATAATAACTTTTAGGCCGGCAGTGACCATGATACACCTAACGCAATTTCAGTGTTGCCAAACCACATAACACAAGAATAAAAGTAATAGTCCAAAAACGCACAATAATACGCGGCTCAGGCCAACCTTTTAATTCAAAATGATGATGCAACGGTGCCATTAAAAATATTCGCTTGCCGCCGCTTAATTTAAAATAACCTACCTGTAAAATAACTGACAAAGTTTCAACGACAAATATTCCACCCATCACCATGAAAACTAATTCTTGGCGGATCATAACCGCCATCACACCCAGTGCTGCCCCCAAACCCAATGAACCAACGTCACCCATAAAAACCTCTGCCGGATAGGTGTTGTACCATAAAAAAGCAATACCCGCTCCTGAAAGTGCACTAGAAAACACGACTAATTCACCGACACCAGGAATGTATGGCACGGTTAGATATTCAGCGAATAAATGATTACCAGCAATATAGGCAAAAATACCCAGTGCACCACCAATCATAATCGTTGGCAATAGCGCTAGACCATCCAAACCATCGGTTAAATTCACACTGTTACTGCCACCCACAATGACAACATAAGCCAGCGCGATATAAAATAAACCTAAATTGGGGGCGATATTTTTAAGAAAAGGAATAACCAGCTCGGTTTCTACTGGATGAAGCGCCGAAAAATATAAATAACAAGCGACTCCCAACCCCAGGATAGATTGTAAGGTAAATTTCCAGCGCGCCGGCAAACCAATACTGTCCCTTTTAATCACTTTACGATAATCATCAATCCAGCCAATGAATCCAAACCCTAATAAAATCACTAAAACACACCAAATATAGTGATCGGAAAGGTCACCCCACAGCACCAAACTAATAGAAATAGCTAGAATAATCAATACGCCACCCATTGTAGGGGTTCCTTTCTTCCTAAGATGTGTTTGGGGACCGTTAGTACGTATTGTTTGACTGATTTGCAAATCACGCAAATAGGTAATCATCCTTGGTGAAAATATAAATACCATGAGTAACGCAGTTAAGGCGCCCAAAATAGATCGAAAAGTTAAATATTGAAACACACGTAAAAAGTGAAAACGATCACTAAAAAGGTGCGCTAGCCAATATAGCATTTATTTTTCCTCAACTAATCCTTGAGCAATTTGACTCATTTCCATCGCTAAAGAGCCTTTAACCAATACCGTAGCTTGATCATGACAATCTTCTTTCAAACTGTCGAATAACGCTTTGTGAGAAGCAAAAAAATGAGCATTTTCTCCAAATCCCGCCACAGTATACCGACTCATATCACCCAAACAATACAAACGAGTGATACCAGCTTGTTGCGCATATTCTCCAATTTGATAATGGAACTGTTGACTATTTGTACCCAACTCCAACATATCACCCAGCACTAAAAAGCGTTCACCTCTGCGGTGTGCTAAAACGTCAATCGCGGCCGACACCGAAGTTGGATTAGCATTGTAGCTATCGTCTATCACTGAGATACCCGCATAGCCTTGCTGTTCCACCAAGCGACCACTTACCGGAAGGACTTGCTCCAAACCTTGCTTAATCAGTAACATCGGTAAATCACAGGCATAGGCTGTAGCTGCAGCGGCCAATGCATTATAAACGTTGTGTTGCCCCAACAATGGCAACGCCACCGTAATTTCTTTATCGCGAATAGACAATGTAAAGTGCGTTTTTGCTTGCTGATCTATTTCAATATTAGTTGCCATGACATCAGCTTGCACTGCGATACCAAAAGTAATCGTGCGCCGGTGCCCAATGAGCGTTTTCCAATACTCCGAATACGCGTCATCGTTGTTAACAATTGCGGTACCAGATTCTGATAAAGATTGATAGATTTCGCCTTTCCCCTTAGCAACGCCTCCTTGACTACCAAAACCCTCAATATGAGCTTTACCTGCATTGGTAATGATAGCGATGTCCGGCTTGACTAATCCGGCCAAATATTCGATTTCACCAATGTGATTTGCACCCAGTTCAAAAATCCCAAAACGATGGCTGTCGTTGAGACGCAATAATGTCAGCGGTACACCAATATGATTGTTAAAACTCTTTTCACTTGACAGCACATTGGCTTGCTGACTGAACACTTGGTTCAATAATGCTCGCGTTGTGGTTTTACCACAACTGCCGGTGACGGCAATCATCGGTAGTTGAAAAGCCTGGCGGTGATGGGCAGCTATTTGACCGAAAGCAATCGTAGTGTCTTTGACGTGAACTTGGGGTAAATCAATGGATTGTACTTTACTGACTACGGCAGCAATAGCACCATTCTTTTTTGCCGACCCCAAAAAATCATGACCGTTATATTTTTCACCAACGATGGCAACAAATAAATCACCTTGGGATAAGTTTCGCGAATCTGTACTTAAATGAAAATAATCCAAGTCATTGCCGAGTAATTTTCCATTTAATATTTCTGCTAATTTCGACAGCTTCATTGCTCAAATACCTTTTTCACCTGTTGCACATCATCAAACGGAAGACGTTCATTACCAACAATTTGAAATTTTTCGTGGCCTTTACCCGCAATCAAAACAATATCATTTTTGGAAGCATTTTGCACGGCATATTGGATAGCATCGGCACGATTTAATTTGATAATCGCTTTTTCAGGCTGTTTAAATCCTGCTGTAATTTGCTGGATAATATCTGCAGGATTTTCCGAACGTGGATTATCATTAGTTAAAATATATTTATCAGCATAACGTTCTACAATTCTCGCCATTTGCGGACGCTTAGTGCGATCACGATCACCCCCACAGCCGAACACACAAATAAGCTGTGCCGAAGCGCGTTCCCGCAATGCCATTAATGCTTTTTCAAGCGCATCTGGCGTATGCGCATAATCCACTAAAACCGATATCCCCTGCGAATTAGCAATGGATTCCATTCGACCAACTACCGGCTGCAAATTACTTAAACATCGCAAAGCACGATCAAGTGGTAGCTTTTTATGTAACAATACCCCTAATACGGCCAATAAATTAGCAATGTTAAACCTTCCATATAATGAGGTTGCAAATGCTCCGTTACCAAACGGAGTATCCACCTCCACTAAATATCCACCAGGCTGCACGATGATATTGGTGACAATAATTGCTGGCTCGTCGACCACAGGCTGATTACCCAGTGAATAAGAGAGAATATTTAACCGGTTAACATATTTTTTTATCAATTTCTGACCTAGAGAATCATCTGCATTGATCACTGCATTCGATAATTGCGGAAATTCGAACAGACGTTCTTTAGCTCTCGCATAATTTTCCATGGTTCCATGATAATCGAGATGATCTTGTGATAATTGCGTAAACACTGCTGTATTAAATTGAATACCTGCTACACGTCGTTGATCCAGCGCGTGCGATGAAACTTCCATTGCAATCGTTTGCGCATCTTCCATATTCAGTTGATGCAACGCTCTCTGCAAATCCACAGCCTGCGGTGTGGTATGCGTAATGGCATGAAGTGTGGGTAAAAATCCGATCCCACAAGTGCCGATTACAGCACATTTATTGCCCTCATTACTTAAAGCCTGAGCAATAAATTGTGAACAACTGGTTTTTCCATTAGTACCGGTAATACCGATCACATCGCAGCACGCCGAAGGATTGTCAAAAAAACGCGCCGCTATCAACCCCACTTGATGACACAACTTGACTACAGGGATCAGTGGTACTTTTGTGTCTAGCTGCGGTTGAAAATTTTCTGATTCATAAAAAACCGCTGCTGCACCACGCTCAATAGCATCCTTAATATAATAACGACCATCGTTATTGAATCCAGGATACGCTAAAAACAAATCACCAGATTGTACGCGACGACTATCGAATTGAATATTGGATACGTTAACTTGCGCTGAACGAGCCAAAGAAGGGTTGTCTAGTAAAAAGTCGGTACGTTTGCATCTCATAAAGTGGATAATAGGATTGCGGCTAGTTTATTGCAATGCTCAGCCCATCACATAAAATAATTCGCAAAGTAAATCTTCATCTATTATCCTAGAAAATCCGAGTTCCGGGTTTGTAGGGCGCGAATGAGACTCCGCTTACTCATGATTTTTGATTTTAACGTAAAACGCCCAATAAAGTGCGAGTTTACACTGAAAAAGATTGCATTGCCGGAAAAATAATGGTGACCACCAAACCTTTCGGAGAGCGGTTTTGCAATTGAATATCGCCACCGTGACTGCGAATAATATCTCGCGCAACGCCTAGGCCCAAACCAGTGCCACTTTTTTGAAGTGATCGCGCGACATCGACACGATAAAACGGTTCAAACACTTTCTCAAACTGATCGTCGGGAATACCTGGACCATAGTCAGAAACGATGATATGGATTTCGCCTTTTTGCTTAATTAAAATGATATCAGCTTTTTTACCGTACTTAATCGCATTTTCAATCACATTATTGAGCGCTCGTTTAATCGCAGTGATTCTGCCAAGATAGGCTTGGCGTGAAAACGTCATTTCTAAATTAATTTTTTTGCCAAGATCAATTAAGTCGTCACAAACACTTTGCAGCAACGCAACCAGATCGAATCGTTCCATGGGTTCATTACGTGCATAATCTCGCGCAAAAGACAAGATGGAGGAAATCATTTGCTCCATTTCATTGAGATCCGCCAACGCTTTTTCATACTGATTAGTGTCTTTCAAATACTCTGCACGCAATTGCAGTCGCGTGATTGGCGTGCGCAAGTCATGAGAAATTGCAGCAAGCATTTGTGTGCGATCCATTAACAAGCGACGAATACGATTTTGCATTTCGTTAAAACCCTTAATCGCCTCTTGCACCTCAGGCGGTCCCATTAAAGGCAATGGTGGTGCCTGCACGTCAACGCTAAAACGCTCCGTGGCACGCGAAAAAGCACGAATGGGCAAGTCACCTCGTTTTAATACCCATATTGCCAAAAATACGAACGCAAACAGCAAAATCAGTGACCAAACAATCAAGCCGGTGCGCAACCATACAACTCGCAAATGATGATAAACGTTAAAATTCAACCACCGCGCATTTGAGACTTGGATACTAAAGTGGTTTTCAGTCGGGTGGGTTAACACAAAGTGGCGCACATTATTTGGACTGTTGAGAAATAAGATGCGTGAATTAGGCACTGGATGACGTTCCATCGTTACCATTACACCTGAAGCGTTCATATTAGCGACCACTGGCTGCAATTGCGACACGGGAGTAATTTGTGCGATGGCGACGTCTCTGGCCACGGTCAATGCAATCTGCGACTGAGACACTTTGGGGCTGCCATAGATGAGATAGATGCTCAGCATTGACGTAGCCGCAAATAAGATCAACACGAACCCAACAACAAGAATCCAAAATGATTGCGTAGTACGTTTACTCTCAAAAATGCTAAAATCACTAAACATAACTGCCATATACCATCTAAATGGCTAGATTATAACGCAACTTGTGCAGTTAGGCATCACGAACTAGTCTGTATCGACTTCCGCTTCAAAGCGATAACCTCCGCCACGCACTGTGATAATAATTTTCGGATTCTTTGGATCTTTTTCAATTTTCTTGCGTAACCGCGCAACTTGGACATCAATGGTTCGATCAAACGGCAACGCCTCTCTACCATGAGTTAAATCCAGTAATTGATCACGATTCAGGGTGCGCTGCGGATGCTCTAAAAAAGCTACTAACAATTCATATTCACCAGCGCTAAGCGGGATCGTAATTTGGTCAGGGGCAATTAGACGGCGTTTATTTTGGTCTAACGTCCACTGCTGGAAATAAATATTCGGCATTTTTGCTACCCGACGCGAACGGCGCTGCTCGCCTAGTTGTCCGTGAGCACGTCTGACCAACGCCTTAATTCTAGCCAATAATTCACGAGGGCTGAATGGCTTCGGCAAATAATCATCCGCACCAACTTCCAAACCAATCACACGATCCGCTTCATCACCAGCAGCACTGAGCATGATGATAGGCACCTCTGAACTATCGCGCAAGCCGCGACATAAACTCAAACCGTCTTCACCAGGCAGCATGATATCCAGCACTACCAAATCAATATTGCTGTATTTCATAGTGCGAGACATCTCCTGACCATCGCGTGCCACAGTGACACGGTAATTATGTTTTTGCAGATAATCAGAGATTAAATCACCAATCTGTGGATCATCATCGACAATCAAAATGTGCGGATTTTCTACCATAGCTTGATTTTTACTGCTTTATTTTTCCCTTATCAAGAGACATTTTGTAACAATACTGAAACACATAACAAGTGATACGTCATATGAACGTAATATTTTTTTCGTAGAATAAACAGAAATTGAATAATCGTCATGAGGAACACACTAAATGAAGCTTCGAATTAAACCCATTCTTGCAGTGATCGCTCTGGGAGCAGCCAGCTATTGCCTCATTTATGCAGGCACTGGATTTGCAACCACCCAAATTTCCGAAGACAAGGTGACACCACAATTGCAAAGTGACCAACCGCATGCTAATCACCTCGCTTCCATATCACGGCCTTTTCCTTTTGCTCCTGGTCCATTTATTCAGCCGATGAACCCACCGTCACCAGCTGCTGCAGCTAGCCACTTAGCACACAAACCATGGCGACTTGGCTTACAACGAAATTTACAATTATCTCCTAATGACGCCGCGATCATTACACACGCCGCACTGATTATGGATGGATACAAGCAATTGAAAGTGGGCCGTATTTTACCATTAAGAAATTCACAGAATGTCCCCGTTTATCTAGTGAATATTGTGAATAGCAAACAACACCGAGTGGTAAAACGAGTGATCGTCAACGCCAGCAATGGACATATTCGTCCCGCAAAACCCGGTGCGTTTATGGCGAACGGCAGCACTCCCTGAGATTAACTCCACCCTTGAAGTTGCTTCACTAGTAGTGCAGCAACTTCATCTTAACGATTCACTGAAGCAGAGTGAGAGAGCTCAAGCGTGTTGGTCGATTATGTATAAATTCTGAAACGCACTAACAGCGGAATGAAATCCCTTCGATTAATCTTTTACAAGCAAATTGACGTGGGGCCGCATCTGCTGGCTCAGGATTAACTGCTACGGATGCTTGATAAGGGCGTTCACCGAACCATGATGGTTGTTCCAATAATGTTACTCTAAATTTACACACTTCATGTTGCATATAATTCAATGAGCAAATTATAACGAATGCGATGAATGAGCCTGTTTGCGCCTGTTGAGACATTTTTGTAGCGTCATGATCTTCGTATGCATAGAAAATACCCTTCAATCGCCATAGCATCGGTATCAGGGAAACACAAACCGCGGCGCTAAAAGTACCTGTACTTAATAAGAGATTAGATGCTGATTGCGTATAGGCGTTGGCCGGATAGATTGGAATTGCGTTAACATCAGCCTGCTCATTGGACCCAGCTTCAGCTGTTACTCTCCCATACAACCCAACTGATTGGTTTTTTTGATCACTTCCACCTTCTAGTGCCAAAGAAGTCACATCATCAGTAGCTGAAACGCAACCCAATCTGACACCCACAGCACGGACAGCACGAATCATCACATAATAGGCATGCGGTGTTGACCAAGTACTTTTATAGGAAATGTTCACGATTGTTGAACGCACCCACGTATAAAATGTCATCCAAGCAGCTGCACCCCATAAGCCAAACGTATAACCATAGAGATTACGTCTTATTTGCGGCTCCACATCTTCTGGATCAAGAATGGCAGCTAAGTCACCTTCTCGATCAACTCTTTTACTCAATTGATCGTATACTAACCAAGCACACACGACTAACCCAGCGATCCAAATAGGCCCCTCTACTAGGGGATAGATGTTAGGATTTTCAACAGTAGTTCCCTTTTTCAACTGATAGTTTTGCATACCATATCTCCATTTAAATAATTCAAGTTGCGAAAGTAGCACGTGCGATGTGCGGTGAATTTAATCGCAAAAAATTAATATTTAATTAAGATTGATGAGTGCCGGTATCTCAGTACCATATCCCATTGCAAATTCAATAAATGTATTTTTTAAAATGGGGATGCGATTAGTGAATGATAATCCCGCACTGCGCAGTGGCACCACGAATGGCGACTGTAATGCGAATATTTCTTTGAAGCCGCACATTGCAGCTTGCATTAAATCATTTTCACTTTTACGCGCGCGTTCAAAGCGGCGTAACGTAGTGATATGACCAATGTCACGCGACTTTTTCGCTGCATCATGAAAACATTGCGCCAAATACGCTGCATCCATAAAACCTAAATTCACGCCCTGCCCCGCAAGTGGGTGAATAGTATGTGCTGCATCACCAATCAATGCTACGCGGGATTGCACCATATTTTTTACCCGCCGCATGGTTAACGGAATCATCGCTCGCTCGGTCTCACACTGAATACGTCCCAATTTATCACCGAAATCATCATTAATTTGTTGCTCAAAGGCGTGGTCATCATTTCTCATTAATCGATTAGCTTTTAGTGCTTCGCATGACCACACCATTGCGCAGTGATATACATCATCACCCAAGGGCAATAAAGCTAATACACCATCGGGTAAAAATGCTTGCCAACCGGTGAATTGATGAGGGTGTTGTGTTTTTACCACACCAATAATCGCATGGTGATTGTACGGTTTTTCGATAATATGAAATTTTAAATGCTGTCGTAGCCACGAATGTGCCCCATCCGCGCCAACCACACAACTTGCCTTAATGGCCCCTTGATCAACTAATTTTATTTCCACCTGCTGGGATTGCACCGTAATTTTTGCAACTTGTGCCGGGGAATAAAATTTCACACACTGATGTTGCTGCAGTGTTTCCCATAGTACTTTCACTAATGCGCGATTTTCAACAATCGCACCCAACATCGCTTTACCAACGCTGACACTATCGAATTGAATCGCTCCCTTGCTCAGCGTATCCCAAACGTCCAATTTTCGTAGCGGCGCAACCGCACTGACAGGTAATTTATGCCAAATATCAAGAGTTTTTAGTAGCTGTTGTGAGACAGCATTAACCGCACTAACCCGCCCCGTCCATTCATCGCTTGACCACGTTAGGTTTGGCGGATTCAATTCGATGATAGCCACATCCATTTGCTGCTTGGCACACAGCGCCGCCAATACCAAGCCAACCATGCCACCCCCTACGATGGCTACAGAATTTTTTTCGTGCATCACTGAAAATTGCATTATTATTCAACCTAAAGTTTTATGCCACACATCAGCTTCGGCAAGTGACCGGCGAGACCCATCATGCGTTTACCAAAGAGTCGTTTCATTGGCAGCAACATATCCAGGGTCAACAAACCAGCGCCACGTAGATTTTTTAACAATGACGGGTGTTGCAACCCAAAACTCGCTGCGATGCCCTGCGTAACTGATGCAGTCCGACGCTGATCTTTGTTGCGCCATTTTAAATAATTTTTTAGTATCGCAAAGTCTCCCAAAGCGATGTCTGCATGACGCGCTTCAACCAACACTTCGCTGAGTGCCGCAACGTCACGCAAGGCGAGATTAAATCCCTGTGCTGCAATGGGGTATAAAGTATGCGCTGAATTACCCAACAATACTCGGCCAGGTTGCACTTGTTGCTCAACAAATAACATTTTTAACGGATACGCTTGTGCACGCGCTAGACTGGTTGTAGCCCCTAATCTGGATTTAAAAACGCTTTCAATTTGTCGTCGTAACTGATCATCTGACCACTGCTGGATTTGTTTGAATTGCTCCTGCGGCATTGACCAAATCAAGCGACAGTTATTTTTTTCAAACACTGGCAGTAATGCAAATGTGCCTTTTTCTGTAAAACGCTCATAGGCGACACCTTGGTGTTCATTTTCAAACCCAACTTCAATAGCCCAAGCTACTTCGGTAGCTGGCAACTCTTTCGCAGAGATATTTAATAACTTACGGGTCGTGGATTGCGTGCCATCAGCAGCAACCAGCAACTGCGTCGTTAATCGCTTGGACTGATGTGCCGCAACATAGTCGATATGCGCTCCTTGTTGATTACACTCCAAAGTGCGAATTTCTTCACTACTGACAATACTCACATTAGACTGTCGCGCGGCGCGTCGATATAGCAGCTGTTGCAATGCGGAAAAAGGTAATACATAACCCAAAGCAGGTACTGAAAAATCTTCGGCGTGAAAACTGGCACAACCCAAAGCTCCCTGCTCAGAAACATGAACAGACTGAACGGCACAGGCAGTTTTTTTAAGCGCTTCCCAAACACCTAGGGTTTGCAAAATCAATGCACTACCGTAGGATAACGTGATTGGTCGCTTGTCTAGCGTTGACGCCGAAGTCAGATCGGGCAAGTGTTTTTCCAGCAGAGTTAGATCGATGTGCTGATGTTGTAAGGCTACTGCAAAAGCCGTACCGACTAAGCCCGTGCCGATAACAGCAATATCTGATTGTAAATTTGCAGTTGACATGAGTGACATCGTAACATCGTCGGCATATGCCTCGCTAGTGGGAGCGAATCACGAGCAGGCTATTCAGGACAGCATCGAAAATTTAAGACTTCTACTGTCGCTGTAAGCTTTTTTAAATTTCAAAAGAATTTATTGCTTATTGGCACATGCCCTCGCACACCGTTTAAAAATACATTAACATGAATATTTTCATGTTACAGAGAATCGAATGCAACAACACATCGCCGAACGCCTTAAAAAACTTCGCAACTTAATGCAAAAATGTGATTACTATTTAGTGCCATCTAGCGATCCGCACAAAAACGAGTACATACCGGAATGCTGGCAGCGTCGCGCCTGGATCTCTGGCTTTACCGGCTCTGCCGGCGATGCGTTGATCGGAAAAAGTAAAGCCTATCTCTGGACTGATGCCCGCTATTATTTACAAGCAGAACAACAACTCGATGCAAGCTGTTTTGAATTGATGCGATCGGGTCAAACCGATGTTCCCACATTAGCACAATGGTTAACAGCCACTGGCGATGCCATTACACTGGGTGTTGATCCCAAAGTAATCAGCCTAACGCAGGCCCGCCTGCTTCAAAGTGTATTAGCACAATGCGGTGGGGAGTTAGTGACGATTGCAAACAATCTCATTGACGACGTTTGGCAGGATCAAGCGACCATTCCTCAAAATAGCTTGAATATTTTTCCAGAAATTTACGCTGGTCGCAGTGTGAGCGATAAATTACAGCAGCTACGAGATACTCTGAAACAACAACGTGCTGATGCACATGTACTCAACACCTTAGATGCCATCGCATGGCTATTCAATATTCGCGGTAGCGACGTGGCTTACAATCCACTGGTCATCAGTTACGCCATTATCACCGCTTCTGATGCAACATTATTTGTTGACGAGCTAAAAATCTCAGAGGAAGTCATCACACAATTCGCCACACTTAACATTAAGGTCAAAGCGTATACACAATTTGAAAACGCATTAAAGCAGCTACATGGCACTGTATGGATTGATCCTAACAGTGCTAGCTATTGGATAGCACAGCAGCTAGAACATACCACGCGGTTTGAACAGCCCTCACCGGTTATCACTGCCAAAGCAATTAAAAATGCCACCGAGCAACGCGGCGCACGTGAAGCACACCTCTTAGATGGGGTTGCAGTGGTACGATTTCTGCATTGGCTCGAAAATCATTGGCAAGACGGTGTAACTGAAATCTCGGCTGCCGATCGGTTGGAACAATTCCGACGCGACAACCCTTTGTGCGTTGATCTGAGTTTTCCTACAATTGCCGGTTTTGGACCCCATGGCGCCATTATCCATTATTCTGCTTCAGACTCCAGCGATATCACCATCGATGACACAGCACCACTACTGATTGACTCCGGCGGCCAGTACTATGCCGGCACTACCGATGTGACTCGTACGATTCACCTTGGCGAACCAACCGACGCGCAACGGCGCCATTACACCGCTGTTTTAAAAGGACATTTGGCATTACGTCATGCAATCTTTCCAAAAGGACGTGCAGGTATTCATTTGGACGCGCTAGCACATCAATTCCTATGGCAACAGGGTATCGATTACGGCCACGGGACAGGTCACGGTGTAGGTAGCTACTTATGTGTCCACGAAGGTCCGCAGGGGATTACGCATCTAAATACGTATCCACTACAAGCCGGCATGATCGTTAGTAATGAGCCTGGAATTTATTTCACTGGTGAATATGGCATCCGAATTGAAAATCTTTGTCTAATTCAAGAAGTCTACTCACGCAACAACAGTAAAACTGGTCATGGCCCATTTTATCAATTGGATGACTTAACGATGATCCCTTACTGCCGTAAATTAATTAATTACGAGGCACTAACCGCTCAAGAAATTCAATGGATCAACGAATACCATCAAAAGGTTTTTCAACGAATAGCACCGCATATCACTGATAAAGCTGTTCTAGCGTGGCTCAACCTAGAAACAGCAGTACTTACCCCGGATAGTGCGTGTTGATTTATCCATAGTAAGACTTTATTCTTATCGAATTAGATCATAAATTTTAGATTACTACCTGAAAAAATCACAGGGATGCAAAATGAGCAGTATACAAATCAATGGTCTTGAGTATCAAATTGAACGTTTGTTGCGTACCCTCGAACAGCTCAAAAATGAAAACAGCGAATTGAGACAAAAGCTCACCCAACAGCAGCGCCAAATAGAACATCATCGCAATAAAGATTTTGCTAGCGCTCAAAAAATTAAAAAAATCGTCGCTCATTTACGGGAGTATTTATCATGAATGATGAGCATATCGTCACGGTTACCATTTTGAACCGCTCTTACAAAATTAAATGCCCCCCTAACCAAGCACAAGCGTTACATCAAGCTGCCAAACAAGTTGACCAAAAAATGCGACAAACCAAGCAACAAGGTAACATCAATAATCCTGAACGGCTGGCAATCGTCTCTGCGTTGAATTTTTGTCACGAAATGATGCAGCTCCAAGTTGAGTACAATAATTATAATGCAGTTCTTAATCAACGTATTAAAGCATTGGAAAACCGCATCGAGAAAGCTATGTCAGCCGAAGAATCTGTAGTATAATGAGAAAATCCTCGCGTATCGTTGGCATGTCCGCATATTTGAACCGATGCGAATATGCTCGGGCAATGAGTGTTGGTCATCACTGTTGTGCACGCCTAAAATAGCCTAATGGCCGAGGAAGCCTGATGTGATGCCTGCTAGTCCCACTTGAACTTTTAGGGTTCAATTCCGGCTTGTTGATGATACTGCGAGGATTTGCGTTTTAATGCTAGATAATCAAGAGTTACGCACCCAAATGCGCAACAAGCGCAACCAACTCCCGATTGCCGCTGTGCATGTAGCCTCAAACAAAATTTTCCAGCGACTTGTAAAGCTTTCAGAATTTGTTACTGCGAAATCGATCGCTATTTATTTCGCCACCGAAGGGGAGATTACCACTGAGCGTATTGCGAAATATTGCTGGGAACAGGGAAAAAATTGTTTTTTACCCAAACTTGACCGTACACAGAAAAATTTATACTTCTATAGTTACGATCACAACGACACACTTATCGTTAATAAATTTGGTATTGCTGAACCCGATCCTACAAAAAAAATCTTAACCCCATTAACGAGCCTTGATCTCATCTGTTTACCATTGGTTGCATTTGACAGTCAACGCAATCGCCTTGGTCGTGGTGCCGGTTATTATGACCGCAGCCTTGAACCAGTTAGAACCTCCTCAAAACCACAATTGATTGGATTGGGATATGCATTTCAACAAGTAGCACAATTAACGCCACAAAGCTGGGATATCCCAATGGATAAAATAATTAGCGAAAATCACGTCTACTAAATTTTACAGATTAAAAATTAATACTTTTTCATTTCTTCAACAAAATTGTCGTGTTGCCCTAACACTCTATGATTTAAACGATGATGCTTAGACTCTGAGAGACTGACGACAACAATCGCCACCGTACTCACCAAAAATCCCGGAATCAATGAATAAAGCTTCATAATACCACCAACATTTGCAAGCGACTCCCAAATCAATACCGTTAAGCCACCTAATAAAATACCTATCACCGCTGCGTTACGAGTCATCTTTTTCCAATATAGCGACAATAAAACAGTAGGCCCAAACGCAGCACCCAATCCAGCCCACGCATAAGATACAAGCTTTAAGACAGTATTTTTCGGGTCTAATGCTAAAAATAACGCTACAATAGCCACTAGGATGACTGCAATCCGATTGAAAAATAATTCCCGCTTAGGCGCCAAATCCTTATCAAACAATTTTTCATAAATATCTTCAATAAGCGCACTGCTACAAACCAGTAATTGTGCGGCGATGGTGCTCATGATTGCCGATAATAGTGCTGACAATAAAATACCCGATACAATCGGTGAAAATAATGATACAGAAGTTCGCAAAAATACCGTCTCCGGTCTCATCAGCGGTTCGTGCGCATAATACGCTGCTCCAAATAATCCGACAAAAATAGCACCAGCAAGACAAAGAATCATCCACGTCATACACACATTTCGAGCCGTATCCATGTATTGTGGTTTACGCGACGCCATAAATCGCACCAGAATGTGGGGCTGCCCAAAGTATCCTAGTCCCCAGCCTAACAGTGAAATAATGGATAAGGTTGTCACATTGTTAAAAGGATTCAGATTACCGAGATGCACCATCGCCAAACGCGCGTCTAAATTGAAATGATGGTGGTGATCAAACAGATGAAAACCAATGACAATCGGCAAAATAATCAACGCGAACAGCATTAGGCTACCTTGAAAAAAATCAATCCAATTTACCGCAATAAATCCACCCATTAAAGTGTAAATGACGATAGACCCTAAACCAATCCATAGACCCACGTAATAATGCAGATGAAATATCACTTGAAATAATAACGCAAACCCGGCTAAACCAGAGGAGATATATACTGTAAAAAAAATCAGCGCGATAATCGCCATCGACATTCGTAGAATACCACTTCGGTCTAGGAAACGATTACTGAGGTACAACGGCAACGTCAGAGAATCACGTGCTAATTCACTGTAAACTCGTAACCGTTTGGCCACGTAGGTCCAGTTGACAAATGCACCGAGAGTCAATCCAATCGGTAGCCAAATATGATTAATACCGTTTAAATATACCGCCCCCGGCAGACCTAACAGCAGCCAACTGCCCATATCTGAAGCGCCGGCTCCAAGCGCAGTAATATAGGGATTGAAAATACGGCCGCCGAGCACATAATCTGCCGTATTATGTGTCCGCCGTGATGCAACGTATCCAATTGCAATCACTATTAAAAAATAGATAAGAAGTACGACAATATGAGTCAATAACACGCAAACCCCCCGTTAAAATTTTCGTAGATTCTATCAGAAATCATTTCGATTGTCCGACATGTGATCAAATACCAATGATCATAAAGTGTGAATTATCTTCTTAATAAGCGGATTAATATCAAAACAACTAGTAAGGGAACTAGCACTGGAAACAACACTGGGAAAAAACTGATAGCAACTGCTGCCCATATAAATGCCATTATACCGAATATCAAAACACCAATACCGGTAAATAAAAAAAATAGCAGTACGGTGACGCTCAAAACTGTCGTCGTCGAAATTAAAAACCCCATCGCATTTCCAGTCAAAATCAACGTTACACCGAATAGTGGTAACACAATACGCCATGATAAAATTAGCAGTAAGATAATTAATAACGCGGTGACTAACGGGACCGTTCGTTTTTTAGGAGGGTTCGGATCGTAACGCATTAGAGCTCCATGGAAATATAATAATTACGAAGTTGTTTCAGCTAAATTGCCTTTCTCTTCTAGCCATTTTCGACGGTCTTGCGCGCGCTTTTTGGCAAGCAACATATCTAACATTTGTTGTGATTGATCGCCGCTCTTCACTATTAACTGTACTAGACGACGCGTATCTGGATTCATCGTGGTTTCACGCAGTTGGTCAGGGTTCATTTCACCTAACCCTTTGAATCGTTGAATGTTGATCGCTCCTCTTTTCTTCTCAGCCTTAACACGATCCAAAATACCATCTTTTTCACTTTCATCCAACGCGTAATACACTTCCCTACCCACATCTATGCGATAAAGCGGTGGCATTGCAACAAATACGTGCCCATCCGACACCAATTTTGGAAAATGTTTCAAAAATAATGCACATAATAGAGTCGCAATATGATAGCCGTCAGAATCCGCATCCGCCAAAATACAAATTCTTCCGTAGCGCAGACCTCGAATATCATCACTACCCGGATCAACGCCCATTGCCACCGCCACATCATGTACTGATTGTGATGCCAGCACTTGCTCGGTTTCCACCTCCCAGGTATTGAGAATTTTTCCGCGCAAGGGCATTACTGCTTGGAAGTTTTTATCACGTGCCTGTTTTGCTGATCCACCAGCTGAATCCCCCTCTACAAGAAACAACTCACATTGCATTGGATCAGACAGACTACAATCAGCTAGTTTTCCAGGTAAGGCGGGGCCTGTAGTGATTTTTTTACGTGATACTTTTTTACTAATTTTCAGCCGCTTTTGTGCATTTGCAATCGCTAATTCTGCAATTAATTTTCCGTCATTGACATGTTGATTAAGCCAAAGACTGAAAGCATCTTTAACAACTCCAGAGACAAATACTGCCGCTTGGCGTGAGGTAAGGCGCTCTTTAGTTTGTCCTGAGAATTGCGTTTCTTGCATTTTAATCGATAACACAAACGAACATTGCTCCCAAATATCATCGCCAGTTAATTTTAGGTTTCGTGGTAACAATTTATGAATATCACAAAATTCACGCATTGCTTCCAACAAACCTGTTCGCAACCCATTTACATGAGTCCCGCCACTGGGAGTCGGTATTAAATTGACATAACTCTCTGTCACTGCATTGCCGCCTTCTGGCAACCAGCTCACAGCCCAATCAACCGCTTCTTTGTCACCAGTAAAACTATCCACCCATGGTGTCTGTGGTACGGCTAACACACCACGCAAGCTGTCGGAAAGATAAGTTTTTAATCCCTGTTCATAAAACCACTCCGTCACCTTGCCACTCTTATCATCACAAAAGCGCATTGCTAAGCCAGGACACAGCACCGCCTTGGCGCGCAAAGTATGTTTCAGTGCGGTGATCACAAATTTCACGGAATCAAAATATTTTGCGTCCGGCCAGAACTGTACTAAAGTACCCGTTTCATTTTTATTACATTGGCCCACAGTGCGTAGCTTTCTAGTACGTTCACCATTAGCAAAATCCATTTGCAGAATTTTACCGTCCTTTTTGACCTGCACAATAAGTTTTTTAGATAGCGCATTCACCACAGAAACACCAACACCGTGTAAGCCACCGGAATATTGATAAGTTTTAGAAGAGAATTTTGCACCTGCATGTAGACGGGTCAGAATTAATTCGATGCCGGTTAATTGATGAGTGGGGTGGATATCGGTTGGCATCCCACGACCGTCGTCACTGACGGATAGCGAATTATCGGAATATAATGTAACAGCAATATTACGTGCAAAACCCGCGATTGCCTCATCGGTGCTATTATCAATAATCTCATGCGCAAGATGGTTGGGATTGGAAATGTCAGTGTACATTCCCGGTCGCAGTTTTACTGGGTCCAAACCGCTCAATACTTCAATCGATGCAGCAGTGTATCCCTGATTTTTATTTCGCATATTTGATCGGCCTCAATTAAGCTTTGACACAAAATAACAACATTGTAAACTACACCAATGCGTTACTTATACACTTTTATACTTACTGCAGCATTGCCCTTTGTGTTGTTGCGCCTTTATTGGCGCTCGTTGAAACAAATGGGTTATCGCAAAAACTGGTCAGAACGCTTTGCCAATATAAAAGCGATTCCAGCAAATGACAAGGTGATTTGGCTACACGCTGTCTCTGTCGGCGAGGTCATTGCTGCTACTCCGTTGATTAAAAACATTTTAAAAAAATATCCACAGCATCATTTAGTGATTACTACCACAACCCCTACAGGACGCGCACAAGTACAACAACGCTTCGGCGATGCTGTGATCAGCCTTTATCTGCCTTACGATTTACCTCTAATCGTTAAACGTTTTCTCAAACGAATTCATCCTGAAATAGCTATCATCATGGAAACTGAATTATGGCCAAACTTACTCTATTACACAGCAAAACGCCATATCCCACTACTGCTGGCAAACGCGCGCTTGTCATTGCGCTCAATGAAGGGCTATCAACATATTGCCTCTCTCACTGAACAGATGCTCCAAAATTTTACCAATATTGCCGCACAAAGTGATCTTGATGGCAGCCATTTCTTACAACTCGGCGCGAATCCTGATAAATTATTTATCAGCGGTAACATTAAATTTGATTTACAACTTCCAGAAGGCATCCAACAGAAAGGGTTACAACTCAAACACGACTACGGTAATCGACCAACTTTTATTGCTGCTAGCACTCATGAAACAGAAGAAGAAGTTATCTTAGATGCATTTAAAAATATCCAACAGCAACATCCAAACACATTGTTAATTTTGGTACCACGTCACCCCGACCGCTTCAACAAGGTTGCAAAATTATGTAAATCTCATGGTTTTACTGTGGCAAGACGTAGCTTAAAACAAATGCCTACGATTGATACCAGTATCATGCTTGGTGACACCATGGGAGAAATGATGTTGTTTTATGCCGCCAGCGATGTCGCCTTTGTTGCAGGAAGTTTGTGTCAGGTCGGGGGCCATAATTTAATTGAACCGGCGGCATTAAAGTTACCGCTACTGACGGGTCCAAATTTGCATAATTTTGAGGCGATCAGCGAACTACTTAAAAAAGCAAATGCACTGAAAATAGTTGATAATGCAACTGATATTGCCTCTGCAGTGAATGAACTATTCAACGATGAAACGCAACGTATTGCCTTGGGACAACGTGCCCTTGCTGTTAGTGAATCAAACACTGGCGCATTAAAAAGACATTTGCAATGGATTTCTTGTCACCTCAATAATCCATAACTGGTTGCTAAGCGTGATAACCTCACTCCTCTGATTCCTTTAGAATTATTCGGGAAGAACATGATTATATTCATTATTAGTTAATAATGCTGTAGTAGAATACAGAACCCAGAACCAAACCAATAGTAAACTTGAGGGGAAAATGCGGACAAATTATACTCAATTGCCTGATAAAGACAAAAAACAAAAGAACCTTTTTAAGGAAATTAACCCACTCATTACAAGCGGGAAAAAGGAACCGGTAGTTGAGAAATTTAAACAATTCTTATCTCAAAAGCCTCATTCAAGTTTACTTCAAAGCCTTTTGAATCAAGCAATACAAGCTAACCAAGAAGCGATAGTTATTGGATTCGCCGAAGAAGCAACCATATTTAAATGGCTACTGAAACAGGAATCAACATACCTTGACTCTCTAATACAAACGATCCTAGAAATTCAAAATTACTCTGTAACCATATTAGGATTTTTAATAGGATTTACAGAATCCAATCAGCATCAACAACTGATTACAAAGTTCGATAACAATTCTCAAGAATTCACCGCTAAGCAAAAAAAAGACTTTTTCATAGCCCGACAATATATTAAACTTCAAAGAATTAAATTAAAACGCAACATTAATGAATCGACCATTGCAAAAGCAGCTCATTTTTATCAAACATGGGTCGCAATACAAAAACCCATCGTACCAAGAACCATCCACGATGTGATACAAACACTCGAACACGAAGATATCACACTGACGCATGAAACATTCACAAAGGTCATGAATGTATGCGCCGATAACTCGATCTATTTAATCGATTTTCTACACGCGGCAGTTAGTCACAATCGAGTACAATTTGCTGCTGCACTTTTTAATAGATATTATCATGCCATTATTAAGAGTTCTGAATTAAGGAGAGTCGAATTGTTTTACCTTGCCTTAGCTCATGAAGAACCATATTGCATTGCGATCACCTTTGCACTGGTTAATCGTCGGAAATACCCTGAAATTTCCAAAAGCGCTGACGAATGGTGTCATCAGAGAGCTGAAAAAAAGCAAAAAGATATATTTATTGGCTACTATCAAGAAATTTGCCAACATCATGGTATCGACCCTAAATCGTCAGTTTTAAACACTTTAACAGGATTGTTTACTGGCGCTCTGAGTATTTTTTCTACGCCTTCATCATCGGTTCGGCCCCCAGATACAAAAGCTCAGAGCGTTCCTGCAGACACCAAGGACGCTATCAAAGGAGACAACAAGAAAACTCCCTTATTAAGCGATTATCAAATACAACAACCGACAATGGGAACCGACTAATCAAGTAATTGCGATTAAACTGACTTCAATACAAATTGATGGAATACTACCAGGCTTGTGATTAACACCGCGATAATAATTGCAACCGGGTATATTAAACCATGAACCAATGAAATATTACTAGTCACAAAGGTGATAAGCATGGAAACTGTTACAAAACCGAAATTATTAAATGCTGACGCTGAACCTTTATCACTGAATTCACTGATAGCCAGTGCAATGGTGCTTGGCATAATCGGTGCCATCCCAAATAGCACTAAGGCACTGGGAATAAACAATGTCCATATGTTAATGACACCCCAAGAATAGCACAACAACATGATGACACCACCCAACGCAAACGGAATTACCCCCGTCATCACTAATCGAAAATAGCTTTTTCGATGAGCTATTTTTGCATTAATAATTAGCGAAATCAAATAAATAATGTAGGGGAAAAAATTCAATAATCCAAAAGTTGAAGTTTTTAGTCCGATCAAATGAATACCAATAAATGGAGCTTGTGCGGCATAAATATAAAACACACTCGTACACATGCCAGTAATTAAAGTTAAAATCAGCATATTTCGTGACTTAATAACCACGCCATAACCTGAGAGTAATTTCTTTAAATTCAGCGCATGGGGATTTTTAGAATGATGAGTTTCCGGTATAAAATAAACGATGATCGCCATAAGAACCACATAAATTATTCCAAAATACAACATGATTTCCCAGGTAACATGTTGTGTCATATATCCGCTTAATATCGCGACTAAACCGGGCAAAAATCCAAAGCTTAGAATTGACAAAGTAGTGACTTTACGCGCTTTCTCAGGTTCAAAACAATCTCCAATCATCGCAAATGATAATGTCATTCCAGCAACTGCACCGAGTGTCGTTATAACCCGACCAATTAAAAACAACTCATAACTAAGCAACTGAGTGGCTACAACATCAATTACTAATCCTAGTAATGTTACAGTTAAACCTAAATATAACGCAGGTTTACGGCCAAAACGATTCGATAGTGGACCATAAATCAATGGCCCAATTGCGTAACCCAATAAACTCACTACAATAGTTGCTTTTGCACTGGCAGCACTGATTTGAAAGGTATTTGCGAGGGCAACCAACATTGGTGAAAACATCACAATCAAAATTGTTGGCAACGGCAATATAAATAGAAACGAAGCAATATGCGGAGATTTTTGCGAATAGTTCATGATATTTTTTCGGTTAAGTTCTTTAATAAAAGTTGTACTACGTCCCTGTTAAGATAAAAATGGTTCCATTGTCCACGCCGTTTTGAATAAACAAGCTCCGCAGATTGCATGAGAGACATATACTGCGAAATCGTGGGTTGTGCTAGTTTAGCTTTTTTAACAATCGCACCGATACACACCCCACCTTGGCTATCCACAGGCGACACACCCTCTGAGGTGAGCAAGCAGTCTTTAAAATGTTCATACGGATTCGCTAACCATTCCAGGATATTGAGACGAACTGGATTGGAGATAATACGGAGTTTTTTAGCGATATTCATACAACAATTATATCAAAATATAGCAATATTGCAATATTTAAATATAAGAATTTATACAAAGGTGATAAGGGAGGAAAGTCACACCGAAATGATTAGCTTTGGCGTTTCGATAGTGCGCTAGCGAGACCTAGGCCTAGTACTACTACCAACTGACACTGAAGTGCGGCTATCGATATCGGGAACGTTGCTCAAAGACGATTTATGTTGTTCGCCAGGCTGTAATGAATGTGACTTGACATCAGAGCTACGCGACTCTACCACCTTAACGACGTAGGGTTTTAGGTGCCGCAAACTATGGGGCAATTCACGAATATATATTTTGGCCTGGCTATAAGAAGGATAATGCCCGTAAACAACTCGATACCATTGTTTATGACGCACAATGTGTAACTGCTGGCTTGCATCGATTGAATAATGGCTGATAAACGAGTAGGCTTCGCTCAGGTTTTGGGCCGCATAAACCTGGATTGCATAATAAGTTTTGGTGTAGCCGTTGGTGGCTATGCGAGCATGATTTATGTGCGAATTAGTGGGAGAACTTGTCAATTGAGCAACTGCGTTCATCGCAGCGGGAGATTGTGTCACGGTGGTTCCAAAACCCTTCTTGGAATTCAATGGGGGTTGCTGTGCCGCTTTCAAAGAACCCGCTTTGCTGGCAGCGCCGCCATCACCTTTGGCAATCCCCTGAAGAGTTGCGAGTGGACTGACATTGACATTGTAACTGGTATTAAATGTAACTGATTTGCCAAGCCAAGTATTAATTACAGCCAAATCTTTAGGAGATAATGTCCCGGCATAATTCTTCAAAGAGATGATTGCCGTCACATAGTTGTAACGGTCATCTGACCATTGTTGCTCAACATTATAAAGATCACTAATGGCATTAAGTACATCTACCATGGTACGAGTACCTACCACGTAACCTGACTGCGTTGCCTTTAATTTATTTCTAGCTGAGACAATAGCTTCTTGGTCCGCCTTAATTTTCACGGTATAGGCGTCAACATTTAGGTACTGCTGACTGGTATTCTCAATAACATATCGATGTTGATACTCCAGCTGCTCACTGGCTTTCAAATACAAATACTCTTTCTGTTTAGTATTGGGCCCGTCATAACCGCCGCGATATACTGGAAAATCGAGAGTAATAGTGCCGTTAATGCTTGTTGTATGCTCTGTTCCGGTATCCGCACCAGGTTGCTCCCCGGTTTGAGTTTGACCACCACTGACACTAGCAGACAACGCAGGATAACGTCCTGCCGCAGCGGCTAATACTGCCTGGTGAGCAGCCAACATGCCGTTGAGATCTGATTGAATACCGTAGTTTTGATGAAGAGAAATATCTATCCAAGCTCTTAAATTATGTGGTTTTGGAATTACCAACGGTATAGTGTTTTTCAACATCGCTAATGACTTATAGCGCACCCCTGTAATTGAGCGCAATGTTTCTAAATCGTTAGCAAGCGTATTACGATCTGCAATTTCTTGCGCAATGGAACTATCGTAACTCGCTTGCGCCTCATAAACTCCGGTGATGGCAATCAAACCAACTTTGTATTCTTGTTCTGCCGTCACCAATTGGTGCAAATTAGCTTGCTTTAATGCCAAAGTATAGCGTAACGCATCATAATCTTTTAATACTTGAAAATAATCTTCAGCACTGCGGGACATCAGATCTTGAGACGCCGCCAAGTAAGTTGCAGTTGCGGCCTTAACTGTGAAGTTGGCGCCGGCAATTGACTTCCAAGTAGCAAAATTAAAAATACTCTGCGTAATAGATAGTGAGTAACCGAGACTATTCACGCTTCCAGAATAAGTTCCACCGTTATCTCGATTACGAACCCAAGTAGGATTAAAATTTCCCTGTAAATCAACAAAAGGTAATAAACCACCCCCGGGAAGGCCACCACTGGAATAAGCCAGTGGTAAGTCCTCTTTCGCCGCCATCCAAGTCGCATAGGCCTCTTTGAAAGCGGGGTCACTCACAAGCGCCTGATGATAAACTTGAATCAAATCAGCGGCCTGGGCATTGGCAGCCACTACAGTGAGGGCGGAAAGGACAGTTGCAATCAGTCGTTTTATCTTCATAACCAACCTTATATCTCTCAATTCACTACCTGATTTGGGTGAACTCTTGAAAATAAATAACAATATTGTAAATCTATTGTTCTCGACATGGTATAAAAATATAGCCAAGAGTAGAAAAATAAGACATTTTCACCATTTGTACAGAAAGCTAATGCATTGTACAAGCTGTTGTTTCATAATCAATAAATAAGCACCTTGTCGTGATTATAGAAAAAATGCACCAAAAAAACCTAAAAAAATCAGCAGCCCGACCCAATTATTATTTAAGAATGCGCGGAAACAAGCTTGGGGCTGCCGCGACTTCGTTATAACCAATTGATATAAAAATAATAAAATCGAAGTCACAACACCCACAAAGTAAACTGGATTAAAACTGAGGTAAATTCCCAAACTAATAAGTAACGCAACAAATATCCCCTGTATTAATAAAATAACCCAAATGTCATAATAGCCAAACAACAATGCTGTTGATTTGATACCAACTTTTTTATCATCTTCACGATCAACCATTGCATACTGGGTATCGTAAGCGATAGGCCATAACCACGCAGCCACAAATAAAATCCAAGCCTGCAATGGAATCTGATTCTGAATCGCTGCAAATGCCATCGGAATACTCCAAGAAAACGCAAACCCCAGCGCTAATTGGGGTAAATAGGTAAAGCGCTTCAAAAATGGATAAACGATGACTACCACCAACGCCACCAGTGACAAAAGCATTGCAAATCGATTCAAACAAAGCACCAGTATCAGTGCAATAAAGCACAATAACGTAAATAGTATTAAAGCTTCATTTGCGTTTACTTTACCAGAAGTCAATACGCGATCTTGAGTTCGACCCACATGTCGGTCGAATTTTCGATCGGCAAAATCATTGACCACACATCCGGCTGCACGCATCACAACCACACCTATCATGAAAATAATCCACTGTTTAGCTGGTGGTATACCACGCGCCGCCAACCATAAACCCCACAGACTTGGCCATAACAGCAGTAAAATTCCAATGGGTTTATCAAACCGCATCAAACGCCAGTATAACGACCACTTGTTACGCAATTGCGTCATACGGTTTCAGCGTAAACAATTGAGGTAAAAATATCTCCACAACAAGCAACGGCAGAAAACCTCGTAGGTAAAATACAGAATGTCGTGCCCAGACAGTGCATATTCCTTGGGGCAAATAGTCGAAAACTCGTGCATGATAGGGGTGCTGCGACGAAATGCAACAAAATTGTAGCGGACTGCGAAGTAAGTGCGGGTCTTGAAACAATATTTCCCCCAAAGGGCGATGTTTAAGTGCTAATAACAGACTGCCGGTTTGCTCAATAGTTGTCTGAGGAACGACCACTCGTGCGGCAACATAGCAATCTTCACCCATCCACCAGTCAATTTCTCGAATGTGCGCTAAGGCAGATGATGGGATATTAAGTACTGCGGCCTCTTGCGGAAGTGGTGTGCGTTCCTCTTCAGATAGTAATCGATGCTCGATAAGGTGTTGAGTTGCGTAACGAAGACGCTGCGTCAAAGAACCTGAATGCATTAGCCAATTACGCCGGTAAGGGTATTGTTTATCAAATGAAATGGTGGGCTGCAGCGCCCAAAGAAAATGTGTACTCATGATTAACGACACTAAAGAATGTTTGCTATGTAGTCAAGTTGTGCCGTTTGCACAAGTTCTATTATCAGGCTGCTCGTGATAATATAAGCACGCATTATGATAATCTTTAAATCAAAAGCTTACATTGCAACCATCGCCTACATCATGATGATTGTACTGCTGAATTGTGCCGTGGTGTATTTACCGGGAGTTGCCGCTTTTGGACAACACTTTTCTATTGCCGACCTATTTGTCGGCAGTATTTACCTGGTGCGAGATTTTGCACAGCGCGAAATCAAACACTACATCTTCGCAGCAATGCTCATTGGCACAATTTTAAGCTATTTACTTGCTGATCCAGCCATTGCATTGGCCAGTGTTTCTGCATTTTGTGTCGGGGAAGTATTTGATTGGGCCATCTTCACTTTCACCCGCAAGCCGCTGTCTCAACGCTTAATACTCTCAGCGACAGTCAGCGCACCCATCGATGGCTTAGTTTTTTTAGGCATCGCTCATCGTCTAGGCAGTATAGAGTGGTTGATGATGACAGTCGGCAAAATTATCGGCGTCTTTTTGATCTGGATGGTTTGGAAACTAAAAGTGAGGCGCAAACTCCATCAAAACCAAAATCATTCATTCTCAATTAACTCATAAGCATTGTACTACAGACTAGACACCAGTAAATGCAACAGAGCCGCTCAGCGCGTAACAATTTATTTCTTCGGCATTAGGTGAGTAGGCTTCTCTACTGCTATGTTGAGGCCAGCGCGATACTCGCTATTAACAAGCAAAGCACCCAAAACATATTTAGCTAGTGATATAATCTCAATTTAGACAGCCTCCATTGCATTTACCACACATATGATGTCTTATCGCACGTAACACCTACCGACAAACTAATCCACTAAAAAACGATACAAAGACATAAAACTTAAAGAATTCATATTTTCTTAAGGTTGTCGGAGTAAAATGGCAAGTATCTGTTGAAAAAAACAACAAGGAGGGAACGCTAAATGTCTGTATTTATCGAAACAATGAAACAATCTATTAGCATTTACCGACAAATGCTTAGGAAACACCTACCTCAAGCAGAACGCATCAGCAAATTAAACCAACTACACTTAAAAAATCCACAACTATATGAAAATGAGATTGCTCTCTATCACACTGGTTATGCAATTGTGACCGACATCGAATCAAATTTGTATGATAATACTGCCGGATACTATTCTTATTCTGGAGTCGAAAATTTTGCACAACACCTAAAAGCTTTTTTAGAAAACTATGAAATCGAACATAATAGAGTCATACACCGCTCACAAAAGGCCTCTCGCGCCTTAGTTCAGGCAATACAACTATTAGCTAGTGAAAAGCTAACGGATGCGGTTTCAGAAAAATTAGCACGATGTAATCGTATTATTGCGAAATTTGGCTCAGAAGATCAACGCAAACTTCACGAAATGACGTTGCAAAATACGTTAACAAACCTCTCAGAAAAAAATATCATTTTTTACCGCGATATATTAAATAATTTTCATCAACATATGCAAGATTCTGAAATTCTTTAGTTATAGCTAGTTTTGATATCCCATATAGTGCAGCACGCATTGTGACCACATCCTTTTAAAAACCCAATCAACGTTCATTTAAATAAAACAAGCAGTCCTGAACTCCAATTTAATCAACATGATTTTCAATATTAGATCAAGACTATACTAGGAAATAAACTCAAAAATAGGTTGTAAGTACTGCAATTTAACCTAGAAAAAGCCGTTAAACACAACTAAATGGTGTAACAGGTTGATTGAGATCGCGTAATAAAAATTGCCAACGTCACCTTATTGGTGATGAGAAGAATTTTTATATGGCAAAATGAATCAAGATGTTATGCCAAAAATTGTGATCCAACTGCTTTTTTCAGGTGTCACCACCAATTACAACAAAGTTTTCTTGAATTCATAACAGGCAGTTGGTAATATTTTTTTAATAATCGACGCATTCACTTTGATATTTGAAATATGCGGCATCAACGTCAGTATTGCACACTGACACTTAAAAAAAAATTAATTTTCCTTCGGTTAATCATCTGAAAAATAAGATATAGTATTATCATTTGATTTCTATTATGCTTGCTAGTTGCAAAGGCTCCTGAAGGAAAAAATTGTGTTTCCATCGTATCAAAAGCAGGGCAATCGCCTCATGAACACAATATTAATAATTGTAATCATCACCTACGCAGGTGTTATGGCAATAAGATATCACCAACGCCACCATAAACGAATTTCATTCCAAATTATTAGCAATTATATAGTTAAAATCGATGGCGTATTAAACACCTATAAAGGAAAGTTCTTGGGAATCCAAAAAAGACTTTGGGTATTAAACAAGACAAGGAAAGTTTTCCAGCATTTAGAAAACAGTCGTAAACAAAACAACTGGCGACGCATCATTATTGCATTCCATGAAAACATGCGGCTATACATTACTTAAGCTTTTACTTGTTATCGTACTGCTGCCTATAAGTGGATCATGGTGGCCTCAACCACCACCCATCAATCTGCAAAAGCACAAAGCATTGATCGGAGCCGCACTGAAAATATAGCACATTCTAAAGACGGCAATGACTTATCACACCATTGAAAATAATTGGCCAACGGGGAATGCATCCTCACCAGATTACCAAGCTGAAAATATAGCACAAGACATTTCTATTCAGTATTTTTTGCCAAATAAAAATATTCCGACTAATTTAAGGGATAAACTTTATTGGGAGGATCACGATTATTTTAGATCAGAATCACTACCCTGGGCCACAATGCGTATTATACTACTGAATAAACATCAAAGAATAATTACTAGCACAGATCTGAGAGCGCAATTACCCAACGCTAGCGCAGCTCAAGACCCAACAGCAGTAGAAACACCTTACGATAAAAATGATTTTCGATACTATTACATACACGCCAACACACAATATCAAATTGGTATCAACGGGTGCTACAATATACGTATTCTGGCAACTGTAGCGAATCAATTAAAAAATGACTCAATTGAACTATTTTATATTGCTTATAGTATCTGCCCTGCAATCATTGCATCATCAGCAAATAGGCACTAGCGTCATGAGTCGAGATGCACCTAGTTTTGATCACCAACTAATACCAGAACACAATACTCCAAAACAAAAATTAAATCGCTATAGAAAAAAGGTGTGTCAACAACAATTCTTACGCATGTCGACTCATAGAAATAATCATTATGCTCACTATCGCTGGCGATATTCGCTAGTTGTATTTGGACTCTCTAGTAAGGAATAAATTATGCAAATAAATCTTATTTTTCCACTTAAAGCTTTATTTGCAAACAATTTTGCTATTGCAAATAAATTAGGCACGACGATGATCAAAACACCCACACCACCACAGCAATCCAAATATCACTCAATAGCTATCACTGAAAGTTACATCATTTACCCCGAGTCATTGAAAAAAAATATATTCCATCTTGCCAACCAATTTGGTTGGCAACGTGTTATTTGGGAAGTGCCCAATGATTTTTATTGGTACGGTACAGTTCATTTTCCATCTACAAGTCTATATGATATTTTAAATAAAGTTCTTATAAATTACACCATCCAAGCCAATTTTTACTATAGGAATCACATTCTTGTTACAACATCACGAGATACTAAATAATATGAAACTTTTCAAATATGGGATGCTTTTTAGCTTTGCTGCACTATTAGGCTGCACTGGAACTGCCTACAAAAATACAGATAAAAAAATTACCGATACCACAACGCACATCAACCGTTTA
This sequence comes from uncultured Coxiellaceae bacterium, assembly GCA_963922495.1. Lineage (GTDB taxonomy): Bacteria > Pseudomonadota > Gammaproteobacteria > Coxiellales > Coxiellaceae > CAWUIH01. The sequence continues at coordinate 56,624 of CAWUIH010000001.1, read as the reverse complement.
AAAACAAATGCATCTTCAACAGCACCACCCATAGTTAATAATACAGGATATTATGTTGACTCCAAACCAATTCCCCTCGATAAAACACCACTATGGCTCAAACAACCAATTCGAGTGCAAACCAACGCCATGCCATTCAATCTATTAATACAACATATGTTGGTAAAATACAGTGTCAACAGTCATTATGATCGTAGCATTGCACCAAAACAGTTAATTAGTATCAAATACGCAGGAACCATAGAGGGTGCTCTCAATACGATTGCACAACGAACGAATTATTACTATAGTGCACATTCACACAACGTCAATTGGTCTGCTTTTGAAACTCGCACGTTCAGTATTTCTTTTATGCCTGAAAATTCAAACCATTTGGTTGATGAACAGAATAATCAAAGTAAGCAGATTAACAATAACGACCCTGCTAAGAGCTTGCAACCAGGTCAACTTAATAACCAACCGTATTCTAATATGCGTGGAAATCTCTCGCCGTGGCAAGATTTACGCAACACTTTAAATCAATTAAAATCGTCTCAAGGTAATGTGATCGTCTCTAAATCGACCGCAAGTGTCACAGTTCATGATCGCCCTGATATCGTTCGTGCGATCGCACGATATATTTCTGAATTAAATTATCACTTAAACCAGCAAGTTGCTATCAAAATTCAAGTATTGAAAGTGCATTTAAATCGAAATACCCATTACGGTATTGATTGGAACTTGGTCGCTAATACTTTGAGAACACAATTTCATTTATCTGGAAGTTTCGCACAAGCCACAAACGCACCTTATAATATGCTGACGTTGACAGATAGCTCATCTCCGCACACACAACCCAGAATTGGATTTAGAAATGGTTCGCAAGCAGTAATTTCAGCACTCAATTTACAAGGCAAGGTACAGGCTATCACAGAACCTGAACTAGTGACGACGAATAATCGAATTGCCTCACTGCATATCACCCAAAATGTTAGCTATATACACAGTATCACTCAATCTCAAAGTGAAAACTTTCTCACCACGGCTATCAAAACAGACTCAGCAAGCGACGGATTAACATTATACATTCTACCTAAAATTCAAAAAAACAAAGTATACATGCAAATTTCTAGCACCTTAGCTAATTTAGAACGACTTGAGAAAATCAGTAATTCCAACCCTGAAAATAAAAAAGATAGCCAGTCACAAAAAATTCAAGTTCCCGCACCAACTCAAAAGTCTTTCAACCAAAGAAGTGTCGTGCGTTCTGGATCTACCCTGATTATTGCAGACTATAAAAAAATTCATAATAAAGTCTCCAGCGCAAGCTTGTCTGGTATTTCTTCTTTGAAGAAAAAAGACATTATAAATAGTAATTTTGAAACTTTAGTTTTAATCACACCACTAATCTTACACAGCAGTTGATCTTATGTTTATGATACAAAGAGATGATGGCTCACAATTTGTAATTCATGCCTACCGAGAATTGTTAATTGGCAAGAAAAAAACTCTGATTGCCAAAAAAGTTAATATGCTTGCCCAACAACATGGTAAGTTCGTGCATCTTTCCCAAAAAGGGCATGCTCGATATGAGGCAGTATTTTCCACAAAATCAGGTTTTTTGCTTGGAGAAAGTATTAAACATTACTTTAATCACGCACAAAATCTCATTTTTTGTGAACACCTATCACAACAGCAAAAATACTTGCTAGTAGTGATTCGCGGTGGGTCAGTATACCTTGACAATATTATTTCTTCAGAAAACATCAAAACAGAATTATTGTCGGTATTTTCTGGAAAGGAGAAATATCAAGTTGTCACTTCGGGAAATGAGCCACTGATTAGTCGATCCAACAGTACAAATTTTTCATTACCAAATCATTTACTTGACTGCTTTGAGCATTTAGAAAAACCATTGTTTCCACGACTACCAGCATTGAGATCGTTGCAGCTTTTAGAACTTCCGTTAGCTTTAAAGTCACAACAATTAAACTCTCATTCTTTTTCAATTCTTTCATTATTGACTGTTTGCATTTTAATTTCATGTGCTTTTTTATTTATTATTACTCATAAGAAAAAAACACTTCCCATAAAATCAATTAATTCATTGACTAAAATTACAATTAATAGATATGAAAGATACAATATGTTGTCGCCACCAGCGAAGTATGTCCTTGAGAAAACGGTAACGTTATTGCGGCTGATGTATGACTTACCTGGCTGGCAAGCAAAATCTATCGGCTTCTCTCATAACCAGTTCACCATAGCCGTTTACTCTCTTGGAGCTGATTTGACAGCGTTACATCATTGGGCACGAGATAAAAAAATTAACTATGAACTTACTCCAAAGAAAGTAATACTAAAATCTCCTCTTGAATTTCGACCAAGTTCCTCCTTTTACAAATCATTACCACTTCAAGATCTACTCGATAACATTATTGATAAATTAGATATATTACTCTATGGAAAACACCTTGAAATAAATAAAATTAAAAAAGGGCGTAAGCTCTCATACGCGAAAATCACTATTGATTTAGACGATGCTTCGCCACAGATTTTAATGCTTATTGCTGAGACTGTTAATAAGTTACCAATAAGCATTGAATATTTATCACTCAAACTACAATCAGGAAATATTAAAGGAAAAATTCAACTATCACTATGGGGAAAATCATGATCAAAATTGATAAGAGACAAACCTTTTTACTAATTCTTACTATCACCGTTCTCATTTTACTTGGGTGGCAAGTATATCAACTAGTTTGTTCAGATAATGATGCCGTCACTCCAGATCCAAAACCCAGAAGTTTAAATTCTGAGAGAACAGTTACTATGAAAACTGCACCCATTTCAAATCAACCACAATCGCAATCCACCACTACAAAACGATTACCAAAAACGATTCCTGAAAATAGTGATCACATTGTCACTCATCAAGCAGAATATTTAAAACTAGTTAATGAATATCAAATAGCAAAAATACAACGTCAGTTACTTGAAGAAAAAGTAGCTATTGCTAGTGCTAGGGAGCGAATTGTAACAATCAATAAGAAAACTGCAAGTTTGGTTGGTCATGGGATAGCCGTTGAATCCACATCAACAACTACCATCAAACCCAATATGTTAAATAAAATCAAATTAACATATATCGGTCAACAAGACAGTAAATTCAATGCAACCTTACTTTTAAATGGCCAATACATTACAGTTGCACCTGGATCAATTATTGCTCCGAATACTCACGTCACTACAATTGATGAAAACGGACTTACTATACAAAGAACCAGTCAAAAATATCACCTGGGATTTAATGGCATAAAGAATATTATCACCACAACACCCCATACGATTAATCGAGCCTCGCTATCCTCGAATAATTCAATACACCATTCTCCAAGCCAAAAAACTTTGTTAGAAAATAACAAGCACTCCAATCCACTCAATACAAAAAACTCTAACCAATTAACGCCTAAAACCTTTCAACATTTATCTGAACTTGAAAATAAACACTTAAAACCTTCCATTAAAAGTAAGATTCATCTTAAAACGAAACCTATCAAACATACCAAATACATTTATACCTTAGATGAAATACTGTTATTAGAACTGCCTCCAAACACATACACCATTCATATAAAGGGTGATTTTGATAAACAAAAACTGATTACCTTAGCCAGAAATAATGACTTAGGTGAAAATGCTATTTACTATTCTAAACCTCAAAAAAATAAACGTTGGTATGTTTTGTTATATAGTTATTACAATTCGAAGGAAGATGCCACTATTGCATTGCAAAACTTGCCCCTAAAAATAAAGGCGCTGCACCCCACCGCACAGAGTATCAACATCGTTCAAGGAGATATTAAATCATTAAACGGGTAGGTGCTGTCGCAAATTTGCTGTGGTGAGGGTATAATCCTAGAAAAAGCAATGGCATTCAATAGGCTTCCTAAAAAAGGGACGATGGGTAAAAATAGATCGAATAAATCGGCATTAGCATCTATTGATTTATTATTAATATTAATATTATTTTGAAGAAAGCCGTTGAAAGATTTTAGAGAAGTGCGGTGTTACTAGCGCTATGATTCCATCATTTCACAGCCACGTTATAGCAGCGTGATATTGGGGCGCCTTCTGATAACAACAAATACCGCACTGATGATGCCTATGACTGTGCTTGGTCATAAGGAGATGTTCACAAATTTCATAAACAACGTGTTGTAAGCGCACCGCGCAATTACCACTACTAAATAAATTACAGCGCTGCCGCATCCTATATTTTCTAGTATTAAATTTAGCGATACCACGCAATCCTCGTGATCATTTATCAAAATGCCTGATTTAAGGCATTTCATTCTAGTGATGCCACATTGGCTGGATAGAACCCCGTCATATGTTAAAAACAGATAACATGGCAAGACGAATAATATGACTGTTTTCGAACAGTTTTATGCGAAAGTGTTTGTACCTGAGATGTGTTGATATAAATGATTTACTTGTGACAAAACCAATAGGTAAGCTATTACGATGCGCTTGGTAATTGGTGAAAATTGAGCTAGAATTACACAAGTCTCACTTCAAATTAATCACTATTTTACGTATAGGCTGCTATATTATGAAATTTACATTCAAATTCAAATACCTAGCCATCAGTGCTGTGAGCCTCAATGCAGCATTATTCTTGCCCAGCTGCACTCGCAAACAAACACCTATTTCATTCAATGAAATTCCAGTTAAAACCCATCTTTCCCCCACTGAGCAGACTTCATTACTAGCAACTATTAAAAATCGTGGCGTACAAGTCATAACACAAGGCAGCCGTATACAGTTTGTGCTATTCCGAAATAAATTTTTTGTTGCTACCACGCAAAATATCAAATCTACCGAATTTGATACTCTAAAATTAATTTCACTATATATCCATAACTACGCTCACTCACATTTAATTAATTACCCAATCAAAGTTTACGGTTACACAGGCACCACTTATAATCGTGATACGCGTATGGAAAAATCAAGGCAATATGCTCAAGTCGTTGCTTCTTTTATGTGGAATTATGGCTTTTCACCACAACAATTATCTGTAGTCGGTCATGGCGCCAAACACCCAATTGCAGAGAATCAAACCTCCGTTGGCAATGGTTTTAATAATCGAACAGTGATTCAAGTTAATTAGCCCTTTTGAAAAATGACTGATAATCTCTAGAAGCTGTTTTTTTCATTCTCATTTCTTAACTAACATGATCATCTGTAATAAAAATCAATGCTGATTTGGCATACTTATAACAAGCAACTAAGAGACTTAATGAAGAATATTTTTCGCTGGTCAAGATACAAGAGACTTGTAAAACCGCTGAAAGTAGCGTTTAGTCATTACGAACTATTTTTAAATTTGGTTTGCCTTTTTTAGCCACCGGTTTAAGGGCTGCTGGCGGTGGTGTAGTATCACCACCACCATCTTCATCGTCATTGAATACCATACCGCGGCCGTTTTCAAACGCATACACAGCTTTAACTGCCATCACTGGTACAAAAACATGAAAAGGTACTCCCGAAAAACGCGCATCAAATTCTAGGGCATCATTACCGATTCGTAAGTTACCCACTGCTTCCGTTTTAATATTTAATACGATTTTTCCATCTTTGATAAAGCGTTCTGGAACGTTGACATTTTCCATAGTGGCATCAACCATCACGTAAGGAGTTAAATTATTATCAAGTAACCACTCATAGATAGCGCGAATTAGATAAGGGCGACTAGAAGTCATGCAATATTTCCCGCAATTCACGCTCTGATTCTGTTAGACTTGCTTGAAAAGATTCACGCTCAAATACACGCTCTTGATACTTATAAATTGCTTTGACATTTTTAGGAAGTTCCACACCCAATTGTGGTAAGCGCCACAATAATGGCGCAATAACACAATCAACCAAAGTGAAATCTTCACTAAGAAAATAAGGGTTGCTCGCAAATATCGGTATTAAAGTGATTAAACCGTTCTTCAAATCTTCACGAGCTCTGTCAGCTTCTGCATCAGTTCCATGCTCAATGATAGGTAATAATTTATACCAATCGCACTCAATTCGATACATCATCAATCGGCACTTTGCTCGTGCTACAGGATACACAGGAAGTAATGGCGGATGCGGAAAACGCTCATCGAGATATTCCATGATGACCCGTGAGTTATACAGTACGAGCTCACGATCAACTAAAGTAGGGAGCGAATTATAGGGATTAAGTTCGGCTAAATCTTCGCTTGGGTGATTATCATCAACGCTTAACACGTCAACTGTTACACCTTTTTCAGCAAGCACGATTCGAACCTGATGGCTATTGATATCGAGCGGGCCAGAGTAAAGAGTCATGATTGAACGCTTTAACATATTGAGTAGAGACTCCCTCTGTATTGGTTTTTATCGTTTAGAGTACTGAGTGCCTTTGCGCGCTTTATGACGACCCACTTTTTTACGCTCAACCATGCGAGGATCACGTGTTACAAAACCAGCTTTACGCAATAATTTACGCCACCCAGAAGTACCGCCCTCACCACCATCTTCTTCATCATAATCAATGAGCGCACGCGTGATACTGTGACGAATAGCACCTGCTTGACCGCTGCTGCCACCACCACGCACCGTTACAAATACATCAAATCTATCTTGTACTTCGAGCGTATTAAGAGGCTGACGAACAACCATTCGAGAAGTTTCACGACCAAAATATTCTTCTAAAGACTTACCGTTAATAACAATACTGCCGTTACCTGCACGTAAAAACACCCGTGCAGATGATGTCTTACGACGACCAGTACCTAAATTTTGTTGCAAAGTGGCTTGTACCATATTCATACCTCTTACAAATCAACTTCTGAGGGTTGCTGTGCAGCATGAGGGTGAGCAACACCCGCATAAATTTTTAACTTCCTAAATATCTGCCGACCTAATGGACCTTTCGGCAACATACCCTTAACCGCAAATTCTAACACACGAGCCGGCGCTTTGGAGTGCAACTCTTTGAAGTTGGTTGTTTTAAGACCTCCTGGATAACCTGTGTGATGATGATACAATTTGTCTTCAAATTTCTTACCAGTGACAATAAGTTTATCCACATTAGTCACAATCACATAATCGCCTGTGTCGGCGTGCGGCGTAAATTCAGGCTTATGCTTGCCACGTAACCGCATCGCAATTTGCGTTGCAAGACGACCCAATGTTTTACCACTCGCATCCACGAGCAACCACTGAGGCTCCACTGTTTTTGCATTCGCCATATAAGTTGACATTGGCGCTCGACCTCTGTTAGCTAATGAAAGGCTGTGAATGTTACAGCACACACCTTGCGGATGCAAGCGTTTATGTTAACGCTACGCTGATAAACTTTAATAGCGACCGCACTCTGCCAGATTAGGAACGCAGCCGTTTTCATGAACATTTTACAAATAACACTGAAGACATGCTCATACAACTATAATAGTTGTTAGGGCACGAAAACTAAAGCAAAACTATGTGCTTTTCCTCTAAAATATGATAGTTTCTACCGCAGAGGGTGTATCGGGGAAAACTCAAAAACACCAGGAAATCGGGAATTAAGCTCGATAATAACCAACAACGGACCAAAAGAGGGAGTTCTTATGCCAGCTAAAAAGAAACGCACAACCGCGAAGAAAACTGCAACTCGCGCTAAAAAAACCATTGCTCACAAGAGTCGATCAACAAAAGCCACCTCAGCAAAACGTAAAAGTGCTTCACCTGCTAAGAAAAAAGTCGCCAAAACGGCAATTCGAGCCGCTTATAAGAAGACACAGCTGTTGACACATATTGCTGAGACAACCGGTGTTAGCAAGAAAGAAGTTACCGCCGTTTTTGAGGAACTGGGCAATGTAATGCACCGCCATTTACGTAAAGGTGGCGCAGGCGAATTTACGATTCCCGGCTTAATAAAATGTGTCGTGAAACGCAAACCAGCCACAAAGGCACGGCGTGGAGCCAATCCTTTCACCGGAGAAATGATTACCTTCAAAGCAAAACCTGCTCGCAACGTCGTTAAAGTACGTACACTCAAAAAATTAAAAGAAATGGTCGAATAAACCATCAGCAACCACCATCTCGCCCTACAAAGGTGGGGCGAAGAATAAATTTCGATCCCATATTTAATAAATTGTTAAGTCTCAATGGTTATATTTAGGTGTGAAAGATCAAAACAACTGAGGTTACTATGTCTCGCAGAGAAAATACAGCTAGATGGTTGAATAGAACACCGGCTATGATCGAAATGAAAGCTATAGGCGAATCGAAAGATTTCGAAAAAAAACAGCGTAACTCAGGAGAATTAGAAGCTGCCGTGGATGATTTGGACGTATTGACAGGCCCAGCTCAGTCACACTTCTTTAGTTTTGGAAAGAAAAAACACGAACCCGCTGCTAAACTGTCAACGGCAATTGAAACAAGGCTCGGCGAACAAAAACGAGTTCGTGAAGAATACAGCCAAAAAACAGAAAAGTTATGGAAAGAGCTTCGACCAGATGATGATCCTTCAGAGGAAAATCTCAACACCATCACAGCAAAAGTTATCAATGGTGAGGCAATCGACGAAAGACTGACACAAAAGCCAAAGTGGGAAGCCTTTGAAAATGCGGTTAGATACAAAGAGATGTTGGAATTGCACGAAAATACCAACCAAGAAGTTGCTCCGCTGGAAGCGGCAAAGACGGTTTTAGAGGATGCTAGAGAGCAGCCAGACGCTAAAAGTTTACCGGACTTTTTAGATGGAAGATTTGGAGGTAAAGCACGTCGTGAAATGCTTTCTGAAGCACAGCAGCTCCTAGAAAAAACCGAAGAGCAACTTCAAATTGATGAAATCTTAGAGGCGGCACATCACGAGGGTACAGAAGAATATTATCTATTGAAACCTTCTAACGATTTCCAGCAAAATTATCCACGGCTTAATGCTATAACTGAAAATATCAATGGTACACTACAACAAATTGCCAAGCTGAAACCATTAATCAATGCTTTCCCTCACAATGAGCAATTAATTGAAGAATATCGCGCCCGTAGAGAAGCACTGACGAATAACATAGAACTAATAAACCAACAACATCGCAATAATTTATTCAGTCCAGAGTATGGACAAAAACTGCTTGCTATTTCCCCCGAGGAAAGTCTATCCGCTGACGGTAAGGTGAGTGGTGAACAATATTTACAATCGATTAAAAAGTTGTCTGATGCATGTAACAAAACCAAAGGTTGGTGGAGCTGGCTCACAAGCACAAGCGCCACTACCGTCAATACCGATGCCGCAGGAAAAGAGTTAGCACTTCCTGTTACGGTGAGAGCATACGGTCATAATAAACTGTCTTATGAACTCTCTGATGAAAACGGCAAGCCTTTGACAATCAGCAAAGAATTGTTTCTTCGAACACTGCAAGATTTCACAAAACCGAACGCTCAAAACCACGAATTAAATACCAAATGTGTGCAAAGAGGAATGAGTTACCCCATCTTTGATTTTCAGAAAATGGAGTTCAAATGGCGCACACCGTATTTCTTTCCTAATCGGAGAGCTAAGCAACAGTTTATAAAAATGCTGCAACAAAACGCCTCTCAGCTTAATAACAACAATGAAGACAGCACCGCCACAGGAAAAATCATTCCTGGCAACACGGCTTCACAATCAGAACCACAATCCCCCATAAGCGAACCTCCTGCCCCCTCAAGTATGGGCATGGGTGGCTAAGTAATCTGCATTAGCTTATCATTTTATTCGCAGTCTTTAAGAAGACAAGAGAGTCACTAGGATAATAGCTGAGGTATTACATTGAGTAATCGTAACGCGCCTTCAGCAATCTTGGCAAATAATGGGGCGGCAACAGTGCCCCCAAAATGCTTACCTTTGGGCTCTCTAATAACTACTGCGATAACGATACGTGGATCTTCAACTGGTGCAATTCCTACAAAAGAAGACACGTAACGATGTTTAAAGTAGCCTTTTGGACCTGCGATATAAGCGGTTCCAGTCTTTCCTGCTACGCGATAGCCACTGATGTGAGCACGAGTACCAGTGCCGCCCTTTTTGACAACGGTTTCCAACATATGCAGTACTGTTTCTGCCACTTGAGCCGGCATAACACGTACTCCTAATGGTGATTTATCGCTTTTAATAAAAGTCACTGGTTTTTTTACACCATGGTTGGCTAGCACCGTGTAAGCTTGCGCCAATTGCAATGCGGTAACCGCAATTCCATAGCCATATGCCATTGTGGCGACGACACTAGGCAACCAGGTTGTATGCGCAACCAAAGAGCCTTGCGATTCACCAGGAAAACGACTCTGAGTGCGCGCGCCAAATCCAATATTTTTTAACAATGTGTAATAGGCTGATGGGTTAAGACTTAATAAAATTTTTGCAGCAGCAATATTACTAGATTTTTGCAATAATTGCGTGAGATTTACCGCACCGTAATTGAGGTCATCGTGAATCCGATAGCCACCAATATTCATCCATCCCGGATTGGTATTAATAATCGTATCCGGACTATATTTTTTACTTTCTAGCGCCAATGCAGTGACAAATGGCTTAATAACCGAACCTGGCTCAAACATATCTGTAACACTGCGATTACGCATCACTGCAGGATTCGATGCAAAACGCTTATTGGGATTGTAAGAGGGGTTATTCACCATCGCTAGTACTTCACCACTGCGTGCATCCAGAACTACCACAGAACCGGACCGCGCATGGAATTGTTGTATGGTTTGCTCTAATGCATCATAAGCCAAGAATTGAATACGATTATCAATACTCAATTGTAACTCACGGCCTTGCTGTGGATTTTTTAATAATGCTACATCAGCAATCGTATGTCCCAAGCGGTCTTTTACAACTTTTTTCTGCCCGGGCATTCCAGCAAGCCAAGTGTTAAATGCCAGCTCCATGCCTTCCTGACCTTTATCATCTATATTGGTGATGCCGACAACCTGTGCACTAACCGCACCACTTGGATAATATCGTCTATACTCTCTTTGAAAAAAAATTCCTGAGATTTTTAGTGCTTTTAATTTTTTTACAACATCAGGTGGATTATCACGTTTCAAATAAATAAAGTGGTGAGATTTATTCTTTGCTAATTTATGTTTAATTATATTACTAGGAATTGATAAAATATGGCTGACCGCGTGAAGTTGCTCGGCATTAACATGAAACAAATGTGGATTTACCCACACTGAATCAACGGGGGTACTGATAGCGAGTGGTGCACCGTTTCTATCAGTGATCATGCCACGATAAGCCGGAATATTGACGGTTCGAAGGATCCTCGCCTTACTCTGTCTCAGTAAAAAAGGTCGTTCTAAAACGTTTAACTCAATTAAGCGCCATATTACTCCGGCTACCGCAACACACAACAATGATGCAAGCGTATACTGTCGCCACTTTCGAAGCATATCACTTACCGAACTTTGATATTAGATTTATTCCTCTCTACTAAAAAAATATGATGACTATTCGGTGTACGCATCCCTAGCTGGCTACGAGCAATCTGCTGAATACGAGATTGCGTTGACCAGGTACCGCGCTCCAATAATAATTTACCCCATTCTATTAATTCATGGGTTTTTTCACGCTGTAATAGTTGTAACTCGATAAACATACGGCGATTTAAATCTTTGACATAAATCAAACTGAATGCGGATATCACCAGCATAATTAATAATGCAGTGACAGCCAAACTTGATTTTGTTTTTTGAATAACGCGACTTCTGTGATGTGATATCTCATCGGTAGCAAGGTTGCGTGTGCTCGTATTCATACCAATTTCTCCGCTATTCGTAATCGAGCACTTCTGGCTCTTGGGTTATGCATTATTTCCTGTTCAGTGGCTTTAGTCATAGAACCAATTTTTTTCAAGCGGCACGTGATTTCCGAAGCTCTTACCGGTAAGTCTCGTGGCAATGGTTTTCCTTGAGATTCTCGCCGTATAAATTGTTTCACGATACGATCTTCTAGGGAGTGAAAACTAATCACACATATTCTCCCCCCAACACACAATATATTCAGACTTTGCTGTAAGACTTGTGATAGTTCTTGTAATTCCTGATTGATGAAGATACGGATCGCTTGAAAAGTTCGAGTTGCTGGATGCTTTTTTCGCTCACGGCTAGGGCATGCTTGAGAAATAATTTCGCTAAGTTGCTGTGTACGAGTAATCGGTTGCACGTGACGGGCGCGCGCAATCGCACGCGCGATACGCCGTGCATAGCGCTCTTCACCATAGTGGCGTATTACGTGGCAGATATCCGCTTCAGCAGCTTGGTTAATCCAAGTTGCTGAGTCCATACCTTGTGTGTTGTTCATCCTCATATCCAAAGGCCCATCCTTTGAGAAACTAAAACCGCGTTTCGCTTCGTCTAATTGCGGCGACGACACCCCCAGATCTAATAGAATGCCATCTATTTTTTCGTGTAATCCCAGTTGCTTGATTTGCTGCTCAATAGTTGCGAAAGAGGCATGCAACAAGCAAAACCTTATGTCGTCAAAAACGGTTTGGGTCTCAGCGCTGGCAATGGCCTCTGGGTCTTTATCCAGGGCGATTAATTTTCCGGCTGGCCCTAAACGCCTCATTAATTCTTTTGCATGTCCTCCTCGACCAAATGTTGCATCAACATAGAGTCCATCTGCTTTGATTGCTAACCCTTGTAGTGCCTCTTCGAGTAAAACGGGTATATGTGATTGCGCCATTTTCTACAAAGATAAGTCACGAACTTCAGGTGGTAAATCAGTATCGGCATGTATTTCATCACCGAGCCAACTTTCTCGTGCCATTTCCCATTGCGACTCACCCCATACCTCAAATTTTTTGCCTTGCCCGACTAACATAATCATTTGACCAAGGCCTGCATATTCTCTAAGCAATGGCGGAATCAATACTCTACCGCTACGATCCATCTCCAGTTCGGTGGCATGTCCAATTAGCAAGCGTTGAATACGACGACTCGCAGGATGGTAACTGGGTAAATTCTCTAATTTCCGCTCTATTTTTTCCCATTGAGGAAGTAAGTAAAGTAACAGGCAACGTTCCTCAGTATCGACTGTCGCCACGAGGGCACCCCCAGACTCCGAATGTATCAGCTCCCGATACTTTACTGGTATGGCGACGCGCCCTTTTGCATCCATAGCAACAGCATTTAAACCACGAAACATCTAGTTGCTCCCACTTTCGACCACATCTTACCACTTTTCTCCACCTCTCGTCTAACTATAGACAAAATTTTAGAATTTGCAGCAAAGGAGAACCATATCCCATCGATGTCAGTGGGTCCTAATCTCTAAAATTATCAAATTGCAATGGCAGTCCTAAATCTTGATCCTTCAACAGCGCAATCACCGATTGTAAATCGTCACGCTTTTTTCCAGTAACGCGAACTTTGTCTCCTTGAATGGCAGTTTGTACTTTAAGTTTTTGATTTTTTACCAGTTTGATAATCTTTTTAGCAACCTCCTTTTCAATACCTTCAACCAACTTGATTTCTTGTATGGCACTTTTATGCTGAATCACCGGATCTTCTGGCTGCAAATGACCTACATCGAGTTGTCGCTTGGCAAATTTATTTTGCAGAATATCTAACATTTGTTTTAACTGAAAATCGGCCTCAGCCACCAATTTGATGCTATTGCCTTCATGAGTATAATTCGCATTGCTGCCCTTAAAATCGAAGCGCGTATTCACTTCCCTGTTAGCTTGATCGACGGCATTCGCCACTTCATGGTGATTAAGTTCTGATACAATATCGAAAGAAGGCATTTATATTCTCCTATATAAAAAGGGTTTTTGATTTTAGCGCCTCGTAATACAAATCTTAAACATTAAGAGAAAATTAATTAACAAATATAATCCGATAATGGCGCAATTCTGTGAGCCTTAGCTTACACTAGACGATTAGATTTGATACGATTAAGTCATAATAATTTTCAACTCGCATTAAAGGGGAAACAGCATGGCCTTAACAGAATTTCTTCTGAAAGTTATCGAAGACCAAGCAAAAACCATAGTGGCACTGACAGTAAAACAAACTGGTATTACTGCACTCACTGCATTAAGTGGGCAAGCGAGCGCACAGAACCAAGAAAAGTCAGATGCCGATTACCATCTTAAAGGTATGCAGAAAGCTTTTGCTCATGCTCATTCTCCAGCCACCTTCAAGAGCTCTGCTCACAGTGGGCTTGGATTTATGAGCCAGCGAAAATCAGCGCCGCCTAAAGATTCACTATCTGAAGAAGATAATCATTGTGCCAGCCCCGCTGCCTGATACTGTAATTTGTTCTGCGAACTAATGATAACCGCAGCTTGGAAAAACTCAACACTGCGGCCTTCACATTAGGCTGCAACCCGAATTGATTATGACCTTTTCAGAGCTATAATCGACAAATGAAATCTGTAAAGCTCATTATCTCACTGTTGTTGCTGTGGATGTTCGGCAGTTTTTGCGCAGCGGTACCTCAGCCGATCGCTGCTAATGAAGCATTCTTGTTCTCTGCATATGCCAAAGACTATCAAACCATTGTCACTCACTGGAATATTCGCAATGGTTTTTATCTCTATCGGGATCATATGCATTTCCAGGTTATCGCCCCCAGAAACGCACAACTGGGGCAACCGCTGTGGCCAACACCGACTCATACTAAAAACTACCCAGGAATCGGCAAATTACCGGTCTATTCAGGTGTTTTAGACATTGCGATACCGATTCTAAATGCAACAGAAAAAAAACTAACACTAAAAGTGAGCTATCAAGGTTGCTCTTCTCAGGGTTATTGCTACCCACCAATCACCAAAATCATAATGATTAATCTTCGGGCTAATTTCACCACGCTGCAATCACTATCGTTCAACCCACCTGTCATAGTAACGCACCCCAAATACATCACACACCCCCAAACCACTACAACCACGCCCTCCAAAATTGAAAAAATCTTCGCCACACAAAACCTCTTGATCGTAGTATTGAGTTTTTTTGGTTTTGGACTACTACTTGCGTTTACACCTTGCGTACTCCCAATGATACCGATTTTATCCAGTATTATTGTTGGACAACACAACAAAAAAAGTTCGCGATCATTTGCATTGTCACTGACCTACGTTTTGGGGATGTGCGCCACTTATACGGCTGCTGGCTTACTATTTGGTTCGCTTGGTGGCAGCCTTCAAGCTTCATTGCAACAGCCATGGATCATTATCTTATTTACCTTAGTATTTGTGGCAATGGCACTGTCATTATTCGGGCTATATGAATTACAATTGCCGCAGACGTTGCAAAATCGCTTAAATCAACTCTCACAAAAACAGAGACAAGGTTCTTTTCTAGGTGCATTTTTTATGGGGGTGATTTCAACATTAATCTTATCCCCTTGCGTTACTCCCGCACTAGTCGGCGTTATTGGCTATTTAAGTCATCGAGGCAACACACTGCTCGGAGGCATTGCGTTGTTTTTTTTAGCGCTGGGCATGGGGTTCCCACTGCTACTTATCGGCTTATTTTCGAAAAAAATCCTACCCAGAGTTGGACGCTGGATGCTCAGCATCAAGTATTTTCTTGGCTTTATAATGTTAGGCGTTGCTGTATCGATGGTTTCGCGACTAATTTCCAACGTCATTACCGCTTATTTGTTTGCAGCGCTAGCCGTCGCAGCCGGATTTACTCTCATATTTATCGTTAAAACACGAATAGGGTGGAAACGTGTAAGCAGTATTAGTATCGGAATTATCTGTTGTCTATATGGCATAACAATTTTTATTACGGCAAAGTCGCCACAAGGTGGAAGATACAATCCACTGATCGTATTTAATCATACTCCAAAAATGCCGCCACTCAATTTTACGACTATCCACTCGCTTGACGATCTGCAACAAGAACTCAATATTGCACACCAGCGACATCAGCAAACTTTGGTGGATTTTTATGCAAATTGGTGTATCGCCTGCAAAGAAATGGACATTAACTTATTTAATAATCCATCCGTAATTGCCCATCTAAAACATTTTCACTTGGTTAAAGCCGACGTGACGCAAAACAACAGCTCTGATAAAAACTTGATGCAATATTATGATGTCGTTGCGCCACCCACACTGTTATTCTTCAATACCAACCGAGACACCATATCTGGTTCACGTATTATTGGTACAGTTAATGCCAACAATTTCATTAAGCATCTTCAGTTATTGACCTGCTCTAAAAAGTAACACAACCTTGCGTAAACTAGACTTCTCTCAACAATCTGTTAAGCTAACTGCAGTCTGAGGTATGAACACGCACCACCAGAAACCAAACAAATTCAGAAAACTTCGGCAAATATGCCGCCTTCTTCTGCAAATTGGACAATTCATTCAACTTACGGCAAAATGGAATTATGGCAAATATACTGATCCTCAACGGACCCAATTTAAACGCACTCGGTCAGCGCGAACCCGCAATTTATGGCAGCTTAAGCTTAGAAGCGATTAACCAACGACTGGTTACGGAAAGCAAGAAGCTGGGACACTGTCTCAGCCACTTTCAGAGTAATGCCGAATCCGAATTAATTCAACAAATTCATCAAGCAAAATCGCAACAGTTCGATTTTATCATTATCAATCCTGCTGCGCTGACACACACCAGTATCGCCTTAAGAGATGCTTTTCTAACCACTAAAATACCCTTTATAGAGGCGCATCTTAGCAATCTGTACACTCGCGAACATTTTCGCCATCGCTCGTATCTAGCCGATATCGCTTATGGAATCGTTATGGGCTTCGGTGCCAATAGTTACTCACTGGCATTACAAGCTGCATCACATTATTTACTTAATCACACAAAATAGAGGTTTACTCGTGGATATTCGTAAAATCAAAAAACTCATAGAGTTAATTAACGAAACTGGTGTTGGAGAAATAGAAGTGAAATCAGGCGAAGAATCTGTGCGTATCAGCCGTCTTCCTGCAGCAACACAGATACCAACGGCAGTATTCCCACCTCCATTACCTACGCATACAGTGAATGCGCCATCCGAAGCCGAAATCAATGCATCGCAGACGGTGGAGACCACCCTGATCAATCACAGCGGTCACAAAGTCAAATCACCAATGGTAGGCACTGTATATTTGGCACCCACACCTGGCGCAAAGCCTTTTGTTGAAGTAGGACAAAAAGTCAAAGTTGGCGACACGCTATGCCTCATCGAAGCAATGAAAATGTTTAACAAAATTGAAGCTGACAAAAATGGGGTGATTCGCGCCAAACTAGTTGAAAATGAAGAGCCCGTAGAATTCGATCAACCGTTATTTGTTATCGAAAGTGAATAATTTCGTATTTTCATTATCCATTTTCTTTTGCTTGGAGTGCTATCATCATGTTTAAAAAAGTTTTAATTGCTAATCGAGGGGAAATTGCACTACGCATCCACCGCGCTTGCAAAGAATTAGGTATTAAAACAGTCGCAGCTTACTCCACCGCAGACAAAGATTTAATGCACGTGCGTTTAGCCGACGAAGCCGTTTGTATTGGGCGCGCCAATGCCGCCGACAGTTATTTAAAAATTCCAGCGGTGATCTCTGCAGCAGAAATTACCAACGTAGATGCTGTTCACCCAGGCTATGGTTTTTTAGCAGAAAATGCCAATTTTGCTGAACAAGTAGAAACCAGTGGCTTCAAATTCATTGGCCCTTCTCACCGCAGCATCCAGCTTATGGGCAACAAAGTATCTGCTATCAAAGTGATGCAAGAAGCTGGCATCCCTTGTATTCCAGGCTCCAATGGCGCGCTGGATGATGATAATGAAAGAAACCTGGCTATTGCAGAACGCATCGGTTATCCGGTTTTAATTAAAGCGGCAGGTGGTGGCGGTGGTCGCGGAATGCGAGTGGTGCGACAAAAATCCGACCTAATAAATTTTATTAGTATGACCCAAACAGAAGCTTTGGCTGCTTTTGGCACCGGCGAGGTTTACATGGAAAAATACCTCGAAAATCCGCGTCATATTGAAATCCAAGTACTGAGTGACGGGAAAGGCAACGCCATCCACCTCGGCGAGCGTGACTGCTCGATGCAACGTCGCCACCAAAAAGTAATTGAAGAAGCAACTGCCCCAGGCATCACTACAGAACAACGCGAGCAAATTGGTAAACGCTGTAGCGATGCGTGCGTCGCTATGAATTATATGGGTGCAGGCACGTTTGAATTTTTGTATGAAAATGGCGAGTTTTACTTCATTGAAATGAACACTCGTATTCAGGTTGAGCACCCTGTAACTGAAATGATAACGGGCATTGATATTGTTAAAGAACAAATTAAAGTGGCTGCAGATCTACCACTTGATTTAAAGCAAAAAGATATTCGTTTCAATGGACACGCTATTGAATGCCGCATTAACGCTGAAGATCCAGATAATTTCATGCCTTCTCCAGGCGTAGTGTCACTCTATCATGCTCCAGGTGGCCTGGGTGTACGCATGGATTCTCATTTATACAGTGGTTATCGTGTTCCTCCAAATTATGACTCTTTGATAGGTAAACTGATTATTCATGCCCCAGATCGCACTACCGCATTACGACGCATGAAAAACGCCTTGCATGAATTAGTTGTTGACGGCATTAAAACCAATATTGATTTACACAAACGCTTGCTTGACGATGAGAATTTCAAAAAAGGCGCTCAAAACATTCATTACCTTGAAACACTATTGGGTTTAAAAGAATAAGCAGTACAAAATTTAAATCCACTTTTTGCGCTTGGAAATCACCAGTAAAATAACCACCAACATTGAATTCCCAGCAAATCCTGACTCGGTTCCCAATGCTCTACCACCTTCCAAACAACGAGCTTTCCTTGTCATTTTCCATCCAACAAATAGCCAGAAATCATAATCCTCCAACTGCTTTTTCCAGGTTTAAGCAACAATTACTAGTGTAGAATAGAAGGCAGCATCAATAAATATCCAGTAAACCAAATAAATTTTTAGGATCGGCGATTATCGGTAACATATCCAAATGGTGGCCAATATTGTATTCTTCACTAACGGTTATTACTCGAATCATTGTAGTTACCTAAACCAACCAATTACGTGGTGGTAAAAATATTTCTGTCAATTCCGCTTCGGGTGTGCCAGCATCAGGACGCCAGTTGTATTCCCAATTTGCCATCGGCGGCATAGAAATTAAAATCGATTCAGTACGCCCACCAAACTGCAAACCAAATAACGTACCACGATCATAAATTAAATTAAATTCGACATAACGGGCACGGCGGAAATTCTGAAAATTTTTCTCACGTTCACCAAATGGGTATTGACAGCGCTTCTTTATGATCGGCACATAAGCGGGTAAAAAACTATTTCCAATGCGCGTAGCAAACTCAAATGTTTTCGCAAAACCCCATTGATTTAAATCATCAAAAAAAATCCCACCAATACCTCGCGCCTCTTCACGATGCTTAAGATAAAAATAGTCATCACACCACTGTTTAAAGCGTAGATATACCTCTTCACCGAAGGGTACACAGGCATCATATGCTGTTTGATGCCAATGACGACAATCCTCGATAAAACCGTAATAAGGAGTCAAATCATACCCTCCACCGAACCACCAAATAGGTTTTTTGTTATCTTTTTGAGCCAAAAAAAAGCGTAAATTAGCATGACAGGTTGGAATAAAAGGATTATCAGGATGCAATACGATAGAAATACCAACAGCCTCAAATGATGAACCAGCTAGCTGTGGATGCTTTTTAGAAGCTGCTAACGGTAATTGTTTACCAAATACATAGGAAAAATTAACACCGCCTTTTTCAAAAATATTTCCATTCTTAATAACTCGCGTCGAACCGAAACCACCATCAGGCTTACGCCAGGAGTCTATGATAAATTTTGCACGACCATCGATGACTTCTAATTGATGGGTGATTTTTCGCTGCAGTTGCTGCAAATACTCGCTGACTTGGGTGATTTTTTCAGCAGGTGACAACATAATTACTCTCAGCTATTAATAACAACGTGATTTTCCCTAATATCATTTATTCCTAAATTTACAATTTGTTGGTGATCATGCGACAGCAAATTGATTTCTTGTGATGTTAATGATAACGGCAAAATAGCTGCAGTGCTTTTGGCATTTATATAAAATTGACAGGCCTTAGCGAGATTCTCACGATAGAAAGCACCACCGTAGCCAATAAAACGCGCTGCAGCATGAGCGGCATTAAAATCATTCATACCATCTCCAACGTGAACCACACGCGGAAAACATCGTTTAATCTGTTCAACAACAACTGTCTTACCAGCCGGTTGCGTCATGGGTGAATGGTGGTCGAAATCCGTATAGTTGCCCTTATCATCGAATGATACCGAAACGGCAAACACCCGATCAGTTGGGATATCGAGCTTGACCGCGAGCAAATCAATACCTTGTTTGATTCCTGCGGAAACGATAAACACGGGTTTCCCTAGCAAATGAAAAGTTTTTATCACCTGTTCGATATGCGGGCTAATCTGTGCGAAATATTGATCGCCCAACCGTGCAATTTGATCTTTTCGTGGCCGCACTAAATCCAATCGCTGTTGATATAATTCAGCAGTTAACCCTGTTAAATTCATTGCCTTATCCGTTAAATCACGCACAGGCTGATAAACTTGATTTGATTGTGCCAACACATCGATACCCTCTACCTGACTGATTGTGCCATCACAATCCAATATTAACGCATCCATAGGTGTCAATAATTGCCAACTTTGTGTTTTCATGTTTATTTTTACCTTGATAGTGAAGATGCAAATTCGATAGAGCATCAAACCTTAAAGGTCGTGAGTATATAGCGTTTTTACAAACTATGCGAAAACCAACAAACTGCTATCGATAATTTTTATTATGCGACCTCAATCAATCTATTACACTATTTTATCGCACTCAACTGATTTTTCTAAGATAATTGATTTTGTCATACTTGTAATGTTCAATATTGCAATATTGACTTTTCAACCATGAGGGCTATCCTTAGCCATTCTACTAATTTAGAGTCTCAGCAATGATATACAAAATTCAAACGCTCAATAACATTTCGGACTTAGGCCTTAAAAAGTTTGATCCCAAACGTTACACAATCTCAGACAAAGAAAAAAAGCCTGATGCCATTTTAGTTCGCTCAACCAGTATGCATAGCTTAGATTTACCACAAAGTGTACTGGTTATAGGCCGCGCTGGCGCTGGCACCAATAACATTCCTATAAAAAAGATGGCTGAATTGGGTATTCCAGTGCTAAACACTCCAGGCGGTAATGCCAATGCTGTCAAGGAGTTAGTACTCACTGGTATGTTATTAGCGTGTCGTCACATTGCACCAGCGTTGAATTACACTAAGGAACTCAGCGGCAGTGATCGTGAAATCATGGAAACAGTTGAGAAAAACAAAAAGCACTTTAGAGGCTCTGAGTTGCCCAACAGGACGTTAGGCATTATTGGCCTGGGTAAAATTGGAGTGAAGGTTGCCAATGCCGCTATTGCTTTAGGGATGAAAGTCATCGGACATGATCCAGCGATGACAGTGCAAAATGCCTGGGAACTATCTGCCAATGCACAACAAGCTCAATCAATTGAAGAAGTGTTGATGAGCAGTGATTTTATTTCAGTTCATGTTCCGCTGATCGAAAAAACAGAAAAACTCATTAGCAGTAAGCTAATCAATAAAATGAAAAAAGGCACAGTGCTACTGAATTTTTCGCGCGCTGAAATAGTAGATAGCGACGCGATAGCCACAGCACTACAAAAAGAAATCATCAGCCAATATGTATGCGATTTTCCTTGCAAAGCATTTCAAAACAACTCTAAAGTCATTGCATTGCCCCACCTCGGTGCTTCAACCCAGGAAGCGGAGGAAAATTGTGCCATAATGATTTCTGAACAAGTTCAAGAATACTTAGAACACGGCCACATTACTCATTCAGTGAACTTTCCTAGGGTAAAATTGATACGCTCCGATGCAGAACAGCGACTGACTATTATTAACCGTAACGTCCCAAATATTATTGCTCAGGTATCATCAATATTGTCGCAATCAAAAATCAATATTCGGGATATGATTAATAAATCTCGACAAGATATCGCTTACAATATTCTCGACGTCAACGCCAACATTGACCATGCAACCCTGGAAAAAATAAAAAAGATCAAGGGCGTGCTACAAGTAAGAGCGTTATAATCTACTCATAGCGAATCAGGCTGCAATACCTGGAAAAATGCTTATGATAAAATTAGTGTTAGGCAATATGCCACGGGAAATTAATTACTTCATGAATATGAGTTGCCCCGAGTTTGAGCATCAACAAACGGTCTATACCCATGGCCACACCGGAACATTCTGGCAAACCACTTTTAAGTGCATCAATAAAGCGCATATCGATATTCAGCAACTGTTTTCGGTGTTTCCTGCGCTTAATCAAATCATTTTCAAAACGACTCATTTGCTCTGTTGAACAACTCAGTTCATAAAAGCCGTTTGCAAGCTCTATTCCTCGGTAATACAACTCAAAGCGTTGTGCCACTGGAGGATCAGAATCTTTAACCTGTGCCAACGCGGCTTGAGTCGATGGATAGTCATAAATATAACAAGGCTGTTTTTCCGCAAGTTGCGGCTGCAATAAATGTGAAAAGATAAAATCTAACAAGGTATCACGATCATCGATACTTTCGGTATTTTCGAGTTGATGTTCCTTTGCAAGCTCCCTTAAATCATCAATAGTCGCTAAAATCGGATTAATATTCAAATTATCTAAAAACAAATTGCTATAACTAATCCTGTCAGGCTTGGGAAATTTCAAGATAACCGCTAGCAACACATCAATTTCGCTCATTAAATCAAAATAATTAAAATCTGGACGATACCACTCCAGCATACTGAACTCAGGATTATGTAGGCGACCACTTTCACCTTGGCGAAATACACGACTTATCTGGTAAATAGCACCACTCCCAGCGGCTAACAAACGCTTCATTGCGTATTCAGGGGAAGTTTGTAGAAAATAGGTCTGTTGTTTATGCGACGCCAGATAGCTAGTATCAAAACTATCAATATGACAGTCTGTCACCGTATTTTGCGACAAAACCGGGGTCTCAACCTCAAGCACACCACGATTATCAAAGAATTTACGAATCTCACGCAACAAATTAGCACGAGCCTTGCGTGCCGTTTGACTGGCTGTGGGTTTCCAACTGTCGTTCATCGCACTCGTGAAATATATTCGCCGCGACGTGTATCAATCCTGATCACTTCATCCTCATTGATAAAGAGCGGAACTCGAACTGCCGCACCAGTTTCTAACACCGCACGTTTCGTACCACCAGAAGCAGTATCTCCACGCACACCGGGATCAGTCTCTACAATTTTAAGCTCGACAAAATTTGGAGGCGCTACGGAAAGTGGTGCACCGTTATACATAGTAACGGCACAAATTGCTTCCTCTTTCAACCATTGTTTGGCTTCACCGAGAGCGGCTTCAGAAGCAGCATGCTGCTCAAAAGTATCTTGCACCATAAAATGCCAAAACTCGCCGTCGTTGTACAAGTATTGCATTTCAATTTCCATCACGTCGGCAGCAGGCAACGATTCACCAGACTTAAAAGTGCGCTCCATGACACGACCTGTTTTCAAATTTCGTAATTTCACACGATTAAACGCTTGGCCCTTGCCAGGTTTAACGAATTCGTTTTCAATAATGCTACAGGGGTCACCATCAAGCATCACCTTGAGACCACCACGAAATTCATTAGTACTGTAACTTGCCATAGAAAGGCCATGATATCAAAAACTCATGCGCGTGCGAAGACAAAATTTATTTGAGAGTAGCCACGATGCACCACCCAATTATTTTACGTTTGGCAATTCCCTCACCGTTGCGCCAACACTTTGATTATTTAGCGCCTCAGGGCATTGCTAAACATTTTTGGCAAAAAGGGATGCGCATAAAAGTTCCTTTTGGCAAAAGAGAGTGTGTGGGGATCCTGTTAGATGTGGTTTCCAAATCTGAAATATCCAGCGAAAAGCTGAAATTTATTTTCACAAGCATTGACGAGCAACCTATCATTAGTACCTCGACGATGAAACTATTGACCTGGGCTGCAGAATATTATCACCACCCGATTGGTGATGTGATGATAGGAACACTACCTCGACTCATTCGCCAAGGGAAAAAAATAGCTCCTCTTGAATACTCTAAAAACGAAAATACATTAACACAGCGAGTGACGCTCAACGAATCTCAACGTCAGGCAGTTGCTGCGATTAATACTACTAGCGGCTTCAAAGCATTTTTATGCTGTGGCGTCACTGGAAGTGGCAAAACTGAAGTTTATTTGCAAGTTATTGAAAATATCATAGCTCAAGACAAACAGGCGCTGATTTTGGTTCCCGAAATCGGGTTGACGCCACAAATCTTATCAAGATTTACTGCAGCATTTGACTGTCCCATCGTAACTTATCACTCAAACATGACTGAAAAACAACGTGCAAAAGCATGGATGGCAGCCAAAAATGGCGAGGCGAAAATTATTATTGGCACTCGCTCCGCGATTTTTATTCCACTTCCACATTGTGGAATAATCATTATTGATGAAGAACACGACACCTCTTTTAAACAGCAGGCAGGCTTTCGCTACTCCGCACGTGACTGCGGCGTGATACGTGCCAAAATTGAAAATATTCCGATTGTTTTAGGTTCAGCCACACCGTCACTTGAAAGTATTTTCAACGTTGAAAAAGGGCGCTATTCTCTCTTATCTCTTCCTCATCGTCCTGGTAATGCAATTGCGCCAACCATAACGGTCGTGGACAGTCGTGGGCAACACCTTAAAAAAGGTTTTTCATCCCAAAGTTTACAGAAAATTTCGCAACATTTAAAAAACCAAGGTCAAGTACTGTTGTTTCTAAATCGTCGCGGTTACGCACCCACATTACTGTGCCACCAGTGTGGTTATTGCGTTGCTTGCCATCGTTGTGATGCACGCTTAACTTACCACATCCACCCAAAGCGCCTAGTATGTCACCACTGTGGCGCCACAAAACCAATTCCGATCAACTGCCCTGACTGCCGTCAAACTGAGTTAATGGATGTGGGCTTAGGAACCGAGCAATTGGAAAGTACTATCAGACAATTATTCCCAAATGAAATGGTGATTCGGATTGACCGTGATAGTACTCGGTCAAAAAGTAGTTTTAGTCAAAAACTCGAAGCAATTCACAATGGCGAGGCACGGATTTTAATCGGCACCCAGATGATTTCGAAAGGGCATCATTTTGCAAATCTCACCTTAGTGGTCATTATTGATATCGATAGTGGATTATACAGCAGTGACTTTCGCGCCTTAGAACATACTAGCCAACAAATATTACAAGTTGCTGGCCGCTCTGGGCGCGCTGAAAAAAAAGGAGAGGTACTGATTCAAACCCATCACCCTGACCATTCACTGTTACAGCAATTAATTACAGAAGGCTACTCCTCTTTTGCAGCCGAAATGCTAGCAGAACGGCGGCAAACTTTGATGCCACCTTTTAGTTATTTTGCTTTACTGCGTGCTGAAGCGGTGAATGCAAATTTTCCTCGCCATTTTTTGGAAGATATCAAACAAAAGTTTTCATCCAACCAGTTTCAAGTAAATTTACTCGGACCGATTGCTTCAATTCTTGAAAAAAAAGCCGGCCGCTACCGTTATCAATTACTTATTCAAGCATCAAAACGCCCAGCACTCCACCAGGTTTTAAAACAAATTACTACTTACTTAAAATCCACATCACGTAAAGTACGTTGGTCTCTTGACGTTGACCCGATCGATATGTTATGAAACATACTTTATAATTATTTATTAAAATTAATTGCTACGATACTTTAAAACCTAATCGCAGTAATTGTAGTTTTATTTTTTCAGAAACCCCCTGCAACTTGATATCCGAAAACTCATTTCTCAATGGATATTCACGACGCAATTTCAAAAAACAGCTTGCGACGTTATGTTTGCATTTCAACATGTTGTCTTTAAAATATTGAGTCTCACGCAGTGGATCATAAACAGCAAGCACCGCATCTTGCCACGTTGTATATTTCGCACTGTTTAACACTTGCGTCTCATTGATAATATCAGATATTTTTGACCGGCCTAAAGAAAAAAAATCCAGGAATTCAACAAGAAGCATTTGCGATGCTTTCAGTTTTGCTTGCTTTGAATACCCTGCGACATGTGGCGAGGCAATTACTGCATTGTTTAGTAATTGTAGATTCAAATGTGGTTCTCTCTCCCACACATCCAAACAAAACTTTAGTTGTGAATTTTGCAACGCGGCATGATTATCTAATACCGCACCTCTAGCAGCATTAAGCAATATAGCGTTTTTTTTAATTTTTACTAACGATTTGTTGTTAAGTAAATGGTAAGTGGGGAAGCGACTATTGACTGATTGTGTCAGCGGTACATGTAGACAGATAATATCACATTGTATCAATTCATCTAAAGTAGCAGAGACAAATTCGCTCTCCATTGCGTCACGCAGTGGGTCATATAAACATACTTCCACACCGATGGTTTTCAAGAGCGCAACAACCCGCGAACCTACATGACCAACACCAATGATTCCTGCTTTAAATGATGGCATTAAATAGTTTTGTTGTTGTAGTCCAGCGATAGATGACACTACATATTCGGCAACAGCAGTCGCATTGCATCCGGCTGCAATGGCACAA
This sequence comes from uncultured Coxiellaceae bacterium, assembly GCA_963922495.1. GTDB lineage: Bacteria > Pseudomonadota > Gammaproteobacteria > Coxiellales > Coxiellaceae > CAWUIH01. The sequence continues at coordinate 29,899 of CAWUIH010000001.1, read as the reverse complement.
TGAATATGCTTTTTTTTCAGGTAAGCGATATCAAGGTGGTCGTAGCCCGCGGATGCAGTTCCAACAAATCGTATTGGTGTGTTGCTCAATAAAGCTGCATCAACTCGGGTCACGCTACGAACTAATAATGCATCGGCTTTTTGTAAGTACTCTGCGGTAATTTTTTCTGCTGGCAAAACTGTCAATTCACCCAAATTTGAAAATAATTCCACAACATGACTAATTTTATTATCTGCAATTATTCGTATCATGATGCTATAATAGACTAATTTTATATGTCGTGTATTTTAACACCATCTCACACACCACAACCGATTGAAAATAAAAAAATATTTATGCTTTTTATTCGACCATTTATAATTTCCGTTTTAATATGTGGTCCACTTTTAGACGCACAAGCTGCCGTAGCAATTATCCATTCTGATAGTACATACCGTTACTCCTCCGAAACGTCATCCAGCATTGCACAACAAGCAGTGACTCACTTCAAAAATGCAGGCGGCATTATACTACCCAACCCAACAGCCACCCCTCAAAAGTCAAAGAACTTAAGCCTTCAGGAGGCAATATTACTGGCGTTACGCAATAATCCTAATGTTATCAGCGCTGAGCTGCAACGCGTACTCGATAAATTCTCTCTCGAAGTAGCGCATAATGCATTCATTCCTCAATTCAACGTCGAAGGTAGCACCTATTTTACCGACAATGAGCGCCCTAGCTACTCGATTGGCCCTAGTATTTCTTGGCACACCCCCATCGGCACCGATTTGAGAGCTACTTATAATAATGCGTTTGCAGGCTCCAATGGTGAAACGACCATCACATTAACGCAACCGTTGCTGAAAGATTCTGGCTGGGTCTATAATACCATTGCATTACATGATGCGCTTGATAATGAAGCCATTGCTAGGCTTGCCTTTAAAGCTGCAGTGACCAGCGCAGTGGTCACCGTAATTAATAATTATCGGTTACTGGTTCAAGATTATAATCAACTGGGAATTCAACAGCGAAACCTACATAATGCCAAAGAAACCGTGGCGCAGTACAAATTACGCTATCAGTCTGGCCAAGAATCTAAAAGCGATTTGCTGCAACAAGAAGCAAATTATGCCACAAAAGAACTTGCGATCACTCAACAACACGATCAAATCTACTACGATTACTTACAGTTACTGCGCGCATTAGGTCTCTCCTCGCAATCGAAAATCAGCATCGACAAGGACATCAATTTTAAATTAGTGCAGCTGCCGCCACTGCTACGCCTGATTGACAAAGCACTGGCTAATAATATTGAGTATCAATCTGCAATAACGCGATTGCAAACTACCAAACGTGCTGTTATTGCCGCTAAAAATCAAGCTCGTTGGCAACTGGACGTAACAGCTAGCACCAGTATTGGCCTATTCACCGGCTCACACACTATTCCTCAAAACACTTCTGGTGGGCTAGCGGGAAATGTACAAGCACCTGGAACAGGCCCCAGCATCGGTTTCACGCTTAATTTTCCTTTGTCAAATATTCAAGCCAAACAATCGGTAGTCCAAGCCAAGATCGGTTTAGTGCAAGCACAATTATCGTTGCAACAACAGAAAGATTTATTAATCAGCGCCTTGACTCATCAGTACAGTGCTATTGCGAATCAACAACAACAAATTAAACTGGCACAATATGCCGTTCAACTTCAGGAAAAAACCGTTAGCGATGCTAAAATTAAACTAAAATATGGCAAAACCACAGTATTTGAAGTCAACCAATTACAAAATAATTTATTATCCGAAAAAATCAATCTAGTTGGCACTAAAATAGCGTATCTGAATGCTATAACACGTCTTGATCAATCACTAGGAAATACATTAAATAAATGGGGAATTAAGTTGAGGTATTAGTTATGAAACGCTATACATTTACCACTGCGATCATCATTGCAGTCACAGTATTATTTTTATCGAGTTGTAAAAATAAAAAAAATAACCCTACCCGCAGTAAACAGCAATCGCAGCACCTCACTGTGATCACAGCAACAAAGCGTGAAAGCGTCTCAAGATTATATTATAAGGCAACACTTGCACCACTAAAAAATACCTCGGTTCTCAGCCCCGTAAATGGTAGCGTTAAAAAAATATTTTTTCAGTATGGCGGATCGGTTAAAAATAAACAGAAACTAGTGAGTATTAGTTCAGCTCAATTAGCAGATAAATATCGCCAAACGGTAACTAAATACTTACAGTCAAAAGATATTTATGAAACAGCGGTACAAAATAACGCTGGCAATGAGGCGCTTTACAAGGCTGGCGCAATATCAACCAGTGCTTATCGCACTTCTAAAAGTCAGTTTGAAAATAACACACTAAGCTATTATCAAGCCAAATACGATTTGGAAAAAATCCTACGAAAAGCCCACATCAGTCCCAAAACCATTGAACAATTGACAATCAATGACACCACCCAAGTCAATCATATATTGCAACGGCACTTCAGTAATCTGATTGTACGCGCAAATGCTAACGGCGTGGCGCTATTTCCTGTCAACAACCAAAATAATACCAGCCATGAAAAAACTAACAAACTGGAAGCTGGCACCACCGTAAAAGAAGATCAATTGTTACTATCGATAGGGGATTTATCAGGTTTTTCTACGGCTATCAATGTCAGCGAAGTCAACATTAACAAGATTAAAACCGGGCTGAACGCCATTGTCACCGGAGATGCTTTTCCGGGAATTAAGTTAAGAGGGAAAGTAACCTCAGTAGCCCGACAAGCAAATCCCTCTCAAGGCGGTGGGTTAGGAGCTTCATTAAGTATGTTTAATATTATTGTACAAATACCTAGCATTACACTGCAACAACGCCGCATAATTCACGTCGGCATGACAGCTAAAGTGCAGCTCAATGTCCAAAACGACGCACACATTATTTTACCTATCAAAGCAATCACACAGCAAGGTCCCATTAGCTTAGTAACCATTATTGATCCCAAAACGGGTAAACAGCAGACAATACCTGTCACCACTGGAGAAACGACTCTACGTAATGTACAAATTCTATCGGGAATTAAATCAGGAGATAAGGTCATATTACATGATTGAGTTTCAAAACGTTACAAAAATCTATCGTAGCGGCAGCAATGTGTATTCAGCACTCAAAGGAATCTCCTTTAGAATCAACAAAAGCGAGCTAGTTGCTATCGTGGGCGCTTCCGGATCCGGTAAGACAACGACCATGAACCTTGTTGGTTTACTCGATCGTCCCACTTCAGGACAATACAAGCTGAAAGGAACTGATGTTTCGGATATCGGTAAAGACCAGCAAGCAATATTGCGTAACCAAAGCATTGGGTTTGTTTTTCAATCATTTTTTTTGTTACCACGACTCACTGCGATACATAATGTGGGGCTACCACTGACTTACCGAAAAATTGACAACGCTATCATCAAAGAACGTGCTATGACAATGCTAGAGAAAGTCGGTATGGAAAAATTTGCTGCTCACAAACCGAATGAACTATCTGGAGGACAACAGCAACGTGTTGCCATTGCCAGAGCGCTCATCGGAAATCCTGATTTAATCCTTGCTGACGAACCCACAGGATCTCTGGACTCCAGCACTGGCCAAGATGTTTTACGATTGTTAAAACAGCTCAACAAAGAAGAAGGGGCTACGATTATCATCATTACACATGACCTCAATGTCGCAACAGCATGCCCTCATATTATTCAACTTAACGATGGCCTGATTATAGAGTGAAAAAATGACATTATTGACCCACATTCGAGAGGCATTGGCTAACTTAGTCACAGCAAAGTTACGTTCATTTTTAGCTATTTTAGGTATTTTAGTCGGAACCGCATCCGTGGTTGCCTTAATCACCTCGAGTGAATTAGGGACTCGCCATGCGTTATCTCAATTTGAAACATTGGGCACCAACCTGCTCTCCATGAATGTGCAAACTCTTCATTTTGGTAAGACTACTGAAAAAGGCCAACAGCATAATCTTGTTTTGGATGATATACCGATTTTAAAATCCACATCGCCACAAATCTCTCTAATTGGGCCATATATCAGTGTATATAAATCCATCCGTGCCGCGAGCAAACAGCGCTTAGGTCAGGCAATAGGAGTCACCGACGATTTTCCTAAAATTGTGAGATTACACCTTGCCAATGGGCGCTTTGTTTCTTATCTCGACAAGAATAAATTTTATTGTGATATCGGCAGTGATGTGCTGAAACTTTTTCAACAAAAAGGTATTACCAACCCAATTGGCCAACAAATTTTTATCGGCAATTGGTTATTTACCGTCGTTGGGGTTCTGAGACCTTGGAAGCCCAACTGGTTTGTGTATGCCAGCATCAATAAAGGTGCTTTAATTCCACTCAGAACTGCTTATTTGTTAAGCAACTCTGCCGCGATAAAAAATGTTCTATTTCGCCTTACCACAAAAGCAGATATCACAAGTGCACAACAAGCAATTAAATCAACAATCGAAAAAATTCTTCCTGGCCAGCGAATTACATTTCACAATCCTAATCAAATTATCAACATCATGTCAAAACAAAAAACAACTTTTGCGCTGCTCTTAGGCTCTATTGGTGGGATTTCATTACTTGTCGGTGGTATTGGTGTCATGAATATCATGCTGGTTTCAGTGGTTGAGCGCCGTCGAGAAATTGGCATCCGCATGGCAATTGGCGCAAGGCGCGCTGATATTCGTCGCATGTTTCTGATTGAAGCAATAATTTTAACTGTAATAGGTGGCATCATAGGTATCTTATTAGGACTACTAATTTCTTTTTTACTAGCATTTTTTTCACACTGGAAATTTATGATCCCCATCATACCACCTACACTCGGCTTTGCAGTCTCACTGTTCGTTGGCATCGTCTCCGGGTTTTATCCCGCCTATCGTGCATCTAAACTCGATCCTATACAAACTTTACGCAGTGTATAAGTAATTTGGCATTTAGTGACACACATCTTATACTCTTCATATGAAGATAATTATTCTAGGTGCCGGTCAAGTGGGTGGTTCACTAGCAGAAACCTTGCTAGAAGAAGGTCACGACATCACACTAGTCGACATCAATGAAAAGCGTTTGCTTGATTTTGGAGACCGCCTCGATATTCAAACTATACTCGGTCGCTGCTCTTACCCTGAAGTGTTGCGTCAAGCCGGTGCCGATGACGCCGATATGATTATTGCTGTGACTGATAGTGACGAAGCCAACATGGTCGCCTGCCAAGTCGCTTATAGCCTATTCAGCACTCCCACCAAGATTGCTCGCATACGATCACAACATTATTTTATTCGCAAAGAATTATTTGGAAAAGATAATTTACCCATCGATGTATTCATTAGTCCTGAGCAATTAATAACTCACTATGTCAGCGAATTAATTACTTATCCTGGCGCATTGCAAGTACTCGATTTTGGTAACGGTGCTGTCAAGTTGGTCGCGGTAAAGCCTTACTATGGTGGTGTGTTAGTTGGCAAAGCCATTAACAAAATTTCTAAATATTTACCAGATGTAAATATGAGAATTATCGCCATATTTCGTAATGAAACCTCGATCCCTCTAGAATCTGAGACACAAATTGAGATCGGTGATGAAGTATTTTTTATAGCACTTAGTAAAGATATACATTTGATTATGTCAACATTTCGACGTGCGGAAGAAAAATACAAACGCATTCTGATTGCAGGTGGTGGGAACATTGGTGGTACATTAGCAGCAGCATTGCAAGTTAATTACCGTGTTAAGCTCATAGATCACAACCTTAAACGCTGCAACATGCTGGCCGAACAATTAGATAAAGTCACCATATTGAACGGCGAAGTTAGCGACGAAGATCTACTGATTAACGAAGGCATTGAAAATACTGATGTTTTTGTTGCCGTTACTAATGATGACGAAGCCAATATTATTTCTTGTCTACAGGCTAAACGCATGGGCGCAAAGCAAGTGATGGCGTTGATCACGCGTACCGCTTATATCGACCTCATCGAAGGCGGTGTGATTAATATCGCAATTTCGCCACAGCAGGCCACGATTGGATCAATATTGACCCATGTTCGGGAAGGTGATGTGGTTTCGGCACACTCATTACGACGAGGCGCCGCAGAGGCATTGGAAGCCGTTGCCCATGGCGACAAAAAAACCTCAAAGGTGATTGGCCGCAAACTAGCAGAAATAAAATTACCTAGAAATACAGTGATAGGCGCCATTTTACGCGGCAAAGAGGCACTAATCCCAAATAAAGATACTGAAATACAAGCAAAAGACCATGTTATTTTATTTGTTGCTGACAAGAAGAAAGTTTCAGAAGTCGAAAAGTTGTTTAAAGTCAGCCCAAGTTTTTTCTAAGGGATATTAGATATAAATTGTTACACAATGATAACGCTTAAATAAGGATAGTAATGCGAGTTAAAGCCATTCTCAAAGTGCTTGGTATTTTACTCATGATTTTTAGTGTTGGTATGATTCCTCCAATTCTTGTCGGATTATGGTATCAAGATGGCGGTGTTTATACGTTTTTTATCAGCTTTTGTATCACGTTTATTTCCGGCTTTTTACTATGGATTTTTTTAAGAACATCAAACGCAGAGCTACGAACTCGTGATGGTTTTTTAGTTGTAGCACTGGTTTGGATTACGTTATCAATTTATGCAGCGATTCCACTATATATTGGACTTTATCCGAAAATTTCAGCAACCAATGCAATGTTCGAAGCCGTTTCTGGCTTAACAACTACTGGAGCCACTGTATTACTCCACCTGGATTTATTACCACATGCGACATTGTATTATCGACAACAACTAAATTTATTTGGTGGTATTGGTATTATCGTACTTGCAGTTGCCGTATTGCCAATGTTAGGCATCGGTGGGATGCAGCTTTATAAGGCAGAAATTGCGGGACCTGTAAAAACCTCTAAAATGACTCCACGAATTACGCAAACTGCAAAAGCGTTATGGTATATTTATTTTGGTCTCGATATTTTATGCACCCTCAGCTATTGGCTGGCAGGCATGCCATTGTTTGACGCCATTGGTGATAGTTTTAGTACAGTGGCAACTGGAGGGTTTTCGGTACACGACGCCAGTTTTGCAGCATATCATAGCATTCCAATTGAAATTATTTCTGTTATTTTTATGATTTTAGGCGCGACAAATTTTTCACTACATTTTCAGGCACTAAAACACCACCGCCTATCGATGTATGCTCGTGATCCTGAATTCATTGCTTATTTAAAAATATTAGCTATATCAACCCTCATCGTCGGCGTAACCTTGCTATGGTATAACTATTATAATGCTAGTATATCGTTTATGGACGCACTGTATACCGTAGTTTCTATTAGCACCACAACGGGGTTAACCGTTGCCAACTTTTCTCTATGGCCAAGTTTTTTGCCCTATTTTTTGATGTTATTAGGAATGATGGGAGGATGTGGTGGCTCAACTACGGGAGGCCTAAAAATTGTGCGCTGCCTACTACTCAAATTACAGGTGGGACGCGAAATTAAAAAGCTATCACACCCCAAAGCAGTACTAGCAATTAAATTAGGAAAAAACACTTTAGCCGAGAATATTGTACAAGCGATATGGGGATTCGTAACGGTTTCTGCCATGATTTTTATTATTATATTATTGATCGATTTAGCGATTGGGCTTGATTTCACCACTGCGTTTGGTTCGGCGATTGCCAGCCTATCTAATACTGGCGCGTCCATTGGTAAAGTTGCCATTAATTACCGTCATATCCCAGTCGCAGCACGATGGATTTCAATTTTTTCAATGCTTGCCGGCCGGTTAGAAATTTTCACATTATTAGTGTTGCTAACACCTGAATATTGGAAAGATTAACGTGTTCCAAAAGTAATTTTTTTTCTCGCTTGTTGAACTGTTTTGACAACTGTTAAGATCTGAATGGGGCATGACCTCTGACATGATAAGACTGCGTTTGTCGCCTTCCGGAACAGTGATAGTATTCATCCGAATCATGTTAACACAAACCACTAAAGAGCATGAACCTTACAAGTATTCCACCAGATTACGAAACTAGTGTATGATGACAGACTATGAAAAATGACAAGCCACTGATTCTGGTAGATGGTTCTTCGTATTTATTCCGTGCCTATTATGCACTGCCACCACTGACAAATTCCAAAGGGCAGCCCACGGGTGCCATTTTTGGCGTGATTAACATGCTAAAAAAACTGTCTAAACAGTACGAACCTGAATATATTGGTGTGGTATTTGACCCCAAGGGCAAAACCTTCCGCCACCAAATGTATGATCAATATAAAGCTAATCGCGCTACTATGCCAGATGAGCTTAGGCAACAAGTGCAGCCATTATTTGCCATTATCAAAGCGTTAGGTTATCCACTGATTATCAAAGACGGTTATGAAGCCGATGACGTGATAGCGACACTCACCAAGCAAGCAGTGAAGCACGGATACAGTGTGGTAATTTCAACCGGCGATAAAGATTTAGCACAATTAGTAGACGAACAAGTTATTTTGATCAACACTATGACTGATAAGATAATGGATTGTGCCGGTGTAAAAGCAAAATTTCTGGTAAAACCAACACAAATCATCGATTATCTCGCACTTATTGGCGACACATCCGACAATATTCCTGGAATTCCCAAAGTAGGGCCCAAAACCGCAGCCAAGTGGTTAACTAATTATGGTTCCGTTGATGAAATCATCAAGCATGCCGATGAAATCAAAGGGAAAGTTGGTGAAAATCTTCGCAATCATCTTGATACCTTGAAACTGTCACAACAACTAGTCACGGTTGTCGCTGATTTGAAACTTAAAGAATCGCCTTCCGACCTCAAAATGAATGAACACGAAACAACTACGCTCATTGAGTTATTTACAGAGCTAGAATTCAAAAATTGGTTGAAAGAAGTCGCCGAACAATCGGCCGACTCAAAGCCAGCATCACAGCACTACGAAACCATATTGGATAATGCCTCTTTTAATCGCTGGATGAAACAACTCAAAGCTGCAAAAGAATTTGCATTTGACACAGAAACCACCAGCATCGATGCGATGGCGGCACAATTGGTAGGAATTTCTTTTGCTATCGAATTGGGAAAAGCTGCTTATGTTCCGTTGGCACATGACTACATGGGTGCACCACAGCAACTCGATAAAAATACAGTTTTAACCAAGCTTAGTACTATTTTAAGCGACTCTAAAAAAACCTTAATTGGTCAAAACATTAAGTATGACCTGCAAATACTTGCTAACGAACACATCACTGTAAAAAATTCGTTATGCGACACCATGCTAGCATCCTATGTGTTAAATAGTAGTGCCACACGACACGACCTGAATTCGCTGTCTTTACATTACCTTGGTAAAACTGCAATTAGTTTTGAGGAAGTGGCTGGAAAGGGAATTAAACAGCTTACTTTCAATCAAATAGAACTCGAACGCGCAACACCTTATGCCGCAGAAGATGCAGATTTAACGTTACAACTCTACCAAAAACTACTCACACAACTTAAAAAAGAAAAACATCTATACTCTGTTTTTAGCGAAATTGACATGCCGTTGATACCAATTTTGTCGAGTATGGAAAGGTTTGGGGTACTGGTTGATATCAAAATGCTAAACTTTCAAAGTAAAGAATTGGAAAAACGCATTATAGAACTCGAAAAAGAGGCCCATAAGTTGGCCGGTCATGAGTTTAATTTAGGATCCCCAAAGCAATTACAACACATTCTGTACGATAAGCTAAAAATACCTGTTATCAAAAAAACACCTGGCGGCCAACCATCGACCGCAGAAAATGTACTACAAGATTTATCTCACGATTATCTACTACCCAAAGTTATTCTGGAATACCGTAGCCTTAGTAAATTGAAATCTACTTATACCGATCGTTTGCCACAACAAATCAATGCAAAAACACAACGAATACATACCTCATACAACCAAGCGGTCACATCTACGGGTAGGCTATCTTCCAATAACCCAAATTTACAAAATATTCCGATTAGAACTGAAGAAGGTCGAAAAATTCGACACGCCTTTATTGCACCACATGGGTATCGTATCGTCGCTGCTGATTATTCCCAAGTTGAGTTACGAATTATTGCCCACATTTCCAAAGATTCTGGATTAATTTCTGCATTTGAACGCGAACTGGATATCCATAGTGCGACTGCAGCTGAAGTAATGGGTGTCGCTATAGAAGAAGTAACTGCAGAACAACGCCGTCGTGCTAAAGCGATTAACTTTGGTTTACTCTATGGCATGTCAAGCTTTGGACTTGGTAAACAACTTGGTATCTCTCGAAAAAAAGCGCAAGAATATATTGATATTTATTTTCAGCGCTACCCGAAGGTTCATGGTTATATGGAAAAAGTACGCCAACAAGCTGCAGAAAAAGGTTTTGTAGAAACTCTGTTCGGTCGCCGCGTGTATTTGCCTGAAATTAATGCCTCAAACCTACAACGTCGTCTCGCTGCTGAACGCGCTGCAATCAATGCTCCAATGCAAGGCACTGCCGCAGATATCATTAAAATTGCTATGATTAATGTTGATCAATGGCTTAAAAAAAGTTGTATTGATGCAAAAATGATTATGCAGGTTCATGATGAATTAGTATTTGAAGTGGCAAGTAAGGATATTAATGATGCTGTAAAAAATATTCGCCATTGTATGGTGAATGCCGCAAACTTATCTGTGCCATTAGTGGTAGCTATCGGCCAAGGCAGGAGTTGGGATGAGGCTCACTAGCAATATTTTTGGACAGAATACTGCAAGGAAGTTTTCTGTCCGATAACTAAAAGTTAATATCAGCTCTATAATTATACCCCAGAATGAAATGTGCAATTTTCACGATTACCAACACAACTTGCACCAACCTTAACGTTAGAAATCTCAATAGGTTTCCATTGACCACTCTCTATATCAGGTATCAAAGTGACTTCACCAGTATAAAATGCAGGAAGTTCATTATCATTGCTCACTTCGTACCAACACGAATTCATTGTATAACTGTCAGCGGAATCCCAAAAATTGGTATTTGCCAAAGCCCTGGTAAAGTAATCTATATGTTCGTTTTCTGAGGCCAAAGAAATCTGCCATTGACTATCGGTCTCCCATAATTTAGCAACATGATCATATTTAAATTCATTGGGCGCGGGACACATCGTTGTGCCAATTGCTGCATAGCCCGAAATACTTACGGCAAGCAGTGCTACTGTCAAAAAAATTTTACGCATTTTCTTCTCCATGTAAGTTCAAAATTACACTGTACAGTCTGTTTTTAAAAAGATAAATATAGTTTGCTTCTATAAAACTATTTAATACTCACTAAAGGAATCGAGACAAAAACAAACATTCGACCGAGAAAAAGTGATTGATTACAATACTACTTATTATTTCAGACAATTTATTAGCTGATCTCAAACGACAATCGGTTTCACGGTTGCAGTTTGAAATGAACAATTCAACGCGATATTTTTATACCCCACTTTAAATAATAGTACCTTAATATTAAAGGCAATAAAATCCCCCATATGGCCCCCACCAGTAAGCAAAACGCGTTCCCTCCCAAAAAAATACCGGCACCCAATTGAATACCGGCATAATAGGAAAAAGCAAACCCAGTAAAAAATAACATGCTCAACACCAGGGTATTTTTCAGAAACTTTAAAAAGCAGGCATATAGGGTCATACTGAAATTAATCCATAAAGCGATCATCCACGGAGGTGACAATGGAAAATAGAATGGATTAGCTCGAAATAACAACACATGAAAGTAAATCAACAAGCTATCTACAATAAAGCCAGTAAAAACGATCATAAACATAAACTTCCAAAGGTGCTGATAAAGGTTCAGTTTGTATTGCCAAATTAGCTGAATGGATAGACAGGCAAGAATAAAAGAGGGGCCGATCCAAAAATTATCATGAGCGGCAGGCAGTATACAGAGGAACCACGCAAAATGGCAAATGACGATATTGAAGGTCCAATATATCACCTGCTGGCTTTTCCGAGATGGCAATAATTTAAAGCTCAATCAGCGACGACCGCCCATTAAACGCAGAATACTCAAGAATAGGTTAATGAAATTTAAATATAGGCTCAATGCTTCACGAATGACATACTTCACACCCAATTGATTACCATAGGTTACAAAATTTAAACGAATTCGTTGCGTATCGTAAGCGGTTAAACCGGAAAAAACCACAACACCGATTCCAGCAATGATTAAATTACCCAAGTTGTTGTGCATTGCAGGAATGAATAAATACAACAAACTTAGAGCAATCATACCGAAAATACCCATGATACAAAACGTACTCAGCGGCTTGAGATCGCGTTTCGTACTGTAGCCGACAAGACTCAAGCCGAAAAATGCGGCACTAGTGATTAAAAATGCGTCAATCACATTGGATTTAGCGTACACAAGCAAAATAACACTGAAAGTGACGCCACTTAAAATAGAATATAAAATGAATATCAGCGCTGTTGCCACCGCGTTAATACGCTTAATGAAACCACTCAAGGCAAATACTGCCGCGAATTGCGCTAAAATCAAGGCTAACATAATGAAGCGGCTCCTAAAAATTACTGCGTAAACAACAGGATTTGCAGCCATCATAAGTGCTGTAAGTGCAGAAATTCCCAATCCTAAAAACATCCACAAGTAGATACGCGCCATAAAACGACCCAGAGTGGACTGCTCGATAATCGGCCCATGCTTACTTCCATAACTATCTGATATTTGTGACATATTTTTTGCCCTAACTGGTTTCACATTATTCACATGCTAACGAACATTCAAAAGCGGTGTCAAGCGCACTACTCAAAGGAATTTAGCAATTGCTAGCACACGGTTGAGTCAAATCTGTCAACAGATTTTTGCTTTTTCTGGGTTCAAGCGGGCAGCTAATAACTGATTGCGACTATGATGCTTGGCGATCCTCGTCTGACATGGCATCATTGCCAACAGGTATTCAAATCTAGGAATAACATGCTTTTTGGTTCTCAAAAAACTTATACCAAAAATGAGGCGACCTCATGGCTTATTCCGAATTATTGGGATGGCGTCGCTATTGTCCTTGTATTCGCCATCATTATATCAATTGCCTTTGGTGCCAAACACATGCTCGGTCGCTTTGAAATCGGCCAAACTACGACGATTTCTCTATCACCACTCGAGCTGCCATATTATGCACTCCTCACAGTACTGCGCATGTTTATTGCGATGTTTTTTTCGGTGTTATTTACCTTTATTTTTGGAACTTGGGCTGCAAAAAGTCGTCAAGCAGAAAAAATTATCATTCCGTTGATAGATATACTGCAGTCCGTGCCAGTACTTGGATTCCTAACTGTCACCGTCACCGGATTTATCGTATTGTTTCATGGAAGTTTACTCGGGCCAGAATGCGCCGCTATTTTTGCAATTTTTACAGCACAGGTGTGGAATATGGCGTTGAGTTTTTATCAAAGCTTGCGTACCGTTCCCAGCGATTTACGAGAAGCCTCTCAAGTATTTCAACTCTCAGCGTGGCAACATTTCTGGCGAATTGATGTTCCTTTTGCAACCCCAGCATTGTTATGGAATGCCATGATGTCGATGTCAGGAAGCTGGGTTTTTTTGGTCGCCGCTGAAGCTATTTCCGTTGCTAATCATAACATCAAACTACCTGGCATCGGCTCATACATCGCGACCGCCATTGAACTGGGTAATGAACGGGCGGTTATTGCCGTAATTATTGCTATGTTTATTGTAATTGCACTGTACGATCAGATTATTTTTAGGCCACTGGTCGCTTGGGCACAAAAATTTGAAGCCGAAGACAGTGTTTCAGAAAGAGAACAACAATCATGGCTATTGAACTTATTTCAACGCACACGGTTTTTAAGAGCAATCGGTGAATTCGTCTCATTAAGCTGTGACGCACTCGTCAACATGCATCTCCCTAAGTCGCTAACAAATCACCGACGCACGGCTCCCAACCCATTACTCTGGCGCTTTGTATCGCTTTGCTGGAACGCACTAATCCTAGTCATGATTACGGGTGGAATGACTGTGTTGATAAAATATATCGTCTCTGAAGTCCACCCAATTGAAATTTTTCATGCATTCTTTCTTGGACTGATCACCGGTGTTCGCGTAATAATTTTAATCGTCATTAGTTCGATTATTTGGGTACCGTTTGGTGTATGGGTAGGATTACATCCAAAAATTTCCCGTTTCGTACAGCCTGTTGCACAGTTTTTAGCCGCATTTCCCGCCAATCTCGTATTTCCAATTGTGGTTGTTGCAATCATTACATTTCATTTGAACGTTAATATTTGGATTTCACCTCTCATGATACTGGGAACACAGTGGTATATCTTATTCAATGTCATCGCAGGTACCGTGGCTTTACCAAGAAATTTACATCATGTCTCTGGAGTACTACAAATAAAGGGCTGGCTATGGTGGCGGCGATTCATACTACCAGGAATTTTTCCATATTATATCACGGGAGCCATCACTGCCGCTGGCGGCGCCTGGAATATCAGTATCATTGCTGAAGCTGTTCGCTGGGGCAAAACCAAGCTATATGCAACGGGGATTGGCGCCTATATTGCTCAAGTGTCTAAAACTGGAGATTTTCCCAGATTAGCGCTAGGTGTATTAGTGATGTCAATTTATGTGGTTGTACTGAATTATTCACTCTGGCGACCGCTATATAATCTCGCTGAACGGCGCTTTCAAGTTAAATGAGACAGCATGTGAGCAACCCCAAACATTCTTCAATTATTCAAGTCAAAGGCATTAAGAAATCCTTCAAAAAAAATAACTCACACGCGCTTCTAGTGCTGGATGATGTCAATATCAATATTCGTGAAGGTGAAATCATTGCCATCCTTGGTAAATCCGGTTCGGGTAAGTCGACTCTATTGAGGATTATTGCCGGTCTTGTGAAGCCCACTGCAGGAAAGGTGTTATACCGCAACAAGACCATCACCAAACCAATGCCAGGACTGACGATGGTGTTTCAACATTTTGCACTAATGCCTTGGCTGACAGTGCTTCAAAATGTAGAGTTAGGTTTGGAGGCACAGGGTATCAAACGAGACGAGCGTCGCACACGCGCATTAAAAGCCATTGATATTGTTGGACTCGACGGTTTTGAATCTGCCTATCCTAAAGAGTTATCTGGCGGCATGTCGCAACGAGTCGGTTTAGCCAGAGCACTAGTGGTTGACCCTGAAATTATGCTGATGGATGAAGCTTTTTCAGCATTAGACGTGCTCACTGCAGAAAATTTACGTGGCGATCTTATTAATATCTGGCAGTCGAGCAAAACCAACATTAAAAGTGTTGTTTTTGTCACACATAATATAGAAGAAGCCGTGTTTTTAGCCGATCGCATTCTCGTATTCACTAATGATCCAGGGACAGTCTGTGGTGAAGTCGTCGTTAATTTTCCCCACCCGAGGAACGACGAGAGCCCCGAATTCCGACGCATGGTCGATCGAATCTATGGACTGATGACGCAACCACTCTTAAAACGTGTACAGTCTGCAGTGAAGTTTAAAACTATCGACAAAGGTTATCGTTTACCACAGGTGCCTATTTCTGAAATGATGGGCTTTTTAGAAACACTCACCTCACATGAGAAAAACAAAATTGATCTACCAGAACTGGCTGAAGAGCTGCATTTTGAAATTGACGAATTATTCCCAATTACCGAAGCACTGGAAATTTTGCACTTTGCTCACGTTTCCGAAGGCGATATCGAGTTAACGGAAGCGGGACAAAAACTCAGTGAAGCGAATATTTTAGAACGCAAAAAAATATTTGCGCATCATCTTATCAATTATGTTCCATTGGCACGCCACATCCGTCAAAAGTTAGATCGCGATCGTGACCATCATATTAACGAAGACTTCTTTCTAGCAGAACTTCAAACCAATTTGAGTCAGCAAGCGGCTGAAGAAGTACTCACAACGATCATCGATTGGGGTCGATATGCAGAAATATTTGCTTATGACTATAACTCAAAAACACTGAGCCTTGAAAATCCCGAGTAAGGTTATGATATCCGATCAATTTCCAGCACAACAAAAACAGTTTTTTTTAAATGGACCGGTAGGCCAGCTTGAAGTACTCACCACTTGGCCAAAACAGCGGCAAACCCAAGGCACCATGGTTATTTGTCATCCCCACCCACTTTATGAAGGTACAATGCATAACAAAGTAGTATTTACGCTCGCTAAAGCGTTTGATCAGCTCGGCCTCGCCACAGTGCGTTTTAATTACCGTGGTGTGGGGCAAAGTGAGGGCCAATATGGACAGATGATAGGGGAAATCGAAGATTTAAAGGCAATAATTACCTGGGTACAATCGGTGTTACCACAGGATGATATTTGGCTTGCTGGATTTTCATTTGGCTCTTTTATTTCAGCGTCAGTCGCTAATCAAATCAATGCAAAATATCTGGTAAATATCGCGCCAGCAGTTAATCATGCTGACTTTTCAAACCTGAAAAATATTTCATGCCCCTGGCTGGTAATCCAAGGAGACCAGGACGACGTCGTACCTTATGACGAAGTGATACATTTTGCCAAATACCCACCTGCAGCGCTGCAATTGATCACAATGCAAAACGTCGGGCATTATTTCAGTGGCCACCTGATTACATTGCGTGAACTGATTATCAAACAGTTAAAGCCAGAAATACACTCTAATTGAGAATAATTCTCATTATCCTTGACAAAATTATCTACACCGGAACATAATCAATAGCAGGTTAAAGATATTCAGATAAGGTGGTATCGATGGTCTCAATTAAAGATTTACGCGTCGGTGAACGGGGGAAAATCACTGGGTTTACTCGTGGCAACCCCGCCTTTCGAAGACGATTGTTAGCCATCGGACTCACTCCAAATACCCATTTTAAGGTCATACGCCGCGCCCCAATGGGCGATCCTATTGAAATTCGCGTGCGTAACACTTCGATTGCCATACGCCAAAACGAAGCGAACACCATTCTCATTGAGAAGGTTATGTCATGAGCAATCAGCCAATAACCATTGCTCTCGCCGGCAACCCCAATTGTGGGAAAACAGCAATTTTTAATGCCCTCACTGGTAATAGGCAACGTGTCGGTAATTGGCCAGGGGTTACTGTTGATAAAAAATCCGGCTATTTGCAACATAAAAATCAGCACATTGAAGTGATCGATTTACCAGGTATTTATTCTTCAAGCGTATCAAGTGACAGCGCAATTGATGAAAAAATTACTTGTGAGCATTTGCTCTCTGGTGAAGCAGATATCATCGTCAACGTAATAGATGCTTCAAACTTAGAACGCCACTTATACCTGACACTGCAATTGCGAGAAATGCGTATCCCGATGATTGTTGTACTCAATATGATGGACCTTGTGAAGCAACGCGGCATCGTACTGGATACTGAAGAACTGAGTGGATTACTTGATTGCCCCGTGGTGGAGATGATAGCGCGTAAAAACAAAGGGATGACCGCACTCAAAGACGCGATTTCCAGCATTAAAACCGATTGCACACTCCCCAAACTACAACTCACATTACCTAAGCAAGTAGAACACGCAATTAAAAGAATTCGTCAAACCCTACCTGCTCAAGCAGGGTATGGCATGTGGCTAGCACAACGCTTGGTTGAACAAGACCACTTTGCGATGACACAAGTGACTGAAAACATTCGCACTCAAGTGCAAACAGAAATTAAAAAAATTGAAGCAGCGTTAGAAAATGAAACCGACATATTAATTCCTGATGCACGCTATAGACTTTCAAATGAAATTACTGAAAAAATATCGCAACAAGTCAAAACACCACGACAAAGCATCACTAAAATAATTGACAGCATTGTGCTTAATCGAATATTAGGAATCCCAATCTTTTTTGGTGTTATGTATCTGATGTTCCTATTTGCAATTAACGTTGGTGGGGCTTTTCAAGATTTTTTTGACATCGGCAGCTCCACCATTTTCGTTGATGGTGCAGCACATCTATTGACACAATGGCATTTTCCTTCATGGTTAATTGCGCTGCTAGCCAACGGCATCGGTACAGGTATTAACACTACTATTACTTTTGCACCGGTAATCGGTGGCATGTTTTTATTTCTGACATTTTTAGAAGATTCTGGTTATATGACACGTGCAGCTTTTGTGATGGATCGTTTCATGCGCTCACTCGGGCTACCAGGACAATCTTTTGTGCCAATGATCGTTGGATTCGGGTGCAATGTACCTGCTGTGATGGGATCACGCACTTTAAGCAATCGTCGTGATCGTATTTTAAGTGTGATGATGATGCCTTTCATTTCATGCGGTGCAAGGCTGGCAATCTTTGCAGTATTTGCTAGTGCTTTCTTTCCGAAAGGCGGTGCGTTAATTATTTTTATGCTTTATCTTTTAGGTGTATTCGTTGCTGTTTTGACGGGATTTTTACTACGCAATACAATCTTGAAGGGAAAGACCTCGCCACTGATCATGGAATTACCTGCTTATCATATTCCTCAAGTAAGCTCATTATTACGCCATATGTGGCAACGCCTAAAAGGATTTCTGTTCCGTGCAGGCCGCTACATTATCCCTATTTGTGTCTTAATTGGTGGACTAAACGCTGTGAGCTTTACAGGACAATTGACCCGTGGCAATCATGCAGAACGCTCCGCATTAGCTACTGTTGGACGCACCATCACACCAATTTTATCCCCCTTGGGAGTTAAAAAAGATAACTGGCCTGCCACTGTTGGATTGGCAACTGGCATCCTTGCTAAAGAAGTGGTCGTGGGTACATTAAATACTTTATACAGTGAAAAAGCCCACTTCATCACTCATAACGATAACTTTAATTTCTGGGGCGGTTTGAAAGCAGCGGTGTACTCAATACCCGAAAATTTAAGCCAATTGAGCAGTGCTTTCGCAAACCCAATTGCAGCGGATGAAGCGCCGCATGATATCAACAAAACCGCATTTGGTGAGCTATTTAAAGAATTTGGTTCAAAATCAGCAGCATTTTCTTATTTGCTATTTGTATTGCTGTATTTCCCCTGTGTTTCTACGATGGCAGCGATGCGTCGCGAAATTGGTAAACGCTGGATGTTGTTTTCGGTTTTTTGGAGCACGGGCTTGGCGTATGGATTAGCAGTAATGTGCTACCAACTACTTACCGTTAAACAACATGTGATACAAACCGTGATCGCAGAAACCGTGCTCACGATCGCTTTTATTACCGTCATTATTGCATTACGTTGCTACGCTAAACGAGGCCCACGACCACCAACGGCAAACCATAATCAAAAAACCGTCGTAGAAATTCCTCTCAAATTTAAATCCTCTGGTCCTAGCAAGGTGTAGTATGCTGATAGCAATTAAAGAGTATTTGATCAAACATCGTTTTGCAAACCTACAAGAAATTTCAAAACAATTTCATCAATCACCTGAAAACATGCGCTGTATGCTTAATCACTGGATCCGCAAAGGAAAAGTACAGTGCTTGGGCAAGCCGGATGGCTGCGGGACAAAATGTCATTCTTGCAACCCACAACATGCCGAAGTGTATTTCTGGCATGACAAATCACATTTTAACAAAACATTAACCTGACAGATTTATAGTTATTCTACAGTTAGTTATCGAGTTTTAACTTACGCAACCCAGCAGCAGAAAAAAACTACTTATATTAGCTTGTGTGCCCCCTATGATCCACCGCCATATCGAAATGTAGCTATGGCAATGACTGCCGCCTATAATCCTTATGGTTTTCTTACTGATGGCGCAAACGCCTATATGCGTGCTCCCATCCAGCCATCACTAAGCTACTTGTGGGGACCATACATGCCCACGGAAAACTTCCCATCAATGTGCCAGAAGTTGGAGATGCAACGTCTATTATTTACCTAAGAGGTTTTTGGACTATCGGATTGAGTAACGGTTTATGATATGATGAATTGCATAGATAGCATTCAAAAACCGATGAGTGATCATGCCTGAAAATAAACATTTTGAAAACCTTGACCCAGATTCACAACAACTCGTTGAAAAAATAGGATTAAAAGAAGCCAATTGGAGCCGTCCCATCACTCCTGAAGATATTGAATATCTTCTGCAACATTGGCCATTTATCCAGATAATGAGTACTAATGAGCTTCCCATTAGAGACCAAGCCGATATATATCTTCTGAAAACTAGATGGCAGTGCCACGATTATGGTGATGCACTCACCACCTCACCTGGAAAATTGTTATGGCAAGGCGGAGACTATAGGATAAATTCCGATCTAGGTTTAGTGAATCCAGGCAAAGGAACTGTAGTGAAACAAGCATTCGATTCGGCTGCTGAGCTTGCCGCAGGCGCGAAACGATTGGGGTGGGAAGGGATCAATATCATCGATGGCAGCCCAATGATGCAAAAATTCATCGCCTACCACGCGCGTTGGGAACAAGGTTTGTCGTTACGTAGTGACAAACTTAATACTCTTGAGTTTGAGAAGTTAATTGCTGAGGTAGACAAAATGCATCCTCGACTGTCACGCACCTCGGACGAAGACCAATTGACATTCTTGTCAATAACACGCCCAAGCACTTAAGAATGACCTCTCTATCCTAGACACTAGTGTTTAGAGTGTATTAATGACACACTTGAATTATCTTTGTCCACAATTCCACATGCAAAACGTGCGCCACCACCGCCTAACGTTGGTTCATCGGAATAACTATCACCACTTTGATGGATAATAATGGCGTGCCCGTATAACTCAGCAACACGATTTCGGGGCGCTAAAACCGGCAATGTCACACGTCCCTTTGCATTGGCGGTTAAAGCAGGTAAATCACCCAAATGCCCAGAATTGTCATAGGGACCACGATGATGGCCAGTAGCTTGTGGATCGAAGTGACCACCTGCGGCCAAGCCATTGTGATTACAATTAGGTTTATCGTGAACATGAAACCCATGAATTCCAGCAGGAATTCCATGCAACTTAGGAGTAATTCGCATTCCAAAGTTAGTGTCTGTGAAGGTAATTGTTCCTAAATAATTACCTGGAGCCCTGGCGGTAGTGCGATACATTTTAACGGTAATACTTTTAGCAAGTGCTGCAGTTGAAATCAAAATAGCAACGAAAAAAGTAATAACTGGCTTGATAAACTGCATTATATAAAACTCCTTTTTATAAAAATTGTCCTATTTCCTCACCCATTAATAATAAGTTTTGTGGTGCCAAATCAGCATTCCACATTATAGCATCTTTTCCAAACAGGATAATTACCGTGGAACCCATATTAAAATTTGCAATTTCTTCACCGCGATAGTAGGTAATCTGGTCTTCACGATAATTATAGGTAGTAATTTTTTTTCGAGTTGGCGGTGTCACAATCCCATGCCATATTGTTGTAATACTGCCAACAAACATAGCGCCTACAAAAATCAGTACCATTGGTCCAACTTTTGTTTCAAACAAACAAACGACACGTTCATTACGAGCAAAGAGCTGACTTACGGAAAAGACTGATTTTTGGTTCACAGAAAATAACCGGCCAGGAATATGAATCATTTTTTTTAGCGTACCATCACAGGGCATATGAATGCGATGATAATCTCGTGGTGCAAGATATGCCGTTAAAAAACGGCCATTTTGAAATAATTGTTCCGTTTTTGTATCCCCTCCTAACAAATCCAGTAAATTATACTGAGACCCTTTTGCCTGAAGGATGCTGCTTTGTTTAATGAAACCCAGCTCACTGACACTACCATCCACCGGAGAGGCAATAGCACCCTGCCTAGTCACGATCGACCGGCAGCCCGACTTTAACTGCCGAGTAAAAAATTCATTAAAGTTTTTATAATGACTGATGGAACTATACTTCGCTTGTCGTAAATCAACACGATAATGACAAACAAAGCGTTTTATAGCCCACTGGACTAGAGGCTTACAACGTATCCGAGTTAGGACACCCATGATGCGCGACAACAAGTGATGCGGTAAAAATTTGAGTATACACATTGCTTAAAATGTATTCGCTTTGTATGATTAACAATATTTGGTGGCAATAAGGATAACAAATTGCAAGTTTATTTAGTAGGCGGTGCGGTCCGCAATCAACTGTTGGGACTACCCATTACTGAGCATGACTGGGTAGTAGTTGGCTCCACACCAGAAGAAATGACCACCGAAGGATTTCAACCGGTTGGTAAAAATTTCCCTGTCTTCCTCCATCCAAAAACTCATGAAGAGTACGCACTGGCTCGAACTGAACGTAAAACCGGTAAAGGTTATAAAGGCTTTACTTTCCACACCAGCCCCTACATCACATTGGAAGAAGACTTGAAAAGACGTGATCTCACTATTAACGCAATTGCGAAAAGCGCTGGTGGTAAGTTAATTGATCCATATGGCGGCCAACAAGACATCGAAGATAAAATTTTTCGGCATGTTTCTGAGGCTTTTCAAGAAGACCCAGTTCGTATTTTAAGGGTTGCTCGTTTTGCCGCAATGCTTCCTCAATTTACTATTCACCCCGATACATTAGATTTAATGAAACACATGGTGGAAGCTGGCGAAGCAAGTGCTTTGGTATCTGAACGAGTGTGGCAGGAATTCTACCGCGCACTGAAATCTGAGACACCAATACGATTTTTTGAAGTACTTGAACAATGCAATGCACTCAGAATTTTATTTCCTAATATTGCAACCAACAACCAGGGATTAAAAAAACTACCTCATGCTACCAAAATCACCACTGATGCTGTGGCTAGATATGCAATTATCGTTCATGATTTGGCAGAAAGTCATTTGTTAATGTTATCAAAAAAGTACCGTGTCCCTAATGAGATGCAAGCTATGGCATCACTTGTGAATCGTTTTTATCCGCAATATGCCCAAACATTGAATGCAAACCCAGAAGAATTACTCAAGTTTGTGTTAAATGCCGATGGACTCAGACGACCTGAACGATTTAAGCAATTTCTCAATACCTGTGGCATTTTATATGATGGTAATAGTGAAAAAATTAACGACTATATGACAGCGATTGTTAAAGCGGTGCAATCTGTCAACGCCGCAGAGCTTATCAAAGAAAAATTAACTGGTCCCGCCTTCGCACAGGAAATTAAAAAAAGACGGCTATCAGCGATTATTAAATTACTTACGTAATTTAAGCTAGAAAAAGCCGTTGAGCGCGATTAAGTGGTGCAATAGGTTGATTGCGATCGCGTAATAAAATTTTTCGACTTCACCTTATTGGTGATGAGAAGCATTTTTATATGGCGAGATGAATCAAGAGGGTATGCGAGAAATCGTGATCCAACAGCTTTTTCTAGGATAATAAACGCCCCACCTGATTCATTGCTTTAAAGCCTAATAACGATTTACTGAAATTTTTTCCAAGGGCAATCACTTTAAATAATTCACCCATCTCACTCGGTAAAGTTAAACGTTTAATCTGTTGCGCCAAGTTATAATGGCTGATATCGTCGCGCCTATCTGTAATAAAATTGCCAATACCAAGATTAATTAGAAAGCCTGCTTGATGTGTATAGCCCAAAACTTCCAGCTTATTTTCTTGAGCATGGGTTGCCAGTGCAGTAAAATCCACATGAGCAGTAATATCTTGAATACCAGTTAGAATTAATGGGTCAAAATGACTACGATGTCGATAATGGCAGGCAATCGTACCCGTATCTCGCTGTGGATGATAATATTCGTGACGCGGAAAACCGTAATCGATAAAAATCATTACACCTCGCTCTAGAATTTCGCTTAGTGATTTCACCCATCCAGATAACCATAGGTTTATTTCTGATTCGTAACCTGCTTTAAAATCGATATCTAGAGCCTCAATAGCAGCGATGAGCACTGCTGAAATTGTCGTTTGTAACGACCAGGTGAATTGCTGATCCGCATACGCAACGCAACACGCTTTAATACCATTATCGATTTTAAACTTATGCACTGGCATGGCATCTAAGACTTCATTACCCAAAATTACACCATCGAAAGCTTGTGATGGCAATCGCTCAAGCCAAGACACCCTATCAACTAAATGAGGAACAGTGGCACGAATGTATTGCTGTTGACGTTCGCGCAAGTCAGCACTGACTTCTAAAATGAGATAATGCTGCGGTAGGGAGCCCAATGCCTCTAATGCCAGCAGTACTTCAGCTGCCATCACACCACGGCCTGCGCCTAATTCCAGAATTGAACCATTCGGAATATTTTCTAGCACTTGTTGACATTGTCGTGCAATACACTGTGAAAACAACGGTGAAATTTCAGGAGCAGTAATAAAATCACCATCGATTCCGAACTTCACCGCCCCTGCACTATAATACCCTAAGCCAGGTTCGTAGAGCGCCATTTGCATATATTCAGCAAAACTGATCGGGCCTTGCTTTTCAATCCTATGCCGGATACGCGCAGAAATTTGCTCATGAAATTGCTGTGAAATTGAATCGGGAACTGGTAAGTTATCACGCATGCTGAGTACTGTATAGGAATTAAATCTGATGTCAAATCACCATGTTGCTGCAATTACCGGCGCTGCAAGACGGATTGGAGCCGCAATAACCCATGAGGCATGGTCGCACCTAGACATCGTTATTAATAGCACCTCAGTTTTCACTTCATAAGCTGTAGAAGATGTAAAATTAACCGAATGGGGAACTGTTTTAAACACCAATTTACGCGTACCGTTTTTCTTGTCACAACTTTCAATAAAATATTTAAAACAACATCGGGGTTGTATTATTAATATCAGTGACGCAAAGCTGGGGCGGCCACTGAAATATTACAGCTTGTATTTTTGTAGCAAAACCGGATTAAATGTGTTAACAACATTAACGGCACTGGATTTAGTACTTGAGGTTCATGTTAATACTTTAGTGCTAGGTTCGGTATTATGGCCAGAAGGCAAAGCAGCGCTATCAGAAAGCAATAAACGAAAACTATTGGCAAAAATCCCACTGCAAAAACAAATTGATGTCAAAGACATTATTGCAGCAATTTTATCTCTCGTTGATAATCAATCGATCACTGGTGAAACACTCTCGCTTGATGGAGGACAACCCCTTGCACAATATCATTACTCTATTCAGGATAGCTCGGACCACAACAGTCATAGCCTCTTTTGCCATCGGTATATCTTTATGCGGTTGCACAAATTTAAAATTACCCACTCACGGTAATATCGTTTACAACCGCATACCCTGGAAGGCTCGCTACAAGGCTCTGAACAAAGTGCGACAATGGCAGATAGATGGTGCTTTCAGCATCCAGCAACCTCAAAAAAATATTATCGCTGCATATACTTGGCAGCAACATAATGGCAATTACACAATTGCTATTCATTCTTCACTGGATTTAGTCAGTATTGAAATTTATGGTAATTGCAATAGAGTCATTTTGCGTCGCAGCAACACAGAAACTAACACAAGCACCAGCCCTGAAGCGTTGATGCAACAGCAGCTAGGCTGGCAACTACCTATTTCTAATTTGTTTTATTGGATAAAAGGCATTCCTGCACAAAAAAAATATACCGCAAGATTTGATGGCTTTGGACATCTTCAAACATTAACTCAAGACGGCTGGACAGTAAATTATTCACAGTATTTGCCTGTCGGTAGCGTGGATTTACCACAGATACTCAGTTTACAAAAGCCACCCTATCAGATTAAAATCGTTATTAAACATTGGAAAATATAATATTTTCATTAAGTTAAAACGACAACAACATTGAATCGAGGAGTTGGCCCCCCGCTCGTCGTGGTATCTTCTATCATTAAACTGAAATCAGCATGCTCAACTATCTCACCGAGGTGCACACATGGCCACTACAAAAAATCTATATTTAGTACTGATAATCCTAGAAAAAGCAGTTGAACGCAATTAAATAGTGTAATTGATTGAGATTGCGTAATAAAAATTGCCGACGTCACCTTTTGGTGATGAGAAAAATTTTTATATAGCAAGATGAATCAAGATGCTATGCCAGAAATCGCGTTCAACTGCTTTTTCTAGAATAATGCCACCGACTTAACAAGTCTCAGCAGGCACCTGAATTTGACACATAAAAAAAAACTGTTAACCTATGCTGCACCCCCTTGGGGTGTAGCCAAGCGGTAAGGCACCGGGTTTTGATCCCGGCATTCCCAGGTTCGAATCCTGGCACCCCAACCATTCTCGTTACCAATTCGGCATTTTTTTTGTTACACTGCGCTCTTGAAAATTCCTTTGAGGAAAGCAAGTGACCAACGTTGACGACATACGTATTTTCCATGGAAGTGCAAATGCAGACTTGGCTACAAAAGTGGCCAAACACTTAAATACCACCATTGGGCAAGCATTTATTGGGCGCTTTAGTGATGGCGAAATCCGTATTGAGATTGAAGAAAATGTACGTGGGCGAGAAGTTTATATTATTCAATCGACCAGTGATCCAGTTAATGACAACTCTCTAGAATTACTGCTTATGGCCGATGCCTTCCGTCGTGCTTCAGCTTCTAACGTTACCGCTGTTGTGCCCTATTTTGGTTATGCGCGTCAAGACCGACGTGTACGCTCATCTCGTGTCCCCATTAGCGCGAAGGTGATTGCCGATATGATACAGACCGTCGGTTTCTCTCGTCTAATTACCGTAGATTTACACGCAGATCAAATTCAAGGCTTCTTTTCAATCCCGGTTGACAATGTCTACGCAAGCATGACCGCTTTAGAGCAATATCGATTACCTGCTGAATTGAAAAATCCCGTCATCGTCTCACCCGACGTTGGCGGCGTGGTTCGTGCGCGCGCAATCGCTAAGCGATTAGATGATACCGATTTAGCCATCATCGACAAACGTCGCACCGGCCCTAATCAAGCCGAAGTGATGAACGTAATTGGCAAAGTTGATGGCCGCCACTGTGTTATTGTCGATGATATTGTAGATACCGCTGGCACATTATGCCACGCTGCCGACGCACTCAAACAGAAAGGTGCTGCTAGTGTACTTGCTTATTGCACTCACCCCATTTTTTCCGGTCACGCCATTGGAAACATTATGAACTCTTGTATCGACCAGATTATAGTGACCGATACCATACCACTGCATAAAGAAGCTAAAGCATGTCCACGCATCAAGCAAATATCGTTAAGCCACCTAATTGCCGAAACTATTTCTCGAATTAATCAAAAACAATCGGTCAGTTCCATGTTCACAGACTAATTGGTTAGTACTGTATAATGTCTAAACCAATAGGCCCTAGATTTTGAAGCCAAACCTCTGTAAAATGCCGATTCTCAATTTAGGAGAAGCAAAAAATGGCCGCTGAAAGTATAATTCTTAATGCCGAAATCCGTGAACACACTGGCAAAGCTGCTGCACGCCGCTTCCGTCGTCTTGAAGATCGCGTTCCAGCTATCGTCTATGGTGCTAATAAAAAGCCTGAACCGATTTCTGTACTACAAAAAGACATTTTAAAAGCGCTCACCAATGAAGCCGTTTATGCCTCAATTTTGACATTAAACATTAATAATAAGAAACAAAAAGTTGTCCTTAAAGATTTACAACGCCATCACAGCAAACCTAAAATAATACACATTGACTTCATGCGTATTAAAGCCAATGAACAAATTGTTATGAGCGTTCCTGTTCATATCAGTGGCGAGAAGATGTGCCCTGGATTAATTGCTGGCGGGATGTTAAATCATACTTTGACAGAAATTGAAATCAAATGCTTACCCGTGAATTTACCAGAATCGATTACGGTAGATATTGCAACACTTGAACTGGATCACACCATCCATCTTGCAGATCTCAAATTACCCGAAGGTGTTGAATTAGCTACCGACATCACTGATGACTCTAATTTAGCCGTTGCCAGTATCAGCACTCTCAAAGTAGAATCTGCTGAAGTGCAAAATTCTGAAAGCAACTCAGAAAATAATACAGACAAAGCAAGCAAGGAATAAGCCCTCTTGGCTGACGGGATCAAACTCATCGTTGGCCTGGGAAACCCCGGCGTAGACTATGCCAAAACGCGTCACAATGTCGGTATGTGGTTCGTCGACGCAATTGCCGCAGAATTTGATGAAACATTCAAAAAAGAAGCCAAATTTTTTGGATTTTTTCGCAAAACTTCAACCTACTGTTTACTCATCCCGACCACTTTTATGAACGATAGCGGCAAAGCAGTGGCAGCAGTTGCAAAATTTTATAAAATATCCCCTACCGAGATATTGGTGGTTCACGACGAGTTGGATTTTCCCGTAGGACAAGTGAGACTCAAATCAGGCGGTGGGCACGGTGGGCACAACGGATTGCGTGACATTATCCAGCACTTAGGTAGCAATAACTTTTACCGCTTACGCATTGGCATTGATCATCCAGGACATAAAGACCGCGTGACGCCTTATGTGCTTAGCGCACCGAATAAAAAGGATCGCGAAGAAATCATGCTATCCATTAACTTAGCACTACGCCTCATTCCAGACTTGATTGCTGGCAAATTTCAAAAAGTGATGCGTGAGTTACATTAGAGGAGTTTATTATGGGCTTTAAATGCGGCATCGTTGGTCTTCCAAACGTTGGAAAATCAACACTATTCAATGCACTAACCAAAGCAAATATAGAGGCATCAAATTACCCTTTCTGCACCATAGAGCCGAATATTGGTATGGTGCCGGTCCCCGATAGCCGCCTAAATACCATTTCCACTATTGTGAAACCTAAAAAAACCATACCCACCACCGTCAACTTTGTGGATATCGCAGGCCTAGTTGCTGGAGCTTCCAAAGGTGAAGGGCTGGGAAATAAATTCTTGGCCAATATCCGCGAAACACAAGCCATTGCACATGTTGTGCGCTGTTTCGAAAATGAAAATGTGACGCACGTTGCGGGACAAATCAATCCAGTAGCTGATATTGAAACCATTGATACTGAATTAGCGCTCGCCGATATGGATTCTTTGGATAAGGCGTTAATGAAAGTAGCAAAAGAACTCAAACGTGGTGACAAAGTGGCAAAGCAGACTCACATAGTTCTCGAAAAATTCAAACAACAACTAAATCAAGGTATTATGTTACGTAGCCTTAGCATAACGCCAGAAGAAAGGGAGCTGCTACGGCCGTATCAGTTATTGACACTCAAACCCGTACTGTACATTGCTAACGTTGCCGATAATGGCTTTAAGAATAATCCGCTGCTTGATAAGGTTATGTCTCACGCATCCCAAGAAAAAGCTAGCGTCGTCGCGGTCTGCGCCTCTATAGAAGCTGAATTAGCAGAACTCGATACTAAAGATCAACAAGAATTTTTGGATAGCATCGGGCTTAAAGAACCCGGACTTCACCGTGTGATTAAGGCAGGTTATGATTTATTAAATTTAATCACCTTTTTTACGGCCGGACCACAAGAAGTCAGAGCATGGACATGCCCACAACAGGCGACAGCACCGCAAGCAGCCGGAGTCATTCATACTGATTTCGAGAAAAAATTTATTCGCGCCGAAGTCATTAACTATAGTGATTACGTCACCTACCAGGGCGAACAAGGCGCTAAAGATGCTGGGAAGTGGCGACTTGAAGGCAAAGAATACCTAGTGCATGATGGAGATGTAATGTTTTTCCGCTCAGGTAACTAGAGTACTTGACTATACCCTTGCAAATCGGGAAAATTGCTTTTTCTTAGAATGAAAATCAGTAGGATGATTAGCGAGAAGCGTAGCGCAATGTACATCAACGTACCTGAGCAACGCATCACAGATAATCAGCACAATGGGGCCGTTATAGTAGAATTTTATGTGATTTAGACGGCTTAAAATTCGCTAGAACGCGCACCAGTTGGGATGATTAGCGAGAAGCGTAGCGCAATGTACATCAACGTACCTGAGCAACGCAT